>CAZHZL010000076.1:0-10972 GCA_964537245.1 uncultured Oscillospiraceae bacterium
TGCACACACCTATCCTAAGAAAAGGCATACGCCAATACCTGCTTAACTGCTTACCGTTTTAACTGCTTACCATTTTTACAATGTCATTTTATCATATAAAAATCATTTCTGCAATGGCAGGAGTTAAGGTGACAAAAAATAATTTATTTATAGCAAAATTGCATATATACAAAACATATAACAATAAAGGTGCGAATAATTCGAGAATTAACCACCCAAAAGGTGCAAATTATGTTCAACAACACATATTACGTATTTTATTAAACTTATTCGTTAATTACCTTTCAGTCAGTCAATCCATCCACAAGGAATTTTATCTTCTGATAAGCATCCTGCTTTATTTGCTCCGATTCTTCATCATCCACGATATTCATAAAATTAACGATATCAACGGGTCCCGAATGATTAGGAGAAGCGAATTTCTCTGAGAGCTTTTCACAGGTGGATTTTATAAGTCCTTTATCCTTGTACGGAAGCATTTCGTTCAAAAGCATCTTAATTCCACCCTCATAGTGATTGATGCAGTAATAAATGTCATATGCATCCTTCGGCTTTCCTCTTCCGAGTGCCGATGTTTTCATAACTATGTAGGGAATAATTGATATAACTCTCACGTGACCGCTATCAAGTGCACCATCCGGACGGGTGTAATCAATCTTAACATCTTTAGGCGGAAACTCAAAGGCGAAATTGCCTCCCGTAGCAGGCAAAGCCTTTATTCCGTCTATATGCTTACTTACTGCTCCGCCATCACCGCCATATTTTCCGGAAAGCAAATCAACATCTACATCGTACGAAACATTATTTATAGTTACTGTTTTTACAAAAGTAAAATACTTTTCGGGATGTCTTCTATACCCATTTCTTGTGAGTATTCTTTTGATATTTTCATAGCTTTCGGCTTTTCCTATATCAATTTGATTGAAAAGCACATCTACATCAATAGAACCAATATGATCATTGTCGGGAAATAACAATGACGGAACCCAACCTCCGACAATCCTTATATCGTCAGCAAAATGTTCAAGAAGATTTACTATTTCACCAAGTACACTGTATGCCGCATCTACCATTCCTTTGGAATAGTCAGTGGCACTTTTCAAATCCGTATCCTTTATCATCGTTGTTCAAACTCCTTTAAAATAATAGCATCGGCAGCTTCTTCTCCTCGACCTGCATTTCCTAACAAATCAATAACCGTTTGTGCAGGTGATGTAATGTAGTCACCGTTAACTTCTCGGAAAAACATACAAGGTGTTTCATCGTGGGGAATGGTAATTACAATATTCCCGCCTGATTCTACCGGCTTCAATTCCAAATCCCTTATAAATTCACTGTAAGCCTGTTGCTCTACATAAACATCAACTTTTTTATAACGAACAGTGGGGGCATATCTTGCAGCAGCCGAAAATCCGCCAAGTAATGCACTATTATCGTGTGTTTTGCTCCATTCTGATATACGTTTTTCGAGTTCTGCGATAGAATCAAACGAGTAATATTCAAAGGTCAGCGAATCTTTTTGATGATAGTCTTTTGCCCACGTATACAAAAGCTCTTTTGTATTCTTTAATTCAAACCCGTGTGGATATTCTTCAATCCAATCACGATCCTTCAAAAAGCTTTTTACATTGGAAACAGTACCTATTGCTTTGCCTGTTATTTCAGACAAAGCCTTAACACCCCAGCAAGCATGCGGCTTATCTAACAGAGTACGCATAATAGCAGAGGCAGCGGTAGAGGACTTTGAAAAGTATTGTTTCTTTTCTCTTTTTACTATGAATTTATTTTCTTTTCCCTGGTAGTGAAGGATTATACGTTTAGAGAGAATATAGCAATTTCCGGACAGATCCATAAAACTAAAGTGATTTTTGATTAAGCTGTCCGCAGATACTTCAGAAATATACGGTGCCATAAAAATATAGCAGGCATCCTCACGACGCATTGGTACCATTTGCATAAATGAATTGGCAAAACGCTTTTCACCGTTGGATTTTACATTTACACAGAATTTTTCCGCTTCATCGGTATCCGAATAATGAACGATTGCATAAAAATCAAAACAATAGTCTCGTTCTGGAATGCTGATTATTTCCACATCGGATACAAAAGGAATATTATTTAATGTTTGGCATAGCTGTTCTTTTGCCAATTGCTCATATTGATTTTCTGAATAGTTTAGTTTCATCAAAAAACCACCTTTCACCAAATCGGTGAAACTATTATATCATGTGAAATTTAAATTGTCAAGGTGAATTTATTTTCTAACATCTTACGTTTGATTTACAAAACATTAATCATGAAAGTATATGATAGAATGATTTTATATACTAACACCTATTTAAAACCCAAAGACATCATTTCCAATGGTTTGATGTCTTTGGGTAATTCATACATCTGAACTTATACTATATAGCTAAAACATTATTGTTTCAGTTGACTAAAACTACACTTAAAAATATTGTTTTTGCAAATCTTATTAATTTGCATTGCAACATATTCAGCTTTTTCATCAACAGAAGGAAATGGCTGAATTACAATAACGTTGTTGTGCTGCATCCAGACCTCTTTTGTTCGTGTAGAAACGTTTTCAGTTTCTTCGGCACTGTTTTCAACCCTTATGGTATCATCATCTCTCTTTAAATAAGCATTATCACTTTTTTCAAAGAAAATAACTGCATCATATTCAGAAAGAACTTGATTCAAATCTCCCAATCCATCTACTGATTTGATTTCATCATCAGACAAATATACGTAGGCATCTGCTTTTCCCCTGTCGGTAATCACAAATTTAATATTTGAGTCAAGTTCCTCTTCTTCCATGCTTTGTCGAGAGAATATGGTTTCTTGGAAGGTGAGCCTGTTTTCGTTTGAAAAACGAGACTCTGAAAGAACAGATGAAGCTACCTCATCAATGAACTTCACGTTTTGAACATACTTGGGGTTTATACACTTTTTTAGTCCTTTTATTACACTTGTTTTACCACTACACGGTCCGCCTGCGAGCACTATTTTTATAGGTTTGCTTTTGTCTTTTTCATCCGAATATTTATCAAACATAAGTATCAAAAACATTATTGTCGGAACTATGCCAGTTTCCAATCCACGTATAGTTACAAACAATATGCCAAATTCAGAAATAGGCATTAAAAGGAAGGATGAAGCAAGACCTGCAAACAACTGGAATCCGACTGTTACGGTGCAAAACCATAACACATTCTTATAAAATCTGTTTTTTGAATTATGTACCGAATACATACCCATCATTATTACTACTGAAAGCTGTATTGTAACAAAAACAATTAAAGGTAGCCAACCAAACATACTAAGCAGATGAGTGTATCCACAACCATATACAGTATTCACTTCATTAAGAAAAGTAGTGTTTAAATCAAAATCTATTATGTTAGCTTGACATATCACTTCCTTAATTGCATCGTATTCAATTATGCCTTCCTGATGACAAAAATCATATTGTCGTTCCATCAAAGACGGAGACAGAGAAAACATTATAAACAAAAGAATTATTGATGCGCCAATCAAGAGAACTGCAAAGCAATGCTTGTTTTCTTTTTTTGTATCACCTTCGAAATATGTATTTATTGCTAAAAAGTTTAAGATTATTAGTGCATAAAGTGCAAATTTAGCCTCACACACAATTCCTATAGAAAGTGTTGCGACTATAACTTCGAATATAATGGCAATGAATCCATATCTGTATTTTCTTGTTTCTTCTATGACATATATGATTAGCGGCAGTATAAACGTTATAACAAATGCGTTTATTAGCACGGAGCCCAAGTATCGTGTTTGTAAGTACCACACTAAAACAAACAATATTATTGTTGTGGCACTGGCTAAAACAAGTTTCTTTGGTTCTTTTTTCTTATCATTGTAAAAATAGTGTTCTACCGTTTTTACCACTAAAAACGATTCAATACCGAACAGTATAAGAACAGGAATAAAGAAATAATAACGTGAAGAGTAATTAAAAAAATTAACACCATCTAAATTCAGATTATAGATTACACCTACAATCACAGAGAGAATTAAACCAAGTATAATTGTCGTGCCATAAACAATCCTTCTTTTTTGTGTCATATGTATTATACCTCCTTTTTGATATTACTTTGTTCTTTTATTAGATAATAGGACGTATTTACAAGTCGCTTTTTATGATATCAAAATAGGTTTCGATTTCGGAACGACGTATAGTGAGTAAATGTTCTTCTACCACTGCATATTTTATAGTGTAATTTAAATAGTCTCGTTCCAAAGTATTCAACTCATTATAAAATTCATACATACTTGAGATCTCATTTTCAGTTGGGACAGCAATATTTTCTTTTTGTATTATCTTATCAAGTATGAGTCTTTCTTTTTTCATGTTTCGAAGTGTTTCCATAAACACTTCGTTGTCAAACACATCTATCTCTAAGTACTGCGACAAGGACAATCCTTTTTCATTCGCTAACAGAATAAGTTGCTCATAAGTCTGTTCGGCATATTCATTAAGGAGCTTTTCATCCACATAACTCAACTCTAATATTTGAAAATATAGAGATTCGTAATATCGATTTTTTACGATCTCGTATATAATGCTTTCCTTGGCTTGTTCAGCGGTATCTTTTTGAAAATATAATCGAGCAATTTCATCAGTCAACTCAGTAGTTTCCGTATTTAATGCACTAAGCTGCACAGAAATTGCTGTATCAAGTTCGTCCTTTGTTAAATGGCATTCTGATATATCTATTGCTATATCACCATAGTCACAGAGCAGAATTTTATTTTGTACTGATTTATAAACAAAAAAACATATGCTCAACACTGCAATTATAGCTAAGCATATCATTACAAAGTGTTTTCTTTTCATGGTTTCTTCCAATGGCAGAGGCTTCACATAGTGACACCCCTGCCATTCCTCCTTATTTGTCAGACTTACAACTGTTTTACACAAATACCGTTACCCTCGGATAAGTAATATACTATTTCATATAGCAGTTACTGTAACAGTTAATTGCCCAGAAATTACATTTTCCAACATTTAAGAAATCGTCGCCTTTTCCTTTTATTGTGTTAGAATACCTTTTCTTCGCGATATAAATTCTGTAGGCTGAATTGTTATTGCCGAGCTTGAGTTTCGAGCCGGATTTTGTGTCAAATTCACACAACCATTTTCCCGAGGTTGTTCTCATAGTAATGTGCATCTGACCTGATGTTTGATTGCCAAATGAATCATAAGTATATATTTTCACATATCCGTTCTCAGTCTGTAATATGGTTTAAGGAGGAATCCAACTTTTATATAACTTGGATGTTGTCATCACGAATGTCACCGTCCCTTCATTTCATCACGCATATTCAACGGCATCAACAAATTTTAGAGTTGAAAGCCTACAGTCACGATATTTTTTTTGAAAATCTCTTATATAATCTTTGTTGTTTTTAGTCTTTGATATGTAATCAATAACATAGAATTCTATACCAGAATTGCAGTATACCGCAGCATAAACAATTCTAAGTTGAATCCCGTTGTAACCCCGACCCTTATAAATAAACATTTGATTGTTTACTCTGTCATAAGTAATAGCATCATTGTTGAAAACCCGATTAACATCTACAACACCAAGAGTAGACAATTTTTCATTCAATTTTGACATATTATCACAAATCGATTTTTTCATTATACTGTCAGCCTTTTTATAGTCACATTTGCAATTAATGTATACCTTCATATTGTTTTTCCTTTTTCTTTTGAAGTATTTTTGTTTACGAGTATATTATAATAATAAAAACAGTAATTGTCATTGTCTGGAAAAGAAATGAAAGTTGGGATTATAAGTATCATCCCAACTTAAAAGGCAAACAAATTACCAATTAATACACTTGTACTTTTTGGGTTTAAACATTATAGAATGAGGAAAATTCACTTTCCTGCCCTTGATGTAAAAACAAATATGGTGTATAATATAGCAAGCACATATTTAATAAAAATTATAATATCATTATTTTCTAGCATATTACAACATATCTAAATAATCTATATTTGACATGTAGGCACATCTAATAGGGATATTTATAAAATCAAACAATGGATTGATTGAAAGGAAAACAAATGATAACTAGAAAACTGCTACTCAATAAAACTTATCTAACAGCAATAGCATTTGGTTTAAAAGAAACGGCTATAATTAGCTATCAAAACGATTTTACCGATTCTCTTAATGAACTAATAAAAAACCATTTTAAACTGTACAAAGGTATTCAAGGGCGAAAAAGCAGTGCTGATGATGAAAACTATATAGAGTATAAATACGAAAACAACTGTAATGGTGTTAATTTATTTGTGGTTTTAAAACGTCCCAAAGCAGCTTTCAGTAATGAAAAAATGTTTCTTTACTGTAATGGAAAAGAACGACAGTTACCTCCTCTCACAAGCTACAATTATTTAAACAAAGAGTTGAAAATAGAAGCCGAGCATTATGAAGATTATATTTATTTAATTTCATTTATACTGTATGATATTTTCTTGTTAAACAAGATCAAATTCCCTCGACTAAATTCAGAAAAATGTAGTGACTTATTAAGTTTTGAAGAGTTTTATAAAAATATAACTTATGATGACGGATTTTATCACATAGACATAATCAAAGACACTGATTCGTGGAATGATATATCTATTTCGGAAAACAAATTACTTTATTATTTGTTTGACATAACTGACAACGATTTTTGTGACTATAAAACTTTAAGCGAAAAAATTTCAATGTGGAATAATATCCCTCTTACAAGAAGATGTACTAAAGATGTTTTATGTGAATATGCCAAAAAGCTAGTTGACAACTTTTGTGTTCATCCAATGTACGAATATTTATTCAAGCATGATACAAAAAAACACATGTATGAAGTTAGAGAAATCCTTAGGCATATGTCTAGTAAAAGTGATGTCCTACGTCCTCCTGTAATATCAATTTTGGAATGGGTTAACGAAATAGCATCTGAAGTATCTCGCAAATCCAAACTTTTTTTCGCATCGGATTTTTTGCATGTTATAGGCTTCTTGGCGAACGAAATCAAGAAAAATATTAAAGATAACAAGCATCATACAAATTATGTTCTCTTATCAAACGAATTAATTAAAGCAAGAGAAACATATTTATCATTACATTCAAATATATTTACAGACGAAACTGAAACCAAGCAAATATTTGATGGTGTTGTAGAAAGTTTTAAACAATCAGATTTGTGTGACAAGTTTGTAACCGATGGTATAAGATTTAAAATTAAACCATTCAGGTTAGTGTGTGCTGGAATTTACAATGCTTTTTGTATCAATAGAACCGACACCTTGGAGAAGTCTGTAAAATTAACGATTGATAGCATAGAGGACTATTTTCCCGAAACCGCCAAAACAAACTTTAGCGAATCTAAAAATGATGTAAAATTAGAAAAACAGTTTCATGAAAGATTTGATGACTATTGTTTTTATGGACTTAGTATGTTATATAACCTTGATTCCGCGCTTTTGGAAAAAGTGATTAATGAATTTTGTAACAGAGCATCCGATTTTTCATTTCGCCCAAGGCAGAGGCAAATTTGTTATATTTATCTGCTATCAGCTATACTTGCAAGCGACTTAAGGCTTCCAAGAAAATGTATTGAACAAATATTATACTGTACATACGCAAAAACAATGTATAGTTTTCAAATTAGCTATTGGAACTATATGACGAGTAAATATCCCGGCTTTTTCGAAGAATATGTAGAAGAATCAGTCAAAGATTCCTGTACAATAAATAACAATTTTGCAAAAGGGCAACCGTTGTTTTACTTTGCATACGGGTTAGTGCACCAAAACGAAGATGCGGATATAAATACTCCCATAGGATTTTTGAAAAACTGTACACAAGTTCAAGCCAAATCATGGGAAGCTATTCAGAAAGATGAAAACGCAGCTGAAATAATTGAAATAATAAAAAAACTATTTGATAAAGCATATAATGTGTTTTTTGTGAGGCAGAAAAAAAGCACATTTACAAAAACTGAAAAAACTGACAAGCTTAAAGCGTTCACAAGCGAAACTATGTATTATGCTTATGGTGTACAGATGTTGTCGTATGCTCTTGCTAACATTTCAAATTATTGTACTTCCATAAAAGAGAAAATTAACACCGATATTTATAAGGTGTCGTTGGTTTCCGATTATTACATGAGAAAATACAACAAAGAATACCCACAAAACATATCGCAAGGTTATTTGCTGTGCGGAAGTTATAGATTAAGCAATGTGAAAGAAGAGGAGATATCACATATAACAAACGCCTTTGATTTTACCCTTCAAGACGAAATGCAAAAAGATTATAGAAATTGGCTTAATACAGAGTATGATGCTGAAAACTATCGTTATGTGTACTTGATGTGCAGACTACTTAAACACACCAATTTTAGTAAAGCATCCAATGAAAATGAAAAGTTGATTAAAGAAATTACAAAAACATTCGAGGAAAAACGCGAAAAAAATGATTTGTTTTTTACATCACGTTTTCTTTCTTATGACCACTTTTCTTATGATAACTTGTATTAACATAACGAAAAACTCGCTATGCTTTCAAACGAAAGCATAACGAGTTCTTTTTATCTAAGTATTCCTAAAGTACCATCATACCGCCTCGGCGAGTGTGTAGCCCTCCGGATAAGTAATTTTGTATATTGTGTTGAGTGTTTCAATCTCGATACCGGTTTTTGACTTGTTTCTCCTGTAATTAAATTATATTTACATATTCGACTATAAAGACTTGTTTTTTGTAACTTTATCCATAAGCTTTCCCATGATTTTAACCAATTTTAATCCAAGTAATCACGCAATCTTTTGCTTTTTCTAGGACATCCGCCTTTTCTTATCATTTTAAGAACAACCTGGCGTACTCTTTCAACTGTTACACCATATTTAGCTGCTGTTTCTCCAAATGTATGAAGTTCTTCAAGAGTTACGTCATTCCTATTTTCAAAATCCTGTTCACTCATACTTTCAGGAATACCAAATAGATCCCTGACCAAAGTGCTTTCTCTAGTGGTAAGGTCGTTGATTATTTGAAGAACACTCAATATAATGGGGCGCCTATCAGGAGTCTCGTCTTTTACAGTTATTATGTCAAAAATTGTTTTATCATAGAGTTCTTGCTGTGTGTTCTTTAGAGATAAAACTACTTGTGATATGTGTTTTTGATTATTAGCCATTTGTTTCACCCTCCCAAAAAGTTTTGTTATCATTTTGTGTATAAGTATACTAATGATTTTATGTTTAAGTTTATTTTGTCTAATCGTTTAAAAAATCCTTTAAACTCTTTCTTCGTCTAAGATGATGACGTGACCTAAACATTTTCATTGCTATCATACGAGCTATATCTGGTCTAACACTAAAAACTTCTGATGCTTCCTCATAAGTATGAACTTTTTCAAGTGGTAGAATCAATCCGTTTTCTATATCATTTTCAGTTAAATCTTCCGGAACACCAAAAATAAACCTGATAATTTTCTGTTCTCTTTCAGAACAACGATTTATTGCATAAACCATATCTGGAGTAATGCAGCGCTTATATCCATTTTCTTGTTCCATGCTTGTCTGGTCGGCATCATTATGCAGTTTGTTTTCCATTTTTATTCCTCCTGAAAATCAATAATAATCTTTGCTTTCATTAAACCTAAAGAGCATAATTTTTCTTCTGAACTCACTTTGCACATACTCTGAATACTTACGTGCATTTTCTTCGAAAGCAGTCTGATTGTTAACATCAGTATCCCTAAACATAGTAAGCTCCGAGTATTTAGAGGTTACGTCATCCGAATTGATTGCTTCTACAAGTTGCTTCTTCGCATCTTCGTAGGCATAGTAAGCCCCGTTAGCAAGTGCCTTAACAGCCTTGTATCCGCTTTTATTGTACTTAACCATATTGAGGTCGAGTTCTATCAAATTTTCCTCAGCATTGTAATTCACATCATAATACTTGTTGTAGAGTTCTGCAGTAACAACGGTAGGTGCTTCAGGCAGCCCGAGCCTCACTGCTTCCTGCTCTGCAAATTTTTGAAGAATCTCAAGTCTTGAGTCGACATCTAATGTCTCCCAATACTTGCTTTCAATTTTTAAATACTCACGCATATCTTCATTGGGGATATATTTTTCGTGATAACTTACATCATATCCGTGATATGCATTATAGTGTGTTTGAAAAATGCCAAGGCACCCCATAGTCGATGTGCTAATTATACTCAAAATAATAAAGAAAGATATTACAGAATTGTATACAATTTTCTTTAAAGAAATTTCGTATATAGCAGCCTTTTTGTTGATTTCTATTATATCATTTTCGTCTATTTCACATTCCACATATGGAATCAATAATGATGCAAATTTATCAATAAATTTAGGTGTTGGAACTTTATTGCAAAGCCAGACAAACAACCAGAAATATAAAACCGCTGCAAGAGCAATTACTACGCACCATAATCCAATGCTACCTGCTCGTTTGACAAGAACACCAGCATTAAGTATTGATATAGGAACAGCGATATTCATAAGCATTCCTAAAATGTTTCTGCATTTCTTCCCATTTATGATACAGAGTGCAATAAACAGAACTGTGAATGTCACAAGTACTGCAATAATGTATTTATAGCTATAGTCTAATGTGCCTCTGGCAAACTCGGTCGTATAGAAAAATAAGCCAAACACACAAAAAGTAACAAATGCAATAAAATTAAATAAAAAGTGAGACTATCCCAAATTTTGTGTAAAGTCTATACAAGACCTCCAAGATGATATATAATAAAAATATCATTTTGGAGGTTTTAATTATGCCAAGGTACAAATTAAGTCCCGAAGAACGGGCAGCTGAACAAGAAAGAAAAGAAAATTTGAGAAATATCATGAAAGGTCTTGATGTAAAAAATTTTGAAGACCTTAAAGATGTATTCAAAC
>CAZHZL010000077.1:0-10915 GCA_964537245.1 uncultured Oscillospiraceae bacterium
GAATGTTGAAATATTTGAAAAATATTTCTGAAGCCAAAGTATTTCATCTGTTGGCCTTTCAATTGTGGCTCGGTCTTTAATATACAGTAAAATATCATTAAGATTATGAAATGTTTCGCTCAAAAAGCTGATTCTATCAGGTTTGCTAACTATGGTTTTAAAGCCAATACTTTTTAATAATAATTCTAAACTATGTCTATATAAGTAAAAGACAGGGAAAAAATATCTATCTAACTCATCAATTTGCTGACCATCAAGCATCCTGTTTATAATAAGGTCTGCCGATGCATAAAATGCTTTTGAAAAAAGATAAAACGATTGTGAGAAGTCAGCAGCATTATCAAATTTTACAGCATATTTCTTGCCTTTGGAACTAACTTTAATATCCCCATATATCGAAGGCAAGTGATTAAAATTATGATATTTAAATTGGTCTTTGTCCATATTTTTACCTCGAAAAATTTATCAATATTTGTATTAACTTTTTTTGATTTTTCTTAGTTCTGATTTTTTTGTAAAAAGCATATAAATTATTCTTTTTAGAGCCCGCTCTAATAAACAACAGGCATCAATTACAACCCAATTTTTTCTGCTATACTCACTATAATCAAAACAGAAATTTCCATCCATAACAAGCCGTGCATACTCTTCGGTTTTCTTTTCAAATCTAATAAAATCACCATGAGCAATTTTATTACGCATATGTCTAAGTAGAGTTGAAATTTGTTTTCTTTCTTCTTCGGTATATCTTTCATCTAAAAACGCAGGTAATTTATTGTCAAGTTCAATTTCATGTTTGTTTTCGAGAAACATTTGACATAATGAATATAACTTAAATAAGTGGTATGTATTATATTCGTTATCGTCGTGTATTGCTCTTATCATATAATCTAGCTGTAAATAATCATTTTTACCTTTTAAGAAAGAGTCAATTCTTTTCCCCCAATGTTTAAGTGTATCAATACATAAATTAGTGTCAGGGTTTATAAAAAACAAGCGATAATATGGTACTTCTCTATCGTAATTAGAAGAATAACTCCATATAGGAACACATCCTTCATCCGTTTCAGAAATAAAGTGGAAAAAATCTGCAATTAATTCCGCATAATCCTTTTCACAAAATCTTCCATCAAAAGGATTTGATTCCCATCCGCCTAAGGGCATATCCTCATATTCGTAATCAAAGTATAAACAAATCATATTATCAACGATTTCATGCAATCGCTCATCATCAGATGCAGAATCGGGCATTACAGAATTTGGGCAACTCTTTTGATGAATGTCCAATATGCTTTTCTTCCATTCCAAACCTGCAGACGTACAGTTAATTTTATCAATATCTAAAAACTTTTTAAACTCATCATATAAATATGAATTCCATTCATTGTGTTCCTCTTCAGGAAGATTTGAAATATAAAGCTTTAATTTATGTGAAATACAAATCGGTTCAATACGTCCATAAATATTAAGCACAACCATTATTTAATAATCTCCTTATGTATTAATTAAAAACATCGTGTAGCGTAGGTTTTTCTCCAAACATTTTAAAATATCCGCCCTGTCTATCGGTTATTAATTTCAATGCAGTTAAACTAAACTTATCTCCGAAAACAAAACCATTTGCATAAGATAATTGAACTGCATTGTATGCGAATACACTTCTGTGTGAAAGCTCAATTTCATTTCCATTTGGCATATCTTCAGACAATATCGGTGAATCAGGATTTGCAATTCTAAATATAATTGCCTTTTCACCCGATAGCGGAACACAAATATCATTGAATCCGAGCATAATACCTTGCATAGGATTATCTGATAACAGTAATTTCATAGACCCCTTAACAGTACCAATATACCAATTGTAATTCTCGGTTAACATCTTAGCTGTTTTTAAAAGAGGAGAAATTCCCATAAGCTGATACAACTGATTATCTTTTGGAGTATCCTCCATGCCGTCTACCTGTTCCGGAGATATTCCTAGTCTTTGTAGTGAGTTAAGCGTTTGTTCTCTTATGTTTTCCATGCTACTACGATACTTTTCCGAACGATATGTCAATTCATGGAGAAAAATTATCAACTTTTGCATGTTAGTTTCGTTGTATAATTCCTCAGTTTTTTCACTGATTAAATCCATAATCATTCCTGCATCTGCTTCAACTCTTGAAAGAGCTTTTTCAAGCAATTGTTCATCTGAAAAGTCTATATTACTAACTAATTCAGGATATAATTCACCCATTTCGGTCAGCGCTTTTCTTAGTTCAACTTCATTTGCATCATAAAAATATCTCTTTGCGGCATAATTACCCGGTTGCTGTCGAGTCAGTATCTTATCTTCCATTAAATTCCATACACATATCCTTTTGTTGTCAGGTGAAAACCGTTTTAGATACATTCTTGGAACATAATGCTGATTTTTGACTTTACCGCTCATTAATTCATCCTCCTTCTCAAAGGATTATGACTTATATTTTTAAACTTTTCATCTGACATCTTTGTAAAGATTTTTGGTGTAGAAAACTGACTTTTCAATCCCACTTTATCCCAAGTAGCTGTCCAAATAAGATATGGCTCAAGAGGCAAACAGTCTTTGACTTTAATATGTGCACCGTCACGAACAAGCAAAACGTCTTTTGCTATTTTCTCTGCATCAAAATAGAGCCTTGCACCTGTTTTATATTCTGCATCAATATCCATTACAATTTTATCTGATTGTTTGGAATTGACAACAATTTCACCGCTGACACCGCCACCGAACATAACATAATCACTAAAATGAACAGGGTCACCAAGTTGTTTTCCAATAGGTTCTTTTTTAGGAATATTGAGTTTGTTCCAACTTTTGAGCATTCCGTCTTTCTGTATTTGATACCAATTTTCCATTGATGTGCTATGTACTAAAATTGGTGTTTCATAGTCACGCAGGAGTGTTTCATTATAACTGTGTCCAACATAATAGTTCTGAGCTTCATTATATTCATCTTCTGTAATTGCAATAATACCGTTTAGATTATTTACTTTACAATATCCAATAAAATCTCCGATAGCCATTTTCCAATCATCGTGAAGCTGTTTGCTGATTTTCATGGAGTAAGCGCAACCATTGTTTGCACCAACAATCATAGCGTCATCTATATCGGAAGAAAGAACCAATATTAACCAAGAGGAATCATATTCACTTTTTGTTATTGGATTTATATTGTTTTCTATAAAATTATCTACTCTATAAATCAAGGTAATACTCCTTCCGTCGATAATAAATTATTATATCATATTAAGCAAATTATTTCTACCTATAATGTGCTTTTCAGGGCAAAGTCTTGACAATACGGTGTGTGATTGATATAATAAACATACTAATAGTATGTAAGGTGAATTATGGCAAGGAATAAATACCCCGAAGAAACAGTAACCCTGATTCTTGATACGGCACAAAAGCTCTTTCTTGAAAAGGGTTATGAACACACAACAATTCAAGATATTATTGATAATTTAGGCGGTCTGACAAAGGGTGCTATTTATCATCACTTCACATCAAAAGAGGATATTCTGAACGCCGTTACCGCAAGGCTTTTTCAAGAAAACTCTTTGGCTCGTAAGTGGAACAAGATAGCAGAAGACACATCTCTCAACGGTGCAGAGAAGCTTAAAGCTATGCTTTATGAATCTCTTGTTGACGAACAGGAGCAGAAGTTCAGAAGTATGGGTATTCATCTGCAGAATATGCCGCATATGTTAAGCGACTTGCTTTTAAGATCTGTGAATGACATTGCACCTAATGCAATCAAGCCTGTACTCGAAGAGGGAATAAAAGACGGTTCAATCAAAATACCGTTTGCAAAAGAGCTTGCAGAGGTTATCTCTTTACTTGCCAATGTTTGGCTCAATCCTCTTGTTTTCTCAATGAACGATGAGGACATTGAGAAAAAGTGTCAGGTTATTTTGGGTATGATGGCGATGCTCGGTGTAGATGTTTCTGATATGTACCCGGCAGTTTATAATATGAACAAACAAATCAACGAAATGGATAACAGAAAATGATAGGTTGCCACCTCGGTGGCAATTTATTAAGGAAATATACATACCAAAAGTATGAATACAAACAAAAAATAAGCCGCATCTGCGGCAATATATTTTACCAATATACATACCAAGAGTATGTAACGAAAGGGGTTTCACAATGAAAACAAAACCGCAAAATGGAAAAGCACGCTATCTTTTAGGTCTGTCAGGGCAGAACATATTATATGCCCTTGTATCGTCCTGCTTTGCCTACTACCTTCAATTTACAATTCTTATCCCTGCCTTTTGGCTCGGAATCATACTCAGTACGGCAAAAATATTTGATGCTGTTAAAGACCCGTTTATAGGAGCATTCATTAATAAAAGCAAATGGCCGTTAGCAAAATATCTGCGATATTTACCTTTGCCGACTGCTATAATAACGGTTCTGTGCTTTGTGATGAAAATTTATTCTGACAGCAACAGTACACTTGAAAACGCAACAATTATTATTTATGGCTTTGCTATTTTCATTCTGTGGGAGATTATTTTTTCATTTGGTGATATTCCTATGATAAGTTATCCCAATGTACTGTGTGCAGATGAAAGAGAACGCACTAATCTTCTTTCATTGCGACCTATCGGTGCAATGGTCTGCAGTATTTGTTGCCTGATTGTCCAGCCCCTTGCTTTTGCAGTTTCGGGAGCAATTGGAGGAACACAGACAGATGAACGGAACGCCTTTTTTATCATTACTCTCACTTTCTCCGTTGTTGGATATTTTCTTTATCAGTTGACCGTATCGAAAGAACGATTACACTATCACGAAAAGAGAAGTAGCAACACAAAGCAACAGTACAAATATATACTCACTAATCCGCTTTTAAAGAAAATCATTATGTCAGGATTACTCTCCTCAATGAGTGCTTTACAGGGTGTGGTACTATCTGCATTGGTTGCCTTTTACTTCTCAAGCAAAAATTCAGGACTTACTTTTATTTATACATTCTTGCTCGGTACCGGTAGCTTTGTTGGTTTGATGCTTTCAATATTTCTTGTGCCTATACTTTCAAGGAAACTCGGCAATGTAAAAGCCTATGTGTTATGCAACCTTGCATCCATATTGCCTAACATTATGATTTTTGTATTGTATCTCGGCAACAAGACAACAATGAACACTTTTACAAACTTTGCGATTATGTTCATACTTTCACTTATATCCGGCAGCTTCCTGAGTCTTGCTTCAAACATCCGTACTCTGCTTATTGATGATGCTGTAGAGTTAGAATACAAACTATCAGGCACAAAGCCGACAGCATTGTTCTTCTCTTTTCAGACGGCAATCATTAAAATTCAAAGCGGTGTATCTTCATTGATTTCAAGTGCGGGATATATGGTGATTGGTTTTACAAGTGCCGAAACGGCAAAACTAAATAAGTATATTGCTAATGGATTTATCGCAAGAGAAAGTACAGAATATACAGCTTTGTTTACAATGCTGTTCTTCCTTTTCAGCATTTTACCGGCGGTAAGTTCTTTGTTGGCAGTTGTGCCTTTTACAATAGGAACCCAAAATCAAAAATAAGCAATATAGGAAATCATTTTCACCAAAACTATGTTATTATATATCTGTAACTTGCAAGTACAAAGAAAGAGAGGTGTTCAGATGGATAACCGAGAAATAATTCAAAATAGCCTTGACTATATTGAAGAAAATCTAAAAGCTGAAATTACAGCAAAGGATTTGGCGGATTTATCAGGCTTTTCTGTTTTTTATTATTATCGTATATTTCAAGGTATAGTGGGTATGCCTGTTATGCAATATATTTTACACAGAAAGTTAATCAATGCAATATATGACATAAGCTGTCGTAATAACAAAAAAATTGAAGTTGCATTGGAATACGGTTTTGGCTCTTATGCTTCATTTTATAAGGCTTTTTGTCGTGAAATTGGCTACACTCCATCAGAATTCCTCAACAACTTTAAGGTAGAAAAACCTGCGAAAATTATACTTGTTAAGGATGGATACACAATGATAACTCATAAAAAACTATCTGCAATTCTTGAAAATTGGAATATGGCAGATAAATCGATTAAAGATGTTTATTATAACAATTCAGGCAGAAGAAATGAAAATGCTTTTTACATTGGCGAAGATTATGTTATTAAGGTTTCACGTGATTTGGGTAGGATAAAAAAGCAAATAGAACTTGCCAATGTTATGAAAACTAACGAACTATATACTGTTGAAATCATTCCTACAATTTCAGGCAAAGATTATATTACAGCAAATAATTTGTATTTCTATTTAACAAACAGAATTCAGGGGAAGCACATAAATCCTCATGATTTTTACGAATCAAAAGATTATAGCCTTGCTCAATTAGTCGGAGAAAATATTGCAAAATTACATTTAGGATTAGAGACGATAGAAGCCGTTGTTGATGAAGTGAATGTATTTGAGAATGTGGTAAATTGGGCTTTACCTAAGGCAAAACAGTTTATTGACATTCCTGAACATATTGAAAAATCATATTCAGATTTGTTTGGTGCCATATATGATTTTTTACCAAAGCAAATTATCCACCGTGATATCAATCCCGGTAATATCATTGTGAATGCGGAAGGAATTGGATTTATTGACTTTGAACTTTCTGAAAGAAATATCAAAATTTATGATGTTTGCTATGCTGCTACAGCTATTCTTTCTGAAACAGTAAGCGATATTGAAGCCTTTAATAAATGGATTGATATTTACAGAAACATTGTATATGGCTATGAGAAAGTTTTAAAAATGACAGAAGACGAAAAGCAATCATTACCATATGTCATTTTATCAAACCAATTAGTGTGTATCGCATATTTCTCTGATTTTACTAAATACGAAAACATATTAAATGCAAATATAAAAATGACAAAGATGATAATAGATAATTTTGAAAAGCTTAAAATATAAAGGTAAAGGCAGTAAGATTATTTTTTCTTACTGCCTTTAGAATTTGTTTAACTGTATATAATCTCCGTGTATACTATTTCTCTTGCCCTTGCTTCAATATTTTGCATACGGCATACCCATTCCAACTGATTTTCCTCTTTCAGTTGCTCGGTTACACCTTCAGCATTTTCCATCTGCTCTATAAGAGTATCAAACATATCTCGTGCCTGATTTTCTAACTCGGCACAGTGCTGATATAGTTTGCCTTCTGCGAGCAGAGTTGTAAAAACTACTTTCTTGTGGTTGAGAAGATAGTCCTTATGCATCATTCCCCATTTACTAAGCTTGATATTTGCTTCTTAAGGCAGTAATGTAAGGTTAGGAATATTGTAATCACCAACATTGCGATAACTGATAGATTTTTTGTTTGACATAAAAATTTCTCCTTTAAATTTTATACTTTCATTGTATACATTAAAGGGGATTCTATCGAATGTGTAGATTAAAAAATGATATGAACAGGTCGAAAACTAAGCATTTTTGTCGAATTTCAAAGCATTTTTGCAATATAAATTGATTAAAACAATCATTCTAATATAATATTACATTAAGAAATTTTTTCTGTTTATAATAAATATAGAAATAATAGTTAAGGATGTGTTTGTATGCCGTTAACACCAAATGCTAGCATATTGCTGTATGTTCCGTTTGATAAAGATAATGCCGTATCAACGAAAATAAAAACCAAAATGACAATGCCGGAATTTTTTAATAATTGTTTTGTTGGTCCAGATTTTGACCAAAAAATTCAACAAATAAATAGCAGTTCAGATTCAGAAATAGAAGAGCAAGAGAATTTTATTACCAAAAATGAAATGATTACTGATTTGAATAATAATAAACAGAAGTTTGAAATATTTAAAAAATGGTTGAGCGACAATGCAACATCACCATATGTAATAATGGGGGATGCTGGTTCAGGAAAAACTACTTTTGTAAATTATTTTAGATATATTGAAACAGAAAAACGAACATGGAATATTTTAGATTTGCAATCAGCAAATAGAGACATACTTTTTTACGGAAAAACTATTAAAATTGAGAAAAAAAGCACGCTAAAAGAAATGATTACTTCTGTTTTGTTATCTGAAATTATAAAATTTTTATTTATAAAAAATAACTCAACAACAACGATTAATCAAATATTAAAAAATATATACAGATACAAATCCAATTTTTTATCAAGAAAAAATACAATGGACTGCTTGGAAACTACAAGGCAATTTTTTGTAAATATTCCTATACATAAGTATATTTACAATAAAACCGTATTTTATCGGGTTATTGAATATATGTATATAAAGTTTTGTGAACTTCTCAACAACAAAAAATTAGATACATTTGATTTGTTTTTGGATATATATATAAATATTTTAGATATTCATAATAATGGAAAAACAAATGTAATTGTTATTGATAATTTAGAACGTTTTATCAAAACAACAGAAATATATAGTTCAGAGATAATTTCTTTAATGCAGGATTTGCGTAATATTACAGATAGAAACAGAATAAACAATGCTATAAATAACATTGATATATTTTCCGAGAAATTTCGGTTTGTTGTGTGTATGAGGAGAACTACAGTTCGATTATTTACAACTCAACAAACAGCTGAATATTTGCCTCATATACTTGACATAAGTTCTTGGTTTCAGATGAGTGAAATAATAAAAAAACGAATGTTATGGCTTGAGAACAATAATATTGAGGAGTGTTTAAATCTTGATGAAAAATACAAACAAAGAATGGATTATATTTTAAATGACATTGGCTTCGGCAGAGGAATAGCACGAGGTTTGCAACAAAAGTTGGACTATCTTTTCAACTATGATAAACGCATTATTGTTGAAATGCTAAATTGCATTTTAACAAACCCCAACAACAATATATGTCTTGAGAAATTTGATACATATAGCATGCAAAAGATATTAACACCAGAACTATGCAGATATGCGGCTAGAAATATTATTATGAGGCTTATATTAAACGAATTGAGTCAACAAGATGAATTTATGCAGTTTATCAGCGATTCTAAAGAACCAAAAACTAGAGAGCGATTAAACTACGTTAGAAAAATATTAACAACATTACAAAATTATCAGTATAGAAACAGAAACGAACCATACATGTCTTTAGATTTATTAATTTCAGAAATTATAAATATCCCGCAAGATAGAATAATGCCTTTTTATAATGACGATAATTATAGTCATGCTTTTCAGGAAATATCAGAAGCTTTATTTTTTATGAATTATTATAATAGAAGAGAAAACAATTGGATTCAACTAATAGATATACAATGTAATGAAGTTGAGAAAACTGAAGTAAAAAATGGAGCAACAATGCAAAATTTTATAAAAACATACAGAAAAAAATAAAAATATCGATAACATTAACTGGAAAAGCATATATTGACTATATAGTTCAAACATTTGAATTTTTTTCATGTTATTACAGTAATTACCCACCATTATTATGTTTGCTTCCTAACAAGGAAGATTTTATGTTAAAGGCGGCAAAAGATTTAGAATGTATTAAGGTAATAAGAGAGATTTCAAATAAAGTAATTATATTTATAAAAGAAACATTAATAAATGATACAACTATTTATTATAATAATAATGGAAGAAGACAAAAATATATAGAACGTATCATAAATTATCATTATGGTCATATATCAAACTTCTGTACATGTATTAATAAATACTATAATACAATTACAGATGAAAATAACAGTGAAATAATAAGCGAAAAGCTGAAAGCTTTTTACAAAGAAATCGAGGATATTAACAATAAATATATCTCGATTAAAGCAGACAACAGGTGACAATAATGATATATATATTTGAGCTTTTTGAAAATAAAATTGACTATATAGGCACTATAGAATCTATTTCTCTTATCATTCTAAATATTATTTTGGGGGTAACTGCAATTAAAGGTTTTAGTTATTTATTAGATCTTAGAGATAAAACATTAGGTGCAACATTTAATTATTTTGCACTATTAAAAATTAGGATTGAAACACTAAAAAAATTCGCCTCCCAAACAGATATATTTGCCAATATGTGTGATGTTGATATTAGAAGTAAACTAGGTGTAGACGTTGTTGATGAGGAATTATTAAAAGAGTTAAAAGCTATGATGGATGAGCTATATAATTTCTTAAAATCAACACCAGATCAAATGCCCGCTTACCCTGGGTGGACAGATGATATAGATAAATTATGCAGTTTCATTTTGGATGCTCAGTATTTTGATATCACAAATCCAAATGAAAAATTCAAATTTAAAAATGATGATTTTGTTGATGACTCCTTTGATTACTCCGTTTCCAAAAGCGTTACTGAATACAGAAAATATGTTGATAATCATATAGAGAATATGAATAATATTATAGGCGGTATTACAAATAAACAACATAAGGTTGAAGATAAAATAAATTTATCTTTCTCAAAAAAAGCCAAGAAAATATTGGATAAAGTATTTAAAAAATAATATTGCATTAATTTGATAATTGTAATTACTTAATCCGATATTACTAATTATTGCTGCAACGAATTTCAGTAACCTTATGCATATATCCTTTATATGTTACGGTGTGAACATAATATATGCATTTAACAATCATAAATTTAAGTAATATATGAACATTCACAAAATCCTCATACTTTCGTGTGAGGATTTTTATCTCAAAAAACAAGGCACTACCTTAAAAAACATATAAAATAACAGTTTCACTGATTCAATGCACGCCTCCCGAACTGTTATTTAAAAACATATAAATTAAAATTATAAAAACGATAATAAAGACCAGGAACCGTCTAAACAGTTCCTGGTAAAAATGTTACAACCCATAAGAGAGACCGCCGAAAATTTTGTGTAAAAGTGAATAAAGTAACTCCTTTCAAGCAA
>CAZHZL010000078.1:0-10643 GCA_964537245.1 uncultured Oscillospiraceae bacterium
CCTTTAACTTCCGCTAATTTACTCTATCTAAAAACACTCTCTAACAGCTCGAAATCAGTTTGCGAGCAATCGCACGCGGGTTCAAATCCCTACATCTCCGCCACCCAAAACACTTATAGGATTTCCCTATAAGTGTTTTGTTTTTGATGGGATATACTTTATGCCCCTATGTTTAGCGTGACATCAGATATCCAAAGATTAAAAAATACAAAAAGAAACTTTTTTATATAGTTTCATATAATGATAACAGATAAAAAATTAAAAAGGTGGAAAAACAATGGTTTATGAATATAACAGACAGCAGGCTGTTGCTTATGCGAGAAGATGGGCGCTTTCAAACAATCCCTGCTTCGGTAACTTTTCTGAAATAGGGGGAGACTGCACAGCATTCGTTTCACAAGCGCTTTTTGCGGGAAGCGGCGTTATGAATTTTACACCTGTCTACGGTTGGTATTATGTGAGCTTATCGGACAGAACTCCCTCATGGAGCGGCGTTGAGTATCTTTATAATTTTCTTACCACAAATACCCAAAGAGCAGTTTTCGGACATGAAGCTGATGTTTCGGAAACGATGCCCGGAGATGTCATACAGCTTATGAATGAAACGGGAGATTTTTATCATACGGTTATAGTAACTGCAACAGGCGCTACGCCTAATCCCGAAAATATTCTCGTTGCGTCTCACAGCTACAACGCACTTGATAAAGTATTGCGAAGATATCCTTATGCAGATTTCAGAGTAATTCATATAGACGGATTTTATGCATAGCAAAAACTAAAATCTCAAAATCTTTTTTTATAAAAATATTGACATAACTGAAAAATAGGTATAAAATAATATAATAGATAAATATATTTTTGAAAGGAAAGAAAAAAATGACAAAAATTGATATATTCTCAGGATTTTTGGGGGCAGGAAAAACAACACTCATAAAAAAACTTATAAAAGAAGCATATTTGGGAGAAAAACTCGTTCTTATTGAAAATGAATTCGGAGAAATAGGTATTGACGGCGGATTTCTTAAAGAAGCAGGAATTGAAATCACAGAAATGAATTCAGGCTGTATTTGCTGCAGCCTTGTAGGTGATTTTGGAGAAGCCTTGAAAAAAGTGCTAAAGGAATACAATCCGGACAGAATTTTGATTGAGCCTTCAGGCGTTGGAAAGTTAAGCGATGTTATAAAAGCTGTTAAGGATATAAAATCAGATGGAATTATCCTGAACAGCTTTACAACGGTTGCAGATGCAAACAAATGCAAAATGTATATGAAAAACTTCGGAGAATTTTTCAACGACCAGATTGAAAATGCAGGCTGTATAATTTTAAGCCACACAGAAAGCATTTCAGAAGACAAACTCAAAGACTGCGTTGAAAGGATAAAAGAGCATAACAGCAAAGCAACTATCGTTACAACTCCTGCTTCAACACTCAGCGGAAAACAAATTTTGGAAGCAATGGAAGGCACAAACTCTGTTGAAGCTGAGCTTAAAAAGCTTCATGATGATGAAATTTGTCCTGAATGTGGACATCATCACCACCACGAGCACCATCATGAGCACAAGAATGAACATCACCATGATGAGCATTGCTGCTGCGGGCACGAACATGAACATGAACATCACCACAAACACGAGCATCATGACGGACATTGCTGTTGCGGACATGACCATGAACATGAGCATCATCATGATCATGAGCACGGCTGTTGCTGCGAACATGACCACGAACATCATCATGCCGACGAAGTATTTGTAAGCTTCGGTAAGGAAACAACTAACAAATACACAGAAGAAGAAATCAAAAATATCTTAAAAGAGCTTGAAAACGAAGAAAAATACGGAATGGTGCTTCGTGCAAAAGGTATAGTTGCGTCCGATAGTGAAAAATGGATACATTTCGACTATATCCCGGGAGAAGCTGATGTCAGATACGGTGCAAGCGATATTAACGGAAAAATATGCGTTATAGGTGCAGAAATAAACGAACAAGCATTAGCAGAGCTTTTCAGAATATAAGCACAGAAAGGACGAGAAAATTTGGAAATACCTGTTTATTTATTCACCGGTTTTTTAGAAGCCGGAAAAACAAAATTCATTCAGGAAACCTTAGAGGACCCAAGATTTAATACAGAAGAAACAACGCTCTTTTTAATGTGTGAAGAAGGAATAGAAGAGCTTTGTCCTCAAAAATTCGCCTGCGATAATGTATATGTGGAATATCTTGAGGATAAGGAAGATGTCAACACAAAAAATCTTGACGCACTTCAGAAAAAATACAATGCAACAAGAATTGTAATCGAATATAACGGGATGTGGGAGCTTGAGCGCTTGTATACACAAATGCCGGAAAGCTGGATGGTATATCAGGAGCTTATGTTTGCAGACAGTAATACTATCTTAAACTACAACGATAATATGCGAAGTCTGGTTGTAGACAAGCTTCAGAGCTGTGAGCTTGTTATATTCAACAGGCGCACAAAAGACACAGATATTATGAAACTTCACAAGCTTGTACGCGGTGTATCGAGAAGAGCAAATATTATTTACGAAGATATAAACGGAGAAATAGAAAACGATAATATAGAAGACCCGCTTCCATTTGATATAAATGCACCTGTCATCGAAATAAAAGATGAAGACTTTGCGATATGGTACAGAGACTTGGCTGAAGACGGAAAAAAATATATTGGAAAAACTGTAAAATTCAAGGCTATCATTGCCATTGACGAACGCATTCCCTCAAACACCTTTGTGGGAGGCAGACATGTTATGACCTGCTGTGCAGACGATATTGAATACAGAGGTCTTGCCTGCAAGGGCGGCAGAACAAAAGAAATGAAAAGCCGCGACTGGCTTATGATTACCGGAAAAATCAAAAACGAATTCTGCCCTATATATGACGGAATAGGACCTGTTGTAAAAGTATTTGAAACTGAGCCTGCTGAAAAACCTGAGCAGGAAGTTGCAATGTTTTATTAATTAAAAATATAAGGAATAAAAAATATGGAAAATAACAAAACAAATACTCTTATAGCCTCATTTCTTCTCATAGTAATGCTGTTTATTATCTTTTTCGGTCTGTTTGACAGATTTGACTATGAAAAAAATACAAAAAGCCTCTATTTATCTGCAAATTATGAAGATTTGAAATTAAGCGGAGCTGATATTCCCGACACTCTTAAAAAATTAAAGCAGTCGGGTGTAAATTATGCGACTGTTTCCCCTGTCACCTTTTCACAAATCAAAGCTCAGGGAAAATTTGATACAATTTCATACTCTTCCGTAAAAATAAACGAGGACGATATTTCTCAGAAAATAAAGGAAGCCCTGAAAAACGAAAATATTGCAGATGATGATGTTATTATAATATCATCAAGAGAAGATGTTACCTCTTTTCTTACAGAAAATCTTATTAATCGCTATGCTGTTGTAAAAAAGAACATCGATGAAAAAATAAGCATTTTCTGTGTTAAAGGAAAGACAAGGGACGATGATTTTATTATAGGCTACGATTCAGGCGAAATTTCCTTAGTAAAATCAAGCGGACTTGAGCTTGCGCTTTCTTATCCTGCATATACATTTGAAAACGCGGACTACGAAGAATATTTCAGCGCTTATCTTTTTAAAAATGATGTAAAATTCATAATTCTCCGCGAAAATGAAAACGAAAATCAGATAAAGCTGAGCGATGAATTCAAATCAAGCTTACGAAGCTCGGATACTTCGCTTGTTGTGTTTGAAAATGAAAATCAAATTAAGAATGAAGAAGCCTATATTTTTGATGATTTATCCGAAGCTTTTGTCACAAGAACAGTGCGCGGTTTTAATATGGACAAGGTACTCCCCTACGATAACACAAATTACCGTTACAGATATTATCAGTGGTATAACTCCGCTTTGGAAAGAAATACAACATTTTTAAATGTAAATATTTTAAAAAATGAAGAAAAGACACTTGAAGAAAATATTTTACTGACTCAAAAAGCTGTTGAGGATTTCTTAAAAAAGACAGCTTCACTCGGATATAGCTTTCCGAAGGAAAGAATGGATATCCCTTATCGTTACAATCTGCAAACTGCCGCACTTTGCGGAGGTATAGTCATTGTAATTCTTATATATCTGTACCTTACCCTTTTGGGAGTAACAATAAAAAATGCGCTCACTGTTACTGCCGGTGCAAGCGTGCTTTCTATGATAGTGAGCTATCCTTTATATGATTATGTAACAAAATTTTATGCAATCATACTGATGGTTATAATAATATCCATACTTACACTTTGCATTTTTAAAGCAATAAATTCTCAAAGCACACGAAAAAACAAGCTTATTTTGTGTACTGCTTCGTTTATTTTTGCAATGCTTTTCGGTGCAATATTTATTACAGCAATGTTTTCAGACCTTAATTTTTATCTCGGAAACAAATGGATTTTAGGCGTAAAATTAAGCCTGCTTCTTCCATTTTTAACAACAGCTTACAACTACAATATCGTTTTTTTAAACTTAAAAACACCCGAAGAAATATGGGGTAAAATAAAGGAAGCTGTGAAAACAATACCAAAATATGTACTTATTTTATGCGGCACAGCATTTGTGTTTATTTTAGCATATTATCTGATACGCACAGGAAAATCTGACCTCATACTTCCTTTGGAAGACAGCTTCAGAAAGAAGCTTACGGATATATTCACTATAAGACCCAGATTAAAGGAGTTTTTGATAGGATATCCATGCTTTGCCCTTTTTATCTACACCTCACTTTACAGAAAAAACGAAAAAGTACAGCTTGTGACAGGAATATTCTCAACACTTCTTTTCACTTCAATTTTAAATACCTTCTGCCATGCGTTTACCAACTTTTCGGTAAGTATGATAAGAACATTCAACGGATTTATTCTTGGTACACTTATAAGCGCAGTTATTATTTTGATATGCGAGCTTGTTATAAGATTAAAATCAAAGGAAAATTCCGACAGTATTGAGAAAAAGGAAAATAAAGCTGTTGTGATTATAAATAAAATTAAAGCAAAGCTTTCCGAAATCAAAAACCAAAAACCGGCAAAATCTGAGAAAGAAATGGCAAAATCTCCTGTAAAACAGGAAGAAAAGCCTAAAAAACCGATTCAGAAGAATAAGCCACAGTCAACAAAACAAAAAAGTAAAAAGAAGAAGAAAAAAAGGAAATAGGCTACTAAATGTTAAATAAATTATTTAAAAGTATACTTGAGCAGGATACAGCTCCTATCGTTGTTTGCGATATGAAATCTATTATTGTATATATGAATCCATCGGCAATAGAGCGTTATCATAAGGATTTGACAGGCAGTAACTTAAAGGATTGCCATAATGCAAAATCGAACGAAATGATAGAAAAGGTTATTTCTTGGTTTAGTGAAAGCAAAGAAAATAACATCATATACACTTATCACAACGAAAAAGAAAATAAAGATGTCTATATGGTTGCTCTTCGAGATGAGAATAGCGAGTTTATCGGCTATTACGAAAAACATGAGTACAGGAATAGAGAGACAAAGCAGCTTTATGAAACAATAAGATAAAATTGAATTTAAAGAGGTGCAATATGGCTTCAAGTAAAGAGTATTTAGATTTTATATTAGAGCAACTATCTGAGTTGGAAGCAATAACATATAAAGCAATGATGGGAGAATACATCATCTATTATCGTGAAAAAATCGTTGGTGGGATTTATGATGATAGGTTGCTTGTAAAACCTGTTAAATCAGCACTCTCTCTTATGCCTAACGCCACATATGAATTACCATATGAAGGAGCAAAAGAAATGTTGTTGGTCGATAATATTGATAACAAAGAGTTCTTGACCAAGCTTTTTGATGATATGTATGTAGAACTTCCCACACCAAAGAAAAAAATTAACAAATTCTAATTTAAGGTTAAAACTTATGAGAAAAGTATTATGTACTATATCTGCATTACTATGTATTTTAATTACCGCCTGCGGAAATGATAGCAATAACGGAATCATAGGTGGTGCAAACAAAACGACATTAATAAAAGTTTCAGAAAAAGGAGAAAAAACGATGTATAAACAGATCACGGCAGAAGAGTCCAAAAAGATAATGGACTCAGGCGAAGAGTATACTCTTCTTGATGTAAGAGAACAGGACGAGTTTGACGAGGGACATATCCCTAATGCGATTTTGATTTCTTACACCGAGATAGAAGTAAAAGCAAAAGAAGTGCTACCCGATAAAGATAAACAGATACTTGTATATTGCAGGTCAGGCAGAAGAAGTAAAATAGCAGCTGAAAGCTTAGTTACGCTTGGCTATACCGATGTCAAAGAATTTGGCGGAATTATCGACTGGCCGTATGAGGTAGAAAAGTAAATCTGATGAGATAAATTAGAAGAAATGAAAGAATATAAAAATCGTTAGCCCATCTTTTGTTAACAGGTGTTGTGAGGATAAATACATAAAATTTCAATTCAGAAAGGCGGAGATGATATACATGTTACGGATGCAAATTTTTCAAATGGGATATGGAGAGAGTATATTATTATCGTATAAAGATGAATGTCTATTGGTTGATTGCGGCTCTGAAAGCAAATACAAAGCAGACTATTTTAAAAATGTAAAGCTTGAATTGCTGAAATATAATAAAAGGCATGCTATGATTTCACATTTTCACGAAGACCATATAAATGGATTTATGAAAATTGCTTCTGAACAGCCACATATGTTTGAAAAAGTATATATACCACACATTTTTACTATGATGCATCCTAATTTAACAGATATGGAGCTTATAAAATACTTTTTGGAAAGAAAGTATTTTCCGAGAATCAGCACTATTACTTTGTGGGATCTTCTCAAACTCTTATGTAAAAACCGTCAAAATATAAAATTACTTCAAAGAGAAAAACAGGCATTTGATTGGGGCGAAAATATTTTTGATGTCCTGTGGCCGATACCGGAAAATTTAGTACATTCAAAGCTTTTTAGCAGTGTAAAAGATTGTATTGATCCTGAAGTTCTACAAGCGATTTATGGATTATCAAATCAAATAAATGAAAGCTTTATCATGTTAGAGGAAACCAACGGCGACTATCCCCGGGACAATATTAAAAGTATCTTTGATAGCATAGAAGAAGTTTCAGAAGGCTTTACCAGAATGCAATTTAATGATTCAAAGAAAAAACAGCATATGGGACTTTTACAATCAATTACAAAAAATGCAAACAAAGCAAGTATTGTTTTTCAAAACAACATTTGCAATAGTTTTGAAAATAGTAACTATTACAATTCAATACTGCTGACAGGAGATGTCCCGAATACTACTATGAAGAAAATAGCAGAGGGAAAGTTATCACCTAAAGTTCCAATGAACAGAGAATATAGTGTTATTAAAGCACCACATCACGGGACGGATACGCACTATTTCAATTTTGGAGCTTATGTATTATTTGACAATCTTATTATAAGTAATGGTGAAACAAGCATGAGCAATCGCGGACGAATTTCTCGTAATTACAATCTGTTGCACAGGGATTATCGTATTATATGCACAAACAATTCGACAAACCGATGTGAGAACTGTTGCGTCAATCCAAAAACTGCTTGTTCAAAAATACATAATATTTGCGGTTGCAGTAGTGTCCAAAAATTTATTTCAATTTAATTAAGTCGGAAGCATTTTTTATTTACTACAGAGAATATCGAAAAAGCAATCAACGATTTGAATGAGCCATTAACCGATGGATTAGTTCATACAAATAAAAAATATATGTTGCATAGTTTTGTCAAAAAACATAGTCAAACACAAATTAGTAAATCATACTTTACCAGGGTAATTACACCCATTAAGTTTTATTTGTTTAAGAACCAAAATAACAATATAAGCAGATAGTCGTCTGTCGTACTTTACTGGTTCTGCAGGGCAACAACGTGTTGCTGCTAATTTTTTAGAAGCACTAACAATACCAGATATTCCTCTTCATTCAAAAGATAAGAATGTTAATGATGTTTTTTATAAAGTAAGTCCGGAAAACTATAAAGGATTACTTCCTGATCATGTAATTGCAATATATAGTGGCGAAGAAAAACGATTGTGGGAAAACTACTATTTTCAGTCTTATGATAATTATAACAAGCAATATATGGAAGGAAAAGTAGCTTTTCAGCAACACAATATGGTGTATTTGAATCATTACTATTGGAATTTAATTGCAAGCATTTTGTTAATTCATGAAATAGATGATTACAGAAATTTTGTAAGCGAAAAAGTCGGTATTAATGGAGACGTTTTTGTTCATTGCGATTTTGATGTTAATAAGTTAAAAAGAAATAAAAACGAAAGAGCAAAACAAATTTTACAGATAATAAATCCCAATTCAGAAGAATCGGTAGATATTAATCTTGAAACATATGAGTTAGTCAAAAATTATTGCGGTTATGAAGCTGATATGTATTTCAATATGCTAGTTCTTACACTTTACAAGGATTACAAGATCATCACTAACTTGACGCTTAGATGTAACAACTCTGTTGAAATCAGAGATCTTTCCGAAGGAGAAAAAAAGCTTTTATTGGTATACGGTGCAGTTAACTTGCTGTCAGGTGAAAATCTATACCTATTAGATGAGCAAAATGCACATTTGCATGAGGGCAGAAAAAGAGAGATGTTCGAGTTGCTTCAGCAAGATGTAAATAATCATTTTGTAGTATCAAGCTACTCTCCAACTCTTACTAAACTATTTAACTACGAGCATGTTGTTTTGCTTGAAAAAACAGATAATGGGTGTAAGGTTAGCTATGGAGATGTGGTTAATACAATTTCCAAATTGACAGATGGAGAATGGAAATATATCGAACAAGTTATGCTTTTTGAAAACTCTAGACCACTTATTTTGTTGGAGGGACCTGGTGATGTAAAATATATACGTAAGGCAGTAGAAGTTCTTTCAGAAGATAAGACGATATTTAAACGATCAAGATTCAAGTGCTATTTCAAGGTTTTTTCCGGGCTTTTTGCGTAATGTTGAATCTCAGGTGAATTCGGATTGCTATGATAAAATTGTAGATATTTGTGCTTATTATCTTATTAATGAAAACAAAGGAAAAGCAGCGTACATACCTGACGATAATCAAACAAGAACTTTTTTGTCTACGGCAAATGCGTATGCTTTGTCAAATATACGGTGGATACTTGATAAAATTGAAACTCATGGAAATCCTGTAAAGGTTGATTTAAGTGACCTGAGTATAGAACTCAAACAAGTAATGATTATTGGAGAAGCATTACAAAATTATCAGATGATGATTATACGATACTTGTTAATAAATTAGGTAATCTAACATTGGCGGCAGTAAGCGATAACAGCAAAATGGGTAATAATGATTTCGATTATAAGAAGTCAATATTGAAATCTACCAAACATTTAATATTAAACTCTGATATTTGCGTAAAAGAATCATGGACAATTGAAGATATTAATAACAGAACTACAGAGTTAATCGAAAAGATTCTCATTTTATTTCCTTATGTTCAAACAAAATATAGTATAAATAAAGATACTATTGATAGGGATATTACATTAACAGTTGGGAATATTTCTGCGTTAGGACATTTAAATAAGGATAATTCATTGATTGTTTATAGTGGGAGTGAAATTAAATTTTCTACAGATCCATATTCGACTAAATTAAAAGAACTGCGGGAAGATTTGTATGAACAAGAAATCATTAAGTGTGTAAATGGTAGATACATATTTGAACAGGATTATTTATTTACTTCCCCAAGTGCAGCAACTGACTTTATATTAGGCGGATCTAACAACGGTTGGATTTACTGGAAAGATAAGAATGGTCGGTTAATTAACGATTGTTTAAGAAATTTATAAAGGAGAACGATTTAATATGGATAATTTATGGTTCTTAACTGAAGAACGTCCTAAACCTTCTGTGGTTTTACAAATTATCGAAATGTATTGTGCGGATTTTGGTGATAGAATAACTTTAATAGACGAAATAAAAATCAAACCTATAATACGCAACGGAAAGTTTATTTTTAGTTATATTGTTGAGGGACTTAAAGTTGCGAAAGCTGAAAATATCTTTATTAAAACTATTAGCGGTTATTCAAGTTCAGTAGATTTTCTAATTTTTAAGCAGAAAAATGAACCCAAAGAAAACGATATTACCGAAATTCCCTTAATGGCAGTGGAAGAAACAAAAACCAGTGACGATGAATCGCGTAACACGGGAGTTTCTCAAAGAGTTTCTAAATTTGTTTAAGAAGATATGTTCCCATAAATGAAACAATAAGAATAACCTTCAGGGACATATTAAAGATTACACCAAGAGGACATAAACTATTTGTTGAGCCGGGTGATAAGACGCATCTTGCTATGAAACGATTACAATGCTTTATTGCATATCACCGAAAAGAATTTACCGAAAACAAAATAACCTTTCACGGACTTCGACATACCTATGCTCACGAGCAGTATGAGAAGTTCATAAAAGAAGGATGTTCGGAATTTGTTGCCCGTAAAAAGGTATCGGAACTGCTTGGTCATCATCGTGATGATGTAACGAGAATATATCTGTCGGGCGGTGATGATGTATGACGAAAAAGAAAAATCTTCATACAAAAATGCTTAGAGA
>CAZHZL010000079.1:0-10369 GCA_964537245.1 uncultured Oscillospiraceae bacterium
AAAGACTTTTTTGAAAAAAATAACCGCTGACTTTAACTTTGTCAGCGGTCTGAAGCACTTCGTACGAAGTGCCTTTTTATTAAAGTTTTTATTTATTATTTAATAATGTATTTTTTTGTAAGCTCAAGAGCTTCAGCTTCTTCACCGCTTAATAAAAGTGTAAAGCTTATGTTAAAATCTTCTGATAAAGTTTCTAAATATGGAATCACATTATCAACCTCAGCAACTGATGATTTCATAATTGTAGATAAACTATCAATGAAGATATGCGTAACGTCAAAGTTCATTGAAATAACGCCACATAAAAATCCGTACATCATTTTAGGACTGTTAAGAACAAATTCTTTTGTATTAATCAATCTTACATCATGGGGTACGCTGTAATTATATCTGTCATCCTTAGCGATACAAACAACATGGCCATGCTCCTGCTGGTTAGCTTCTTCAACCCATGAAATCAATGTTTTTGTTTTTCCTGTTCCTTTTGGTCCGATAAGAACTCTGATCATAATCAATTACCGCTATTCCGGGAAAACTCTCCCGAAACCCTTTCTTATTTATTCCTTTGTTACATTATAACATATACTTAAGAAAAAATCAATAGTTATTTGTAACATTTTAATATTTTATTAAAAATTATTTTTTGTTTTTTTACTTTGTCAATTAGTTTTCTTCAATTCTTTTTAAAAGTGTTTCTCTCAAATCCTCATAGCCTTTTTTGCCCAATAAAGCAAACATATTCTTTTTATAGAATTCAACGCCCGGCTGGTCAAACGGATTAACTCCGAGCATATAGCCTGAATATGCGCAAGCTTTTTCAAAGAAATAGAAGAGATAACCGAGGTTATATTCGTCCTTTTTATCTATATTTATAACGATATTCGGAACTCCGCCGTCATAGTGTGCCATAATTGTTCCCAAAGCTGCTTTTTTGTTTACATAGTCCACAGTTTTTCCTGCTAAGAAGTTAAGACCGTCTGCGTTTACCTCATCCTCTGAAATAGTGATATCAGAGTTAGGATTTTCAACGCTTATTACAGTTTCAAAATGGTTTGCGCTGCCCTCCTGAACAAACTGACCCAAAGAGTGAAGGTCAGTTGAGAAATTGAGAGAAGCAGGGAAAATACCTTTTTTGTCTTTTCCTTCGCTTTCTCCGAAAAGCTGTTTGTACCATTCTGCAAACATAACCATTGAAGGCTCGTATGAAACAAGTATTTCTGTTGATTTGCCTTTTCTTAAAAGAATATTTCTTGCAGCAGCATATTTAAGACAGTCGTTTTCTTCTGCGTTAAGCGCTTTGTAATCCTCTCTTGCCTTTGCAGCACCTTCCATAAGCTTATCTATATCTGCGCCTGCACAAGCGATAGGAAGAAGTCCTACTGCAGTGAGAACGCTGAATCTTCCGCCGACATCATCAGGAACTACAAATGTTTCGTAGCCTTCCTCTTTTGCAAGTTCAAGAAGTGTTCCTTTTTGTTTATCTGTTGTAACAAAAATTCTTTCTTTTGCGCCTTCCTTGCCATATTTCTTTTCGATAATTTCTTTAAAAATTCTGAATGCTAAAGCAGGCTCTGTTGTTGTACCCGATTTTGAAATAACATTAATGGAAAAATCCTTTTCTTCCATCATTTTTATAAGGTCGTTATGGTATTCGGGGCTTATTGAATTACCTGCAAAGAACACCTGCGGAAAATCGCTGTTTGTAAAGTTGTAAAGCGGTCCGTTTAAAAACTCGATAGCTGCTCTTGCTCCTAAATATGAGCCGCCGATACCGATAGTTATAAGCGCGTCAGAATGTGATTTAATTTTCTTTGCCGCTTCCTTTATTCTTGCGAATTCCTCTTTATCATAATTAACAGGTAAATCAATCCAACCTAAAAAGTCATTACCTGCTCCCTCTCTTTTTTCTAAAACTTCAGCTGCGGCTTTTGTAAGATGAGACATTTTTGCAAATTCTTCTTCACCTATAAAGCCTTTTGTTTTTGAAAAATCAACTGTCAATTTACTCATTTTCTGTTTCCTTTCAATTATGTTTATATATTAATATGACGAGCTTCCTAAAGTATCGTCATTATATACCCAGTCTCTTACATTTATAACAGTATACTCTGTTTTATTATTCCTTATTACAACATTCTCTACGCCTGCATTTATAATCATTCTTTTGCACATTGCACATGAATTTGTATTTTCTACATATTCACCGGTGTCAACCTCTTTTCCGACGAGATATAAGGTTGCCCCCATCATATCAGATCTTTTTGCGCTTATGATACAGTTTGCCTCTGCATGCACACTTCTGCAAAGCTCATAACGCTGTCCTCTGGGAACATTGAGCTTCTGTCTTACACATTCACCAAGCTCGTTACAGTTTTTCCTGCCTCTCGGAGCGCCTGTGTAGCCTGTTGAAATAATTTCATCGTTTTTAACGATTATAGCACCGAAATTTCTTCGTAAGCATGTACCTCTTGTAACAACTGCTTCCGCAATATCAAGATAGTAATTTTGTTTATCTCTTCTTTCCATTATTATTTTCCTCTCAAAATCTTTTTATTTGGGGGATATTTCCATATATTATACTATATATTTATATTTTTTTCAAGTAGTTTTCAAATAATTTTTCAAAAAGTATAAATAAAAAACGACCATAAAAGGCCGTTTTCCATTTATTATTTGTTTACTGCACTCTTAAGAGCCTGTCCAGCTTTGAACGCAGGTGCTTTTGAAGCAGCAATTTTGATCTTTTCACCTGTCTGTGGGTTCTGACCAACTCTAGCTGCTCTGTCTCTAACTTCGAATGTACCGAAGCCGATAAGAGAAACCTTGTCTCCTGCTTTTAATGCTCCTGTAATACTTTCTATCATAGCGTCAAGAGCCGCACCTGAAGCTGTTTTGCTTAATCCGGCTTTTTCTGCGATTGCAGCGATTAATTCTGTTTTATTCACTAACAACGCCTCCTTTCAAATGATTTTATGTACACATTTTAACACATTTAAACAGAAATTTCAAGCTTTTTTTTCACTTTTTATAAATATTAGCAAAATTATATAGTATTTTTTTGTTTTTTTGTATAAAAATGACAAAAATCCCCCGTGTTTTGCCTAATTTTCAGCGATTTTTGCTTCTTTAGAATCAAGGAGTTCAACTGCTTTTTCAATTCCGATTGCAATTTGTTCACCCATTTTCTTAACATATTCCGCATCCATCAGCTTCTTAAGGTCATCTTCATTACTCATAAACAAACACTCTACAAGACAGCTTGGCATATTTGTTTTTGCAAGAACATATATTTTTGCGTTTTCCATAAGCTCTCTGTCCTGACTTTGCGTTGCAGAAAGGATATACGGCTGAATTGTTGCAGCAAGCTCCTTATCGGTTATCGTCGCGCCTGATTTTAATGTATCATACGCAAACATTGTAAGCGTACCCTTAGCGCTTGTATTCTCAAATGAATTGTTATGAACTGATATAAAGAGTTCAGCGTTTGAGCTGTTGGCTATTTCTGCTCTTTTAACAAGTGAAACGGTTGAATCATCAGTTCTTGTTGCAATAACATTGTATCCGTCTTTTAAAAGCTTTTCATAGGCTACCATCGCTATATCAAGGTTTACATCCTTTTCATATAAAATTATTTTTCCGTCCTTCTCAACAACGCTTCCCGGCTCTTCACCTCCATGACCGGGGTCTATGACTATAAGCCTGTCGCTTTTCGGTTTTGTCTCGGTTGAGGTTGTATTTCTTTTTTTAACCGTTACGGTGTATTCGTTATCTGATGTAGAAATATCGCAAATGCTTTCAGACGCTGCGCCTGCAATATAAAATATTACACGCACCGTTTCAGCCTGCTCGTCCACAGCAACCTTCTCAACAAGCTCACCTTTATATTCAAAATTGCCGATGTCAACAACAGCTTTTTCAAATTCAACAAAATATCTTGTAGGATTTGAAAGCTTGTAGGTTGAATATTCAAGTGCTCTGTTTGATTTTATTTTAAACACTGTACCGCTGCTGTTTTCAGAAGCCTTTATTTCATTTATATAAGGTGTTTTGTCATCGTCTCCTATATTAACTGTAAAAATGCCGTTTACATATTTATATGTTACATTTGTTTCTTTATTTGCGTCCACAACTATACGCACAGCATTCGGAGAATTTGTATACTGAGAATAGCGTATGCGTGATATTGTTTCGGAATTTACATCAATCGAGCCTTGCGGAACATCAAGTATTGCACTGTTGATATCTATTACATATCTTAAAGGCTCTGTAAGCACCATTTCTGATACATCTTTTATCTCGCTGTCAGCTTCAAGCTTAAGAGAAAAAACATCGCCGTCACGGCTTGTAAAAAGATTTGTAATCATAACATCAGTGTTTTTTTTCTCCTCCTGAGTTATAAGAACACTTCTTGTATCGTTGTCCCACTCAACATTATAGCCGAAATTTTCCGATATAAATCTTATCGGAACAAAAGTTCTGCTGTTCAGAATTTTGGCTTTTACATCCATTTTCACAGCCAGACCGTCGACCATCGCAAGATTACTGCCTATGGTAAGAACTATCTTTTTTTCTTCGTTTGTAATTGTTACCGTTTGTTTTTTTTCATTCCACTCTGTTTTGTAGCCCATCTGATTGAGCAATACAACCGGAATAAGTGTACGCGAGTTTTCAATAAACGCTTCAACATCGCAGGTTATATGCTTTTTATTATAGTATATTTTAATTGCATCTGTACAGTATGCTGTAAACGATGTTATCATCATAATAAATACAAACAAAATACATATAATTTTTTTCAAACGCAACACCACCTTTTTTTCTATAAATAACAGATTAAATATCAGTAACGGAAAGCTGTTCGGGATTTGAGGCTGTATTATTATCCGATGTGTAAGGTATTCCGAAATATTCATAGCAAAGCTTTGTTACACATCTGCCTCTCGGAGTTCTCTGAATAAATCCAAGCTGCATAAGATAAGGCTCATATACATCTTCAATTGTATTTGAATCCTCACCCGTTGTAGCCGCCAATGTCTCAAGTCCGACAGGACCGCCTGAAAAAACCTCAATAATTGCTTCAATCATCGCCTTATCTGTTTTATCAAGTCCTATTTTATCAATTTCAAGCATACTAAGCGCCTTATCGGCCGAATTTTTATCAATGATACCGTCAGACAAAACCTGTGCATAGTCACGCACTCTTTTTAAAAGTCTGTTTGCAATACGGGGCGTACCTCTTGAACGCTTCGCAATTTCCATTGCGCCGTCGTCTTCTATCACAACGCCTAAAATTGCCGCTGAACGCTTGATTATTTCAAAAAGCTGTTCAGGTGTATAAAGCTCAAGCCTTTGCAATACTCCAAAACGATCTCTTAAAGGAGCAGTAAGGCTTCCCGCCTTTGTTGTTGCACCAATAAGTGTAAAGTGAGGAAGATCCAGACGAATACTTCTTGCGGCGGGTCCTTTTCCTATTATAATATCAAGTGCAAAATCCTCCATTGCCGGATAAAGTATTTCTTCGACGCTTTTCGACAAACGGTGAATTTCGTCGATAAAAAGAACATCATGCTCGCCTAAGTTAGTCAGAATAGCCGCTAAATCACCAGGCTTTTCGATGGCAGGACCAGATGTGATACGCAAATTCACATTAAGCTCGTTTGCAATAATATTTGCAAGAGTGGTCTTTCCAAGTCCGGGAGGACCGTAAAGAAGCGTGTGGTCCAGGCTGTCTCCTCTTTTTTTCGCAGCTTCGATAAATATTTTCAAATTTTCTTTTACCTTAGTCTGACCTATATACTCATTTAAGTATTTCGGTCTTAAGCTTAGCTCGTTTTCATCGCCGAGTGTTTCGGGCGAAACAATTCTGTTTTCTTCATACATATTAATTCACCTGTTTTTTCTTATTTACTATATTGAACTAACTCGCTTTAATGCTTTTTTGATAATATCTTCCAAAGTATCTGCTTCCGAAGCTGAGCTCATAACAGCTCTTTTTGCTTCAATAGAGCTGTAACCTAAAACCATAAGCGCATTTATTGCCTCGGAAATAATATCGTTTGAGCCTGCATTTGCAGTTATACCGCTTTTTTCCTCTGTAATATCTGAAAGCTCAACACCCTTCAGCTTGTCCTTAAGCTCGACAATGATTTTCTCGGCAAGCTTCTTTCCTACGCCATGCGCCCTTGTGATAGCTTTTGCGTCCTGCATTATAACGCTCATTGCAAATTCAGCCGGCGTAAGCGCAGACAAAATAGCCAACCCCATCTTAGGACCAACCCCCGAAACGCCTATAACCATCTGAAAGGTATGAAGCTCTTCTTCCGTGATAAATCCGTAAAGCTGCATAAGGTCTTCTTTAACATTAAGATATGTATATAATGTAACCTCGTCCCCGTTTGTGATTTTTGACATCGTTGTATTTGAGGTATAAATGCGGTAGCCTACTCCGCCCGCATTAATTACTGCAAAATTTTCTTTTAAGGTTGCTTTCCCCGTAATACTGTAATACATATAATATAATCCTCATTTACTCTATTCTTTACTGATATATATTTAGTATAACACACAAATGTGTACATTTCAAGTACAAAAATATTACAATTATATTTCTTATTTTAATTTATCAAGAATTGAATTGTATCCGCTGTTATTTGTATGACATATGGCAACAGCAAGGGCGTCCGCCACATCGTCAGGCTTCGGAACTTCTTTTAAATTAAGAATTGTTTTTGTCATCTGCTGCACCTGTTTCTTTTCTGCCTTTCCGTAACCGACCACAGCCTGCTTAACCTGAAGCGGTGTATATTCATACACTTTTATATGCATAATCTCACAGCACAAAAGTATAACTCCGCGCGCCTGTGCAACTGCAATCGCCGTTGTTGTATTAGTGTTAAAAAAAAGCTTTTCAATCGCCACAACATCAGGTTTTGTCTGCGTTAGCCAATAATTCATTTCGTTGTAGATTGTAAGCAGTCTTTCGCTCATATCCTGTGTGGGAAAGGTCTCAATCTTACCGTGTGCTACCACTGTATATTTATTCGCATTATATTCAATTACTCCCATTCCAACAAGAGCATATCCCGGATCTATGCCCAATATTCTCATAGTTATTCTCTCCCCTTTTAGTAGATTTTCACAAAAATATTTTTTTTATCAAAAAACTATTGCATAATTATAAATTGTGTTGTATAATTGTATCAATAAAAGTTATTTATTAACATTATAACACATATTAAGGAGAAATGCAAGATGAAAGAAAAAGTTGTTTTAGCATATTCAGGCGGACTTGATACATCAATCATAATTCCGTGGTTAAAAGAAAATTACGATTACGAAGTAATCGCTGTTTGCGGAGATGTTGGTCAGGGCAAGGAAACCGAAGGCCTCGTTGAAAAAGCAATAAAAACAGGCGCGTCAAAATGTTATATAGAAGATCTCAGAGAGGATTATGTAAAAAATTACATATATCCGACAGTTAAAGCAGGAGCAGTTTACGAAGGAAAATATCTTCTCGGAACTTCTCACGCAAGACCTTGTATCGCAAAAAGACTTGTTGAAATTGCAAAGGCTGAAGGCGCAGTTGCAATCTGTCACGGTGCTACCGGTAAAGGAAACGACCAGGTTCGTTTTGAGCTTACAATTAAAGCTCTTGCTCCTGAAATGAAAATTATTGCTCCGTGGAGAATCTGGGACATCAAATCAAGAGAACAGGAAGTTGAATATGCAGAAGCAAGAAACATTCCTATTCCTGTTGCTAAGGAAGACAATTACAGTATGGACAGAAACATCTGGCACTTGTCTCACGAAGGTATGGATTTGGAAGACCCGTGGAACGAGCCTAAGTATGATTCACTCTTAAAGCTTATGAACTCACCTTTCAACGCACCTGATGAAGCAGAATATGTTGAAATTGAATTTGAAAAAGGCGAAGCTGTTGCAGTAAACGGAGAAAAAATGTCACCGCTTAAGGTTGTTGAAACTCTTAACGCACTCGGCGCAAAGCACGGCGTTGGTATTGACGATATCGTTGAAAACCGTCTTGTTGGTATGAAATCAAGAGGCGTATACGAAACACCGGGCGGAAAAATCCTTTACTATGCACACAGAGAGCTTGAATATCTTTGTCTTGATAAGCTTACAATGCACTACAAAGAGCAGGTTGCTATCAGATATGCTGAACTTGTTTACGACGGACTCTGGTTCTCACCTTTGCGCGAAGCATTGGCTGCATTCGTTGATGAAACACAGAAAAATGTTACAGGTACAGTTAAATTGAAGCTCTACAAAGGTAACTGTATGTCAGCAGGTGCAAAATCAAGCCACTCACTCTATATTGAAGAATATGCTACATTTGAAGAAGACGAGGTTTATAATCAGAAGGACGCAGAAGGCTTCATCAATCTTTTCGGACTTCAGACAAAGATGAAGGCTATCGTTGACGCGAAAAATAAATAATTAAAAAACCACATAAAACACAAAAAGGAGGCTATCCCCTCCTTTTATGTGCGTTTTAGGAGAATTTAAAATATGAAAAAAACAAGTATTTTTTTACTTATTTTAACAATGTTTATTATATTTTCCGCTTTCACTGTACAGGCTGATACTACAAGGACAATAACTGCAAGCGGAGTTTTTGAAGGCAGAGACGGCAATGCCGACTGGGTTTTTTATTCCGACGGTGAGCTTGTTGTAACGGGTACAGGTGTTATCATAGCAGATGCTCAAAAAGACGATAAGTCAGAATATTATCCGTGGTATAAATTCAGAACCAATATTAAAAAAATCACCGTAGGTGAAGGAATAACCGTAATCGGCTCATATATGTTTTACAATACTTATGCAAACAGCGTTTCACTTCCCACAACACTTACAAGCATCGGCTCCAATGCTTTTGCCGAAAATAATTATATTACATCGCTATCACTTCCAAGCGCAACGAAAACTTTAGGTTCGTATGCCTTCTACAGCTGTGACAGACTTACAACACTCAGTATACATAATGTAACCTCGATGGGGCAAGGAGCTTTTGAATATTGCTCCGGACTTACAAGTGTAACAGTAAGCACTTTAGGTACAGATGCATTCAGATATTGCTCAAAGCTAAGATCTGTTACAATATTGAATCCTACAATTTCAGTTCCATATCGTGCTTTTACAAACTGTAGTGTTTTATCAACTGTATATTTTGCAGGAACGGAAGCTCAATGGAATACAATGAAGACAAGTGCAACAAATAATTCAAGCATACAATTTGCCAACGCAGCAGTAAAATATATAAGAACCTTGACAATGGACAGCAACGGAGGCGAATATTCTATAAATCCTGTTGTTTCAGAAATAAACGAATCGGGTGATACGGTTGCAGTTATCCCCTCAACTGCTCCGACAAGAGAAGGCTACACATTTTACGGTTGGGGCGATTATAAATATGACGCAATCGTAAAATATAAAGCCGGCGATACATATACACTTACATCAAATGCAACAATTTATGCAATATGGGAAACTCCCGAAGGCGTTATTGCTAAAGGAACACGCCCTAATTCCGACATAAGCTGGATTTTATACGAAGACGGTCGCTTTGTTGTAAGCGGAACGGGAGCAGTTTACAGCGAAGGAACAGGAAACGAAGGCTATGAATATTCAGAATACCGAAGCAAAATCAAAGATGTAATAATAAACGAAGGTCCTGATATGATTGGCAGTATGGCATTTATGAATACAGGTGCTGTAAGAAGCGTTTCACTCCCCAATACGATAAAACAAATCGGAAATAGTGCTTTTGCATACAAAAACCATTTAAAAGAAATTACTATACCGGATAGTGTTACCTTCATAGGAACAGGTGCTTTTCTCGCAACTGATCTCGAAACTGTAAACTTAGGAAATCCCAAAGCAGATATTTCAACTATATTTACAGAATGTACCTTTTTAGATAAGCTCAACACAATTACCGTTGACGAAAACAATGAAATTTTTACAGTTTATGACGGTGCGCTTTACTCTAAAGATATGAAAAGACTTATTCGTGTACCTGCAACTGCTTCAGGACAGTTTGTTATTCCCGATACAGTTGTGACTGTTGACAGCTATGCTTTTGCAAGTACTGATATTACAAGCGTTGTTGTACCGACAAGCGTAAAAACACTAAATAAAAATCCTTTTTACGGTGCAGCAATAAAAAAAATATATTACAAGGGTACGGAAGAAGAATGGAAAAAAATTTCAATCACAACAGAGATGTATGTGACAATAGAATACGAATACGGCAAGGTTTACAATATAACCTATAATGCAAACGGTGGTGAAAACGCGCCTGCTGCTTCCGAAAAAGTAAAAGGAACAGATATTGTTTTATCAGATGTTA
>CAZHZL010000080.1:0-10241 GCA_964537245.1 uncultured Oscillospiraceae bacterium
TCGTAACAGAGAATATGTTTGGAGATATTTTGTCAGATGAAGCGTCAATGATTACAGGCTCAATCGGAATGATACCGTCTTCAAGCCTGGGAGAGTCGACAGTAGGACTTTATGAGCCTATTCACGGCTCTGCGCCCGATATAGCAGGTAAGGATATTGCAAACCCGATTGGAACGATACTTTCTGCGGCAATGATGCTTAAATACAGCTTTGATATGAATGAGGAAGCTGACGCAATTGAAAAAGCAGTATACGATGTTCTGGAAGAAGGCTATCGCTGTGCAGATATTATGCCGACAAATGCGGAGGGCTGCATTGAGGTAGGTTGCAGTAAAATGGGACAGCTTATTCTCGAAAAGCTTGGAGGTGGTTTATTATGATGCTCTCGGGGGCAGATATAATCGTTGAAACATTGATTGAGCAGGAAGCAACTACGGTATTCGGTTATCCTGGAGGTCAGATTCTCAATGTTTACGATTCTTTATATAAATATCAGAATGAAATAAACCATATCCTTTCTGCGCATGAGCAGGGTGCTGTTCATGCGGCAGACGGATACGCAAGAGTTACAGGTAAGGTAGGTGTTGTTATTTCAACATCGGGACCCGGTGCAACTAATTTGGTTACCGGTATTGCTAACGCATATCTTGATTCTATTCCGCTTGTTGCTATTTGCGGAAATGTCCCAAACTCTCAGTTCGGAACAGACAGCTTTCAGGAAATTGATATAACGGGAATTACGCTTCCTATTACTAAACATAACTACATTGTAAACTCAGTTGAAAAGCTGGCTGATACTATAAGAGAAGCCTTTCGCATTGCAAAATCCGGCAGACCGGGACCTGTGCTTATTGATGTACCGAAGGATGTGCAGATTGCAAAGTGTGAATACACAAGACAAGCGCCTGTAAAAGCTGACGAGAAGAAGCCTTGTGAAAATATTGATAATGCTGTTAAATGTATTAAAGAATCCAAAAAGCCTTTTATCTATTTTGGCGGTGGTGCGATTAATGCAGGCGCAGAAGCCGAAATTATGGAGCTTGCGGATTTGATTGACGCACCAATCGGTTGCTCACTCATGGGAATATCGGGAGTGCCGACAAATCATCCGAGATTTCTTGGAATGCAGGGAATGCATGGTCATTATGCTTCTTCAGTTGCGATGCACAACGCGGATTGTATCATTTCCTGTGGTGTCAGATTTAATGACAGAGTTACAGGAAACAAAGAAAAATTTGCTACAAGAGCTAATATTATTCATATTGATGTAGATTGCTCGGAATTTGCAAAGACTGTAAAGCCTGCACATTCTTTAAACGGTGATGTAAAGCTTACACTTCAAAATCTGATTTCTTCTTTAGATGAAACAAAAAGACCGGAGTGGCAGTCTGAAGTTTTAAAGTATAAAAAAACAGAGGAAGAAAATATCGACAGCAGAGATGGTATGACGCCAAGAAATGTTTTAAGCTTACTTAATGAGTATCTTGAGGAGGATACCGCTATTGCAACAGATGTAGGTCAGCATCAGATGTGGACAGCACAGTATGCAAGCTTTAACCGGACAAGAAGGTTTGTATCATCAGGCGGTCTTGGAACAATGGGCTTCGGTCCGGGCAGTGCAATCGGTGCTGCAATGGGCTGCGGAAAACGGACGGTACTTGTTACAGGAGACGGCAGCTTTGGTATGTGTCTGCAAGAGCTTGCGACAATGGTATCAAACAAGCTTCCGATTGTGATTTTGCTTTTGAACAACGGAGTTTTAGGTATGGTTCGTCAATGGCAAACGCTGTTTTTTGAAAAACATTATTCCAACACTGTGCTTGATAGAAAAACAGATTTTGTAGCAATTTCAAAGGCTTTTGGTGCAGACGGTATAAAAGCAGATACATTGGAAGAATTAAAAAAAGCATTTGAGAAAGCTTTTAATGCTGAAGGACCGTTTTTGATTGACTGCACAATTGATAAGGACGAATTTGTTCTTCCTATGCTTCCACCCGGTGGCAGCATGGATGACATCATTACAAAGGTAGGTGAATAAAATGCCTAAGTTTACTATTGCAGTTTTGGTAAAAAACGAATTTGGTGTTCTAAACCGTGTAACAAGTATGTTCAGAAGAAGGCAATTTAATATAAATTCCCTTACTGTAAGTGAAACAGAAACGGAGGAATTTTCCCGTATTACCGTTACATACGAAGGTGAGCCGGAATATAATCAGCAGATTGAAAATCAGCTGAAAAAGCTTCCTGATGTTTGCAAGGTAAAGGAGCTTGAACGCGATGAATCTGTAAGCTGCGAGCTTATGCTGATTAAAGTGAAAAATACATCTGAAACCCGCGAGGATATACGGACTGCCGCAGACGCATTTAAGGCAGACACGATAGATTACACACACGATTCGGTTATCATGAGAATAGCCGGCGATTCAAAAAGAATTGACGCATTTATAACTTTGATGAAGGAATTTACAATATTGGAAATTTGCCGTACAGGCATTGTTTCTTTAGAGCGCGGAAGCGCAACTATTTCAGAAAATTAATTATTTGAAAGGATTTGATTAACTATGGCAAGAATTTTTTATCAGCAGGATTGTAATTTAGAAAAATTAGCAGGAAAAACCGTTGCGATTATCGGCTACGGCTCTCAGGGACACGCTCATGCCCTGAATTTAAAAGACAGTGGCGTTGAAGTTATCGTAGGACTTTATGAAGGCTCAAAAAGCTGGGCAAAGGCAGAAGCGCAGGGACTTCGCGTTATGACTGCAAACGAAGCGGCAAAAAATGCAGATATCATTATGATACTTATTAATGACGAAAAACAGGCGAAGCTTTATAAAGAAAGCATTGAGCCGAATCTTCGTGAGGGAAAAACACTCGCATTTGCTCATGGCTTCAATATTCATTTTGGTTGTATTGTACCGCCTGAAAATGTAAATGTAATTATGATTGCTCCAAAAGGTCCCGGACATACGGTAAGAAGCGAATATCAGGCAGGCAAAGGAGTTCCTTGTCTTATCGCCGTACATCAGGACGCAACAGGCGATGCGTGGGATATAGGTCTTGCTTATGCACTTGGAATCGGTGGTGCAAGAGCAGGCGTTCTGGAAACAACCTTCAGAACTGAAACCGAAACTGACCTTTTTGGTGAACAGGCAGTTTTGTGCGGCGGTGTTTGCGCACTTATGCAGGCAGGTTATGAAACACTTACAGAAGCAGGATATGATCCGAGAAATGCATATTTTGAATGTATACACGAGATGAAATTGATTGTTGACCTCATTTATCAGAGCGGTTTTGAAGGAATGAGATATTCTATTTCAAATACAGCTGAATACGGAGATTATATAACAGGTCCTAAGATTATCACAGAGGATACCAAAAAAGCTATGAAAAAAATCCTTGCTGATATTCAGGACGGAACATTTGCAAAAGAATTTCTTCTTGATATGTCGGACGCAGGTGCACAAGTTCATTTTAAAGCTATGCGTAAGCTTGCTAAAGAGCATTCATGCGAAAAGGTTGGCGCAGATATCCGTAAGCTTTACAGCTGGAGCGACGAAGATAAGCTTATAAATAACTAATCGGAGGTAAAATATGGTTAGTGATAAATTGACAAAAGGTCCGCAAAATGCCCCTCACAGAGCGTTATATCATGCTTTGGGGCTGACTGAAGAGGAAATATCAAAGCCGCTTGTTGGAATTGTAAGCTCATATAATGAGATTGTTCCGGGACATATGAATATTGATAAAATTGTCGAAGCAGTAAAGCTTGGAGTTGCAATGGCGGGAGGTACACCGATAGTATTTCCGGCAATTGCAGTGTGCGACGGTATTGCTATGGGGCATCAGGGCATGAAATATTCTCTCGTTACCCGTGACCTTATTGCAGATTCCACCGAAGCAATGACATTGGCGCACGGATTTGACGCTCTTGTCATGGTGCCTAACTGCGACAAGAATGTACCCGGTTTACTTATGGCGGCGGCACGCACTAACATTCCCACAGTATTTGTCAGCGGCGGCCCTATGCTTGCAGGCCGTATTGACGGAAAGAAAACGAGCTTATCAAGTATGTTTGAAGCGGTAGGCTCATATTCTGCCGGAAATTTAAGCGAGGAAAAGCTTACAGAATATGAATGTAAAGCCTGTCCGACCTGTGGCTCATGTTCAGGTATGTATACCGCAAATTCCATGAACTGCTTGACTGAGGCTCTTGGAATGGGGCTTCGCGGTAATGGTACAATACCAGCCGTTTATTCTTCAAGAATTGAGCTTGCAAAGCATGCAGGTATGGCTGTAATGGAGCTTGTAAAAAAGAATATCCGTCCCCGCGATATTATGACAAAGGATGCATTTTACAATGCGCTTGCGGTAGATATGGCGCTCGGTTGTTCTACAAACAGTATGCTTCATATACCTGCAATTGCCCACGAATGCGGTATAGAGATTAATCTTGATATTGCAAATGACATCAGCGCAAAAACACCTAATTTGTGTCATCTTGCTCCCGCAGGAAGAGCTTATATGGAAGACCTGGACGAAGCAGGTGGAGTATATGCAGTTATGAATGAGCTTAATAAAAAAGGTCTTATTATAACTGACTGTATGACTGTAACGGGAAAAACAATCGGAGAAAATATTAAGTTTTGTGAAAACAAAAATCATGATATTATCCGTCCTATCGATAATCCATACAGCGAAACAGGTGGTATTGCTGTGCTTCGCGGTAATCTTGCACCGGACGGAAGCGTAGTGAAAAGAAGTGCAGTTCTCCCTGAAATGCTGGTGCATGAAGGTCCTGCAAGAGTTTTTGATTGTGAGGAAGACGCACAGGCGGCTATAAACGCAGGCAAAATTAGACCGGGAGATGTTGTTGTAATTCGCTACGAAGGACCAAAGGGAGGCCCCGGAATGAGAGAAATGCTCAATCCCACATCTGCAATTATGGGTATGGGACTGGGGTCATCGGTTGCGCTTATTACTGACGGAAGATTTTCCGGTGCAACAAGAGGTGCTTGTATTGGTCATGTATCACCCGAAGCTGCAAGCGGTGGTATGATTGGAATTGTTGAAGAAGGAGATATCATCAGTATAAATATTCCCGAAAACAGCCTACAACTGAAAATATCAGATGAAGAAATAAAAAGGCGTATGGCAAGCTTTGTTCCTAAAATAAAGAAGCTTTCGGGTTACTTAAAACGCTATGCTTCATTGGTATCAAGCGGTGCTGAAGGAGCTGTATTGAATTGAACAAATTAAAAGAATTATCGCTCAGACTTCACTCAGTATCCGTTATGCGTGATTTGCTTGATGACAAAGTTATTAAAGCTCTTATGTCATTTCTTGAGCTTTCGGAGGAAACAACCGAAGCACAGAAAGTAGGTGCTTACACAAACTTTGTCAGCGAGCTTTATATAACAGGTGCAAAAACACTTTCTGATTATGTGAAACGAATAGTTTTTGAAAGCGAGAACATCTATGTAAAGATAAAAGGTAAGGGGGAAATTCCGGCTTCTGTTTTGGAAAAAAGTCTGATAGAGGATTTAAAAACCTTTGATGAGGTTTCCGCATTAACTCCCAATGTCTTGCTGAGTGATTATGACTTTCTCCCTCAATTTGTTACTGAAAAGTGCAATATAAAAAAAGACTATATCAATCGGCTTGAGTGTGTTTATAAATATGGTTTTGGTATATATGCAAAGTTCAGAATGTTTTATGTTGGTGAAACAGGCACAATTATGCCTGTTCAGAATCCTGATGAAATAAGACTTTCCGACCTGATAAATTACAAGCGTGAGCAGAATATTATAATGGATAATACAAAAGTTTTGCTTTCAGGTAAGCCTGCGGCAAATATTCTTCTTACGGGCGATGCCGGGACAGGTAAATCTTCAACTGTAAAAGCAGTTGTAAATGAGCTTTATGACAAAGGCCTTCGTATTATCGAAATCCGTAAAGAACAGCTTGGTAAAATACCCAAAATCCTTGATGAACTTACTGAAAATCCGCTTAAGTTTATTTTGTTTATTGATGATTTATCTTTTACAAAGGATGATGATAATTTCAGTGCATTAAAAGCTATCTTAGAAGGCTCTGTATCTGCAAAATCAAAAAATGTTGTGATTTATGCGACATCAAACCGCAGGCATCTGGTTAAAGAAAACTTCTCTGACCGCGAAGGTGATGATGTGCATTTCAATGACACAATGCAGGAGATTCTGTCGCTTTCAGAAAGGTTTGGTATTCAGCTTACATTTTCAAGACCTGATAAGGCAACATATCTTGATATTGTGCATAACCTTGCAGATAAGAACGGTGTTAAGTATAATATTGAAAAGCTTGATATCTTAGCAGAAAAATTTGTACTCAAGCGCGGCACGCGTTCCGCAAGGGCAGCTAAACAGTTTGTTGATGGGATTGTTGCAAAAAATATAACGGATATTGAATAATTATGTATAATTATTCAAAAAAATTTAAAAAAAGTATTGACTTTTTCTATTAATAGGTGTATAATACTAAAAAAATGAAAGGGAAAGAATAATGACTGCAATTTTAAATACTCTCGCTCTAATTATATACATTATTATCAGCATAATTATTATTGGTTATGCTTATTTGTGTATGTATATGTTGCCTGTGAGTAGGGAAATTGAATCAAAGTCATAATTGTTTTCCCCTTTAGAATAGTGATAAAGCTTATCCTCACTTGCAAGCAGCAGGTGAGGATTTTTATTGTGAATACAACAAGTTTCTCCAAAATACTCGAAATTTTAATTGCGTTAGTATTTCGTGAGGTTCTTATTTTTCAAATTTGACTTAAAGGAGGTCGTAGAGATGGATAATGAGTTAGTCTTGGTGGCGGATGGTGACAGACGAATTCGCAACCTTATTAACATTACATTACAGGCACATGATTATAAATGTATTACAGCAAGCGGTGGTGAAAGTGCCATTCTACTTGCCTCTTCCAACAATCCGTCGGCGGTGCTTCTGGAGCTTAACCTTCCTGATATGGACGGAACGGAAGTAATAAGAAAAATCCGTTCATGGTCTGATGTTCCTATTGTAGTAGTCAGCAGCAGACTTGAAGATCATGATAAGGTTATGGCTCTTGATGCGGGTGCAGATGACTATGTTACAAAGCCTTTTTCGGTAGAGGAGCTTCTTGCAAGACTCAGAGTTATGGAAAGAAGATATGCTCACAGTAGTGATACGGTAAACTCATCACCTGTATTCTATAACGGCAGCCTTCGCATTGATTATGCGTCAAATTGCGTTTATGTAAATAACAAAGAGGTACATCTTACTCCGATTGAATATAAGCTTTTGTGTAAGCTTTCGCATAACTGCGGAAAAGTTCTGACTCATACGGATATAACAAAAGAAATATGGGGTAACAGTTGGGAAAGCACCGTTACAACGCTTAGAACATTTATGGCGTCACTTCGCAAAAAAATTGAAGCAGACACTAAACAGGAATATATTCATACACATACAAGTGTAGGGTACAGAATGGTACAGATAAGGTAAAAGGGAATGTAAAAAAAGTTCAGTTCTGAAGCTTTTTCTATCCCCTAAAAAACAAGGTGCTGTTTAAAATTTATTTTTAAACAGCACCTTCTGTAATAAAATGTTTTTTATGTTAACGATTATTTTTCAAAGCCGTCCTTTCCGTATCTTATAAACGATATAATCACAGAAAGCATAGCCAGAATTTCACACAAAAGTCCGCCCAGGGTAAAATTAAAGATGTTATGTATTATCCATGCAGGAGATACTATTGCAAGCTGTGCATATCGTATAATTTTTCCGTTTCCCAGCCACATAAGAACAGTCATCAGAAAAAGCGCAAAATATGTCAGCGCCGAAAGAAAAATCTGGAAAGGATTGTTTATTATAAGCGTTAAAGAAATTATAAAAGAAATTGTATATAAAGCTTCTATAACTATAAGTCTCCAGGCTTTACGGTCATTTTTGGAAAGTAAAGCGCCTCTTATAAGATTTGTCATATTAAAAAGTGTAGCCGATACAGCGCCTATAAGGATAAAGTTTATACAAAACATCATCCCTGCAAGACCTTGCTCTATAAAAAATCTTCTGTTGTTTTTTTCCTGAAAAGACAGTACGGTAAACAAGAGTCCTGCTATTCCGAAAATTTGCGCAATTATTTCAATTATATTCATGGCTGTTGCTCTCCTTTTTTAGCACATTATATCGTTATAAAGCCACAGAACTGTATATCTGTCCTTTAAGTCCTTTGCATATTTTACAGCGTCCGAAATCTTCTTTTCACTGTACATTTCGTAAAAATCTTCTTTTGGAAGTCCGATGGCATTTAAGTATTTTTCGGTTTCTTCCTTGTTTGGAACTTCTTTTAAAAGCTCTTTAATTTCTGACCATTTTTCTTTATATACAGGTGTTCTGTCAGCATATATAAGTCCAAGCTTTTTCTGGAGTGCGATAATTCCGTCTGAAGCTTTTTTATAAACGCGTTTGATATTTTCTTCCCAGTCTTTTTCTGAAAAATCTCTTTTTTCGGGACAGTCAACTTTCAAAAGCTTTTCTCTTAATTTTTGAACTGCAAGCATTGAATACGCAACATCTGTACCATGGCAGAAATAAGGCTCATTATCAATTATTCCTGTTATTTCAAAGAAGTGTGACAAATGATGCTCGCTTCCCGAAGCTGGTCTTGAATATCCGACATAGCTCATAGCTATTCCTACAACAACAAGCGCTTCCATAAGAGTTTTTATGCTGTTTTCGTCTCTTTTGAGTAAGCTTTCTGCAAGCGTACCTGTTTTCTTAACAATATCATATGTAAGCTTATAAACATAGCTGCAGAAATATTCTTCATTTATAAGACGGCTTAATTTCCAGTCATTAAGACAGCTGTATTTTCCTAAGATATCGCCATAGCCCGACTTTATCATTTCGATTGGGGCATCCTTTAAAACAGATGTATCTCCGATTATAACCTCAGGTACATGTGAAGAATATGTTATTTTCATATTTTTGATAATAAGCGCTGAACCGTCAGAAGCATAGCCGTCCATTGAAGGTGCGGTTGCAACGATAAAATACGGCAGCTTATGAAGAAAGCTTACATATTTACATAAATCATTTATTACTCCCGAGCCTACTCCGACAATAACATCAGCGTCCTCTGCAAGCTTTTTTTCGATTATTTCAATAGCGTCCTCATTGGGAACTAAAAATCCTTCTGATTTGAAAATAACTGTATCGTATGCTTTATTACCCAAAATTTTACATACCTTTTCTCCTGCCGCGTTATATGTATTTTCATCACATACAACAAGAATTTTTTTGTAGTTGTCTGAATATTTTGTGATAGCTTCTATTGCGCCGTGTCCTATTTCAACGGCTTTTATGGGGCATGAATGTACTTTACCGCATTCGCAGTCGGTTTTTCCTTTTAATAATTCTTCAAAATTCACTTAAAGCAACTCCTTTAAATAATCTTCTAATTTTTCATAGTTATCAACACATATAAATCCGAAATCAGACTGATATACGCTTTCGTCGTTTCCGCCCATTCCGTAATCGTCTCCGACAAACACAACCTCATCGTGCTTTATACCTTTTTCTTCACAGTATTTACACAGGGCATAATATTTGTTGTAAGGCTGAGGCGCCATATCAAAAGAGGAGGAGCCTCCGACAAATACATTGTATTCGGGGAACATTTCGCACACCTCTTTATATATTTTTCTTCTTTTTATTCTGTCAGGGTCAAATGACAGCTTATCCTCCTGCACCGCCTCTGTTCCTAAAATCGGGATTGTTACGCAGCCTGAAGAATGATACTGAACATTATCACCTGCAAATTTTGTGTAGCCGTATTTTTCTCTTAAATATGTAACCTTTTTTTCGATTTCTTCTTTTTTGATTTCTTTCTTGATATCGGTTACAATATCAAGACATTTTTCTTTTTCGTTGTATTTTCCGACCTGCATTCCATAGCTTCCGATTATATCAATCGGATATCTGTTCATTTGTTCAAATATACGCATACAAAGCCCTGCCCCAACCATCAGAAGTCCGTATTTTTCTGAAAGTCTGTCAAGGACGCTTTTGTTTTTTTCGTCAAGCTTTGTTTTGTGTTGTGTAAGTGTACCGTCAAGGTCAAACGCTATAAGTTTTATCATATATTTTTCCTCCGCCTTCTTTTGGTAGTGTCAAGTAGACACCCCGTTTTTTATTTTAATTTCTAATTAAAACCT
>CAZHZL010000081.1:0-10155 GCA_964537245.1 uncultured Oscillospiraceae bacterium
TGGCTCAGTTTGTCCGTTCTGAAGCTTTTTTTCCTATCCCCTAAAAAAAGGGGCTTTTTAAAAATAATTTTTAAAAAGCCCCTTTTTTCTATTGAAAAATATAAATTTTTGTGTTATAATACAAAATAGATTTTTAAAAATAATGAGAGGTATCAAAAAAATGAAAAAGAAAATCATATTAACTTTTGTTTTGATTTTTTCAATTATTGCTGCTGTGGGAATAATGAATATTTCCTTTGCGGCAGATAGCGGCTCTTGCGGAACGGGTGTGAGCTTTTCGTTTAGTAACGGAGTGCTTACAATCAGCGGAGATGGCGCTATGAGAGATTATTACGATTCGAGCACTTTAAAGCCGTGGGCACTTGATTATAAGTATGACCGTGTAAAAGAGCTTGTAATTGAAGAAGGTGTAACATATATAGGCAGTTATGCTTTTGCTAACCACGATTATTTGGAAAAGGTTACGATAGCTGACAGTGTAACCGGAGTAGGTGAAGGAGCTTTTTACAGTTGTGACATTCTGGAAGCTGTTAATTTTGGAAGCGGAGTGGAAACTGTTGAAAATTCGGCATTTGGATATTGTACAGCGCTGACGCATATTAATATAAAAAGCTTGGCTTCCTGGTGTGGAATATCCTTTGTTTACGAAGGTACAAATCCTCTTTCTGCCGATGATGGTGTTTTTACAGGCTTATATTTAAACGGTGAGCTTGTTGAGGGGGATTTGGTTATTCCTGAGGGGGTAACAAAAATAGGCGACTTTGCATTTTGCGGATATGATGTTTTGACAAGCGTATCATTGCCTGCAAGCTTAGAGAGCATATCAGGCTCCGCTTTTTTAAAGTGTTATTTATTAAATGAAATTACATTAAACGAAAATAACGGCTATTATTCTCTTATTGATGGAATTTTATTCAATAAGGATAAAACAGAGCTTGTAATGTGTCCGCCTGGAAAAGAAATTTCCGATTACATAATACCTGATGGCGTTACGCATATAGGTGAGTATGCTTTTTCATATGAGAATGATTTAAAGAGTGTTACAGTCGGAGACGGTGTAACAGATATAGGAAATTATGCGTTTTCTTACTGTGAAGCTTTAAGCAATTTATCAATAGGCAAAAATGTGACAAATATAGGCGAATATGCTTTTTATTATTGTCAGGCTATGGAAGAGATTGTGTGGAATGCAGTCTCGTTGAACTCATCAGGGGATTGGGTTTTTCATGGAATAGGTTGGAAAAGTGACGGAGTTAAGGTTGTAATCGGTGATGATGTTGTACTTTTTCCTGCAATATTTTCGGGGGGAAAAATAATAAGTGTTGTAATAGGAAGCGGAGAAACCACCATAAGTGAAAAAGCATTTTACAATTGTCAGCAGCTGACTGATGTAACATTTTTAAATGGCGTAACGACCGTTGGTAATAATGCTTTTGCAAAATGCACTATGCTTAGCGGCTTAAATTTCGGAAACGGAAGTATAAGTATAGGAAGCTCTGCTTTTTCGGATTGTGACAGCTTGGAAACTCTGGAATTATCCGCCAACATTGCAAGTGTTGGCTATCAGGCATTTTATGATTGCGACGGTATTACCGACTTAAATGTAAATACCGCTACAATAGGCAATGAAGTATTTTATAGCTGTGGAAATGTAAAAAATCTGACAATCGGTGAAAATGTTTCTTCTGTTGGTAAAAATGCTTTTTCCGTTTTGGTACGCTTAGAAAAAATTTACTGGAATGCAAAAAACATAGCAGATATGAATATTACTGACTTTGATAATGCCGGAACGAGCGGAGATGGTGTTGAGGTTGTATTTGGTGATACCGTAGAAGCTATACCTGCAAACGCATTTTCTTCAGGCTTTAACAACTATACTGCTCAAATTCCAAAAATTAAAAGTATAACAATCGGGAAAAATGTAACAGCAATAGGTAACGATGCGTTTTTTGATTTGAGATATTTGGAAAAAGTCATCTGGAATGCAAAAGAAGCTGCAGATTTCCCAAAAAACTCTGAAGTTTTTTATGATGTGGGAAGGAATACGGACGGTGTTGAATTTATATTCGGCGATGATGTTATAAATATACCGGCTTACATTTTATATATCGAAAGTGCGAATTATAAGCCTAAGGTAATGAGCATAAAGCTGGGTAAAAATATTCAAAAAATCGGTGCTTGGGCTTTTTATTCAAGTGACGCAATTATTTCTCCGCTTCCTGAAAGTGTAACAACAATAGGACATTATGCTTTCGGAAAATGTACGGGAATAACAGAAATGGTTATAGGCGATAATGTTACAAGTATTGCAAGCTCGTTTATGTCTGATTCAAGCGTTAAAAAATTATATTGGAATAATGCAACGCTGACAAATTATCAGATAGGCGTAGGAACAAATACAGATGTAGAGGTTATATACGGAGATGATGTGACGAGTATACCGAAATTAGCATTTACAGGAAATGTAACAAAGATTAATCTTAATAATGTCACAACTATTGATGAGAAGGCTTTTTATAATTGCCAGTTTGTTGAATGCTATGAAGTAAGCGAAAGCAATCCCGCGTTCTCTGTTATTGACGGAATGTTGTTCAGCAAGGACGGCACTAAGCTTATAAAATATGTAAAGCGTGAGGGAGAAAATTCTTATGTTATTCCCGATACCGTTACTGATATTGCATATGGAGCATTCAGCTGGTTTTCGGATTTAGAGGAAATCACTTTAAGTAAAAATATAAAAAACATAGAAAATTATGCTTTTTATTATTGCAAGAATTTAAAGAAAATAAACTGGAATATTACAAATCCTAATGATTTTGCAAAGTGGAACTACATTTTTGCGAGCGCCGGAAATTCAGATGACGGTATAGCTGTTGTATTCGGAGATAATATTGAGCGTTTGCCTGCTAATATGTTTTATTCCGATAAGGTGACTGCGTATTGTACAAAAATAAAGAGTATAACACTGCCTGATACGATAACATCAATCCCTGATTATGCATTTGCTTATTGCGGATTTTTGACGGATATAACTATTCCGGATACCATAACAAGTATAGGGGAATATGCATTCCGTAATTGTCTTCTTTTAGAAAAAATTTACTGGAATGCGAAAGAAGTAAAGGATTTTATAAGCTCGTCATATGCTTTCATATATTCCGGTCAGAATGGAGATGGTATAGCTGTTGTGTTTGGTAACAGCGTTACAACTATTCCTGCATATACATTTTACGGAAGTACCACAGCAAATGCCCCTAAACTAAAAAGCGTCAGATTTGGAAACAGTGTGACAAAAATAGGTGATTATGCATTTTATAATTGCACAACGCTGGAAAATGTATATTTTGTGGGAACAGAAAGTGAGAAAGCATATTCAGTCGGAGCAAATAACGACCCATTTAAAAGCTTGAGTACCACATATTCAAAAGGTACAAGAAGCACAGTTTCTTCAGACAGAAAAAAAGTTACTGTTACACCTGTAAATGTAGAGAGTGGAATTGAAGTAATTGTTGCACTTTACAAAAACGGAGCGTTCGTTGGAACACAGTCTGCAACCTACACTAACGGAGAACTCAGCTTTGATACAAATGCCTCATATACCGATGTTAAAATCATGCTTTGGAATGAGCTTGGAGATTTAAAACCTTTGTGCGAGGCAGAAAATATTCAGTAATTTATAATAGCTTCGGAGGAAATACATATGATAAAAAAAATCAAAAGAATGTCAAATATGGTATGTATTCATTACAAAAGATATAAAAAATGACTGCTTGTTAAAATGAAAGTATATATGAGATAAGCATTTTCAAAAATTCCTGTAAGGTGATAAATTTGGAAAAAACAAGAACAATTCTTCATTGCGATTTGAATAATTTTTTTGCTTCGTGTGAATGTAAGCTGAATCCCGATTTGAAAAATATTCCGATGGCAGTCGGCGGCTATGAGGAATCAAGAACAGGGATTATTCTTGCAAAAAACAATATAGCCAAAAAATATAACATAAAGACTGCAGAAACGATATGGCAGGCAAAAAAGAAATGTCCGTCTCTTGTTATAGTTCATCCGCATATGGAGGTTTATAAGGAATATTCAAAAAAAGTGCGCAGTATATATTACGAGTATACTGATCTTGTTGAGCCGTTTGGGATTGATGAATGTTATCTTGACGTTACAAAAAGCGAAAAGCTGTTCGGTGATGGTGAAAAAATTGCAAATATACTCAGAAACCGCATAAAAAACGAGCTTGACCTTACTATTTCTGTGGGCGTTTCTTTCAATAAGGCTTTTGCAAAGCTTGGGAGCGACTATAAAAAACCTGACGCTGTTACAGTTATTTCAAAAGAAAATTTCAAAGAATTTTTAAAGGATATACCAATCGGAAATTTGTTTTTTGTAGGAAAGGAAACCGAAAAAACCTTGCAGAAAATGTGTCTTGATACGATAGGGAAGGTTGCTTTGGAAAAAAGAACTCTTCTTACAAATGCACTTGGCAAGCTCGGCGGAACAATCTGGGATTATGCAAACGGACTTGACGACAGCGAGGTCGCCAATTATCTTGATGTGCGTATCCCGAAATCTGTCGGAAACGGAAAAACCTTTGACCATGATTTAAATGATATTCTGAGTCTTCAGGCTGAGATTATGTTTTTGTGTGAAGAAATTGCCGAAAGACTTCGCAGACTTGACCGAAGATGTACAGTTATTTCAGTAAATCTGAAAAGACCCGATTTAAAAACAAAAATCAAACAGACTACCCTTAATACTCCTACTTATCATGCCTCAGATATTTACAAAGAAGCGATGGATATTATAAAACGAAGCTTTTATGATTTCGGGCCTGTTCGCGCGGCAACCGTTACCGCAAGAAATCTTGTTTCAAAAGACAGCGGTGAACAGATATCAATGTTTGTTACTGAAGAGGAGAAAAAAAGGGATACAGAGCTTATAGAAAATGCTATGTATACGATAAAAAACAAATTCGGATTTGATTCTATTTCCTACGGAGTGTCGGGCATACGGGGCAAAAAAGATAAATAGTGCATTATGCATAAAATAAAAAAATATTTTTAGTATTTTTTTTATTTGTTTTTGTTGACATTCAAAAAAAATTTATGTATAATTGTCAATGATAAAACTTAAAATATTAAATAACTGAAAACACTGAAATATATATGAAGTGTTTGAGGGGGAAAGTATATGGATACTAATACTAAAAGTAAAAAAAGTTTTTGGAAAACAATATCACAGTATATTCAGGGATACGAAAAAAATATCGCTGTATCTGTGATTTTTTCTTTGATTACGGGTATTATGGTTGCTTTTCAACCGCTTATAACAAAATATATTGTTGACGACGGAATACTGGCTGATATTGAAGTGAACGAAAAACTGAAGGTTGTTGTATTTTTGTGTATTGCTTATGTTATTATCTCTTTTTTAAGAATAAGTATGTTTGGTATTGCCGCACATTCCATGTATAAGCTTATGGAAGGTACTCTTTCAAACCTCAGAAATGCATTTTTTTCAAGTGTTCAGCGCTTGTCAATGAGCTTTTACGATAAAACTGCTTCGGGTGAGCTTTTTAACTGTATTATGGGCTCTCCGATGAACAATATAAAAACATTTTTAAGCTCTGTTGTTATATCTGTTCCATATCAGAGTATTTCATTTGCGATTTCACTTTTTGCGCTTCTTTCTTACGATTGGATGCTTACGGTGATTCTCGTAATAATAGCTGTTGTTATGGTTTTTTTGAACACACAGTCAAAAAAGAAAATCAAAAGCATTGCAAAGGATTATATTGCTGCTGAAAGTCAGGCGAGTAAATACATAAATGATATGCTTCACGGACTTGAAGCGACAAAAATGTATTCAGTTGAAAAAGATACAATAGAAAAATTCAAAAAATATACAAGCTCGATAAAGGAAAAAGGCGTAGATATGGCAACATCAATCTGGTTTGAGCATGCTAAGCCTGAATTTGTTCAGTATTTCGGTACAGGCATCGTTTATGTTACAGGAGCGCTTCTTTGTATATACAGAGGCTTGTCTACGGGTGTTTTATTTGCATTTATCAGCAGTATGGGAATTATCCTTACAACGATTTCTTCGATTTTGCAGATTTTGTTGAATCAGAGCAGTGCAGCAGCAGGTCTGGAGAAAATTCAGAATGTAATAGATTATACCTCTGAAACTCCTGAAGTAGAGGATAGAAGACAAAGAAGCATTGAGGTTGAAAGAGCAAGCGCAAAAGCTAAGGAAAAGTTTTGTATTGAATTTAACGATGTATGCTTTGGATATGACGATAAAAAAATATATGAAAATTTCAACTGTAAAATTAATTATAATGAAAGTATAGGACTTGTAGGCGGAAGCGGAAGCGGTAAAAGCACATTTACAAAGCTTGTTATGCGACTGTATGATGTAAACAGCGGTGAGGTTGAGTTACACGGCAGAAATATCAAGGATTTCAAGCTTCACGACATGAGAAAATGCTTCGGTGTTGTTCCGCAGAATCCATTTATGTTCCAATGCTCAATTTTGGAAAATGTTCGTATTGCAAGACCTGAGGCAACAAACAGCGAGGTTATCGAAGCTATGGAAATAGCTCATGTTCATGAGTTTGTCAACGAGCTTCCAAACGGCTGGAATACCATAATCGGTGACGGCGGCTTAAGCTTATCAGGCGGGCAAAAGCAAAGAATTGCGATTGCGCGTGCAATTCTGGGAAATCCCGATATTCTTATTTTTGACGAAGCTACATCAGCTCTTGACAATGTTTCCGAAAAGCTTATACAGCAGTCAATGGAAGAGCTTATGAAAACACATACTGTTCTCATTGTTGCCCACAGACTTACTACTATCAGAAATGTTGACCGTATACTTGTATTTAAAAACGGAAAAATAGTTGAAGAAGGTAAATTTGATGAGCTTGTTGAAAAAGACGGCGCATTCAAAGAATTACTTACTTTTAAGGGATGATAATTTTGGATATTATTTTGTACATTGATAACTTAATTCTTGACGGGATTTATGCTTTAAAAAATCCCGTTCTGGATTTTCTTATGCCTATTATAACTGCATTCGGAAACAGCGGGGCAGTATGGATTTTAATTTGTATATTGTGTTTGATTTTTAAAAAAACAAGAAAATGCGGCATAACAATTGCAATAGGACTTATTTTAAGTTTAATTGTATGTAACGGACTTTTGAAAAATCTTGTTGCACGAATAAGACCTTTTGAAGCAAACGGAATTATGGAGCTTCTGATAGATATTCCAAAAGATTTCTCTTTTCCGTCAGGGCACAGCTCTGCGTCCTTTGTTGCTGCAAGTGTTATTTATATGTACTATAAAAAGTGGGGGATTTTTGCCCTTATATTTGCCGCTTTGATTGCGTTTTCCAGATTATATCTTTATGTGCATTATCCTTCTGATGTCATTTTTGGAATAATTCTCGGAATTATGCTTTCGTTTGTCAGCAGATATTTTGTGAATAAAGTTGAAAATAAGCTTAAACAATAATGAATATTTTTTTTGTTATATGACTATAATATAAATGATTTACAGAGTCGAAAGGTGAAGTACATATTTTTTGCTTCACCCTCTGTAAATAGCGGTTTTTTGTATAAAAAGGGGAGCCCCCCTTTACAAAAAATTCACCAAAAAACGATAATTTGAATATAATATAGCAGACAGAGTAATATCTGTTTGCTTTTTTTATTTGTGTTACAGATATATGTGACACAAAAATACGATGACAGGAGAAAAATATATGGATAATATGGAATGTGGTGTTGTAGGGTATGCATATGTACCCTGGCAAACTGAATTTATAACCTTTACCCCGGATGTTGCAATGCAGTGCGGTACTCTTTTTCCTGAATTGAGCTTGCCTATGTGCGAGTATCTTCGTGGAGTTAAGGAGGATAAATGTGATGATTAATACTGTTTCAAGAAAAAAACTTTTAAAAGAGATAATGCAGTATGATTTCGTTTTAACCGAGCTTAATTTATTCCTCGATACTCACCCGTGTAACAGAGAAGCTATGAATATGTTTTATGAAGTTCAGAAAAAAGCTGAAGAATTAAAAGAGGAATACGAAAGACTTTACGGTCCTCTTACACCTTCAATGAGAACAGATTCTGAAAAATGGGAATGGGTTGAAGAGCCGTGGCCATGGGAAAATTAAAAACTGAAAGGGGAATGTGTTATGTGGGAATACCAAAAAAAATTACAGATACCGATTAATATAAAAAATCCAAATCCTAAGCTGGCTTCTTTTATTGTGAGTCAGTATGGAGGAGCGTACCAAAATGTTAGAGTAGCCTTACTAACGCCTCCAAAATACGCATTTTAGGGACTTCCCGTCTTTTCCTCCTTTTATAATTTCTTTAAAAATTGTCCTTGCCATGTTGTTCTTTTCTACATTACTTACATCAGTATCTTTCAAAACCTCGGTCAATCTGCGAAGCTCTTTCTTGTCAATTTTAGCTTTCTCTTCTGGCTCATCCTCTACGGTTGTTTCAAGCATCTCTTTTAACTTTTCTATCTCATCAAGAATAGCTTTTTTGTTCGCTTTGTATTCTTCAAGCGTGTCAACACCATCTTCATAAGCTAATTTAACTCGTTCAAGACGGATTTCAAGCCTTTGAATTTGTGTTGAGATTATTTTGCTGTCATCATTAGAAGTTATCTCCTCGATTAAATCAGGTTCAACAAAATCAAGTTCCACGTTTGGAAGTTCTATCTCGGACAAGATATCAAGAATGATTTTAGCTATTTTTTCGGCTTTTATATATCCAACGCCATCACATTTCCCTCTGCTTCGCTCTGAACAACCGAAGTATCCTCCCTGATAAGACAGAACCTTGCCACATTTTTCACATCTGAGGATTCCTGTCAACCAATGGGACAACCCTTTTCTGTCAGAATTAAAGAACTTTCGGAACCTTGCTTTTTGCTCTTGCATTCTTTTCTGAGCTTTCTCCCAAGTTTCCATATCTATAATCGGCTCGTGTGGACCATCAGTTATAATTGCAGTTTCTGCCATATAATTTCGCGACAGCTTGCCGTCAGGATTCCAACGGGTTTTACCTATGTACACCGGATTATTAAGCCAATATTCTACAGTTCTGTTTTCGATTTTGTTTCCACGATGGGTTCTTACTCCCATAGCATTCAGAGCTTTTGCAATTGTTAAAAGGCCTTTGCCGTTCACATAATCGTTGAAAACCTTTCGTATAATCTCTGCTTCTTCAGGAACAACAATATACTCGCCTTTTTCCACTTTGTAACCAAAGCCGGGTATCGAAAGAACACCGCCTCTTTTGGCTTTCTCTGTCATACCACGTTTTACTTCTTCTGCAAGGTTGATGCTGTAAAACTCATCCATTGCTTCTATGATGGCTTCAATGAGTATGGATAATTTGTCATCACCGATGTCTTCGCTGACCGATACAACATCAATATTATGCTCTTTTCGGAGCATAGATTTATAAACGATACTGTCTTCACGATTTCGTGCAAATCGGCTGAATTTCCAAACCAAAATAACATCAAAAGGTTTTGGCTTACGCTTCGCAAGACCTATCATTTCGTTAAATGCAGGTCTGTTTTTAGTTTTTCTTCCACTGATGCCTTCATCTACAAATATAAATTCTTTTGGCAATAAAATTTGATTTCTTTCCGCATAGAGTCTTATTTTTTCTAACTGACTATCAGGACTGTACTCAAGCTGATCATCAGTAGAAACTCGTATGTAAGCTGCCGCTACTTTCATTTTGTTTAACCTCCTTCCCTGAAAAAACGGCAACTATTTATTCTATACGATTATTGTATCAATGCCGCTTTTTGAAATCAAATTTTTTTGCTTTGAATTTTTATTTTTCTGTTGTAGTATTCGAAGAGTGCTTGTTCTTCAAGTTCTCTTTTCCAATGCTCCATATCCTTTTCGCTCAAACTTGTGAGCTTTACAACTTGCTCATCATCACTTGCTATGAAGAATTCAACTTTATATTCATCCATTTCTACCACCTCTCATAATTTTATGATGTAATTCTTTTTTGCATAACAACTCATATACGGATTGTTTATTTCTAAAAAACAGACGACAGCTTGCTAAACTGTTCCATAGGAATTTCACCTTCCCGGCAT
>CAZHZL010000082.1:0-10070 GCA_964537245.1 uncultured Oscillospiraceae bacterium
TTCCGTGTGGGAGTTCCACCCACTAAACTACTCGCCCTTTTTCTGGGCGCACTTACCCCTTAACTGCACCAACAGTCAACCCACGAGTGAAATATTTCTGGAAGAAAGGAAAAACAATTAACATCGGTCCCGCTGCCAAAAGAGCCATAGCAAATCGCATTCCTTCAATAGGAGCACTCTTGTTTTCGCCTACATTCATAGCAAGTTGTGATGCGTGTTCACTCATTTGCTTGATAAATTCATCTTCCTTAAGAATTTTTTGCAGTAAATATTGCAAAGTGTACATCCTCTCATCCTTTATATACAAGAGCGAGGTTTGCCAATCATTCCATTTTCCGAGAAGTGTCAATAAAATTATGGTAGCTAAAGCCGGCTTGGAAACAGGTACCACAATTTTTGCCAAAATTGTAAATTCATTTGCACCATCCAATTTAGCTGACTCAATTAGTGATGGAGGAATCGTTTTAAAAAATGTACGCAATATAATGATATGGTAAGCAGTAGCCAATGTTGGCAAAATATATGCCAAAAAGTTATTACTTAAATGATAATAACTGGTATTAACAATATATGTAGGAACTAATCCACCACTAAATAACATGGTGAAATACACAAAAAAGGTTACCTGTTTTCTATGGTCAAACTGTGATCTTGAAATAGCATACGCTATTGTGGACATTACTACAATAGAACACGCAGAGCCAATAAGAGAAATCAGAATTGTAATTTTATACGCATCCAACAATTTTGAAGGATTTTCAAAAATACGGTTATATGCCGCAAAATCTATTGATTTTGGTATCAGTCTGTATCCATCAGATGCAATAGCTGCTTCACTGGTAACAGATAGTGAAATTACATACATTAACGGAACGATAAACATAGCACACACAATTACAAAAAATGAATTGATAAGAAAACTGTGCCAAAAACTCTTTTTTTTCATAACGCATCCCTCCTCTGTTAAAACATTGCATTATCAGGCTCAATTAAAGTAACAACATAGTTAGTAAGCAGCACCATCGCAAATCCAACAACCGATTGAAACAATCCGACAGCTGCAGTAATCCCTATATCTCCCGTACGCAATCCACGATATAGATATGTATCTATTACATCTGTAGTAGGATACAATGCTCCAACATCCCTTGAAACCTGATAAAATAATCCAAAATCACTTCTGAAAATCCCTCCGACTGCCATGATGGTTAAAATAGTCATCATAGGTACCAAAGAAGGTATAGATATATGAATTGCCTGACGCCATCTGCCTGCTCCGTCAATGGTAGCAGCTTCATAAATACTGTCGTCATTACCCATAAGGGCAGCATAATACATAATACAATTCATTCCAATGTGTTTCCATGTATTTACAACTGTAAGAATAACCGGCCACCACTTGGGCGTTGCATACCAATTAACGCGCGTTCCAAAGCAGGCTTCTAAGAATTGATTTAATACTCCATAGTCACTGTTAAGAAAAATATAGGCGATATACCCTACAATAACCCAAGAAATAAAATAAGGTAAAAACATAACAGTCTGATAAGTTTTTATACACTTTCTGTTTTTCACTTCAAATAATAACAGTGCAAAAATAACAGCACTTATTAAGTTAATAATAATAAACAACACTGCATAGCCTATGGTATTTCTGGTAAGTCGCCAAGCGTCCATAGATGCAAAGAAAAACTTAAAATTATTAAAGCCTACCCATCTGCTTCCAAAAATGCCTTGCGTATAATTATACGATTTGAATGCAAGAATAGTTCCCGCCATTGGTAAATAGTGAAACATTAGAAAATAAATCACTCCGGGCAAGCACAACAACCAAAATTCATAATTCCTTTTAATCACTCCAGACCGAGTTTTCTTTCTTGATGTCAAATCTTGTTCTTTTTCGCATAAATTCATATTAATCACTCCCATAATTATTCTGCTGAAGCTAAAAACTCACAAGTAATTTCAGCCACTTGACTGAAATGATTATAGCATTTATACGGATTATTTTCAAGGATAATGCTCAATTACGACAACAAAAAGGAAGTATTGCAAAATTTTTCTATAAAATTTCGATATATCTTGAAATAATAGTAAGATTTTGTCTTTTTGTCTTTTCATATCCAAAATGATGAATTTTATTGACATATCTTTGTTTTTTTAGTAATATTTCTTTGAAATACTATCATTTTAAAAATATATTTAATACCTATACACACAGGGGGAACGGAGATTAGAATGAAAACAGAAAAAAACTATGAATTTCGCAAACGAATGACTGATATTCACAAACCGAATATCAGAGATTATGAACAAAAATGCAGTTCTATGCAATTTGAATTAAAAGACGGTTGTGTCATTAAAATCCCCCAAAATTCAAATGATGTAATAATAACTGCCGCAAGAGATTTGGTGGATTTTCTCTTCATTTCTATGGGAATTTCCGCAAGACTTTGCAAAAATGAAACTACCCATTATGACATTCTCCTTTCTTCAGAGCAGATTGACCTTTATGAAGCAAATGGTTATAAAGGTTATCAAATTGCTATTGATAATAAAATTATAATTCATGCTTTTGATGATAGAGGTGCAGCGCAAGCATTTTACCGTTTAGAAGATATTATGCGTTTGAACCGTGCACCTTTTTTAGAAAAAGGAATTTTCAGAAATAAGCCACTTTTTACACCTCAAATGGTGCATTCCGGTTTTGGTTTGGATCAATATCCCGACAGTCATCTTGCACAAATTGCTCATGACGGCCGAGACGCGATTTTGATTTTTGTAAAAGATTTGAATATAACTCCATCGGGGTATTTGGATTTTAATGATTTAATTTATCGTGCTTCAAAATATGGAATTGATGTATATGCTTACAGTTATATTAGCTGTGAAAAACACCCTGATGAAGAAGATGCTGAAGAATTTTATGAAAACACTTTCGGAAAAATATTTAAACATTGCCCTAAATTAAAAGGTATTGTATTTGTTGGCGAATCTATGAAATTTCCCAGCAGAGACAAAGCTCTGACTACGCGTTCTTACAAAAATATTGCGCAACCTAACTCCGGTTCATGGCCTTGTGACGATTATCCGGCGCTTCTCTCGATGTTAAAAAACATTATCAGAAAATATAACAGTAGTGCTGATATTATCTTTTGGACATATAACTGGGGATTTGCACCTGAAGATTTACGAATAAAGCTGATTGAGAATTTGCCTACTGATATAACACTTCTCGTTACCTTTGAACGATATGAAGAATATAAACTAGGAAAAACTACACAATTTTGCTCCGATTATACTCTTGCAAGAACAGGTCCATGCGAAGCTTTTAACAGCGAAGCAACAGCAGCAAAAAAAAGAGGCATAAAGCTATACACCATGAGTAATACTTCCGGTAAAACCTGGGATTTTGGATTAGTCCCCTACCTTCCTATGCCTTTCCAATGGTTTAAACGATTTAAACAAGTAACAGAAGCAAAAAAAGAATATAACTTAACAGGATTAATGGAATCCCATCATTACGGCTTTTACCCTTCAATTATCTCAGAGCTTTCAAAATATGCTTTTTCAACGGAAGAAGTTAATTTAGAAGCATTATTAGAAAAAATGATTGCCAGAGATTACGGACATGAAAACATTTCGTCAGTAAAAGAGGCTTTAAAGCTTTGGAGTGAAGCAATTACCTATTGTGCCCCAACCGTTGAGGACCAGTATGGTCCGCTTAGAATCGGGCCTACATATCCGCTTTGTTTTGACTTCCCTCAAAAACCGCCTGTGGCTTCTTATGCTCATTTTGGAATGTATATCTGTCAACCAATGTACAATCCGTTAAATTATAATCATAATTCTTTTACATCCATAAGAATTTTGGATGAAATTGATGCTTTTGAAAAATTATACCGTTTAATGACAGAGGGTATCCAAATTCTTGAAAAAATAAAACAAAAAAATGAAGATTTAGAGCGTTTAATAGGCTTGGGGTGTTATATTGCAGCCACTGCAAAAACAACAATCCACACTAAAAAGTGGTATATGAAAAAAATAGCACTCTTACAAGAAACAGACAGAAAAAAAGCATTGTTACTTATCAATGAGTTAGAACAAATTGCTAATGATGAAATTGAAAATGCCAAAAGTGTTCTGTGGGCGGTAGAAAATGATTCTATACTTGGATGGGAACCTTCTATGGAATATTTAGGAGATGCCGAACACATTCAATGGAAAATTAAGCAAGTAGAAAATGTCCGTGATACCCGTCTGCAAGAATTTAAAATGTGTCTGGAAAAATAACACAAAGAAAGGAAGTATTTTATAATGAAAAATATAAAAGATATGACTCTATCTGAAAAAATCGGTCAGCTTAGTCAACGAGTACTTTCTACCGCTACAGAAGATGAAATTATAAACTTAGTAAAAGAAAGAAAAATCGGCTCATGTATTCTTGCGGATAATGCACTTGCAGGTAACAGTACACAGAGAAAAGTATCTCCGGAACTGATAAACCGTGTGCAGAAATGTGCTATGGAAAATGGCGGTATCCCTTTATTGTTTGGTCGTGATGTTGTACACGGTATGAAAATCATTTATCCTATCCCCCTGGGATTAGCAGCATCATGGGATATGGAACTTATTGAAGAAGTATCGGCAGCTATGGCAGAAGAAGCATTTGAAAACGGAATTAATCTCACCTTTGCACCAATGCTTGATTTATCAAGAGACCCTCGATGGGGGCGCGTCATAGAATCTCCCGGTGAAGATCCATATTTGGGTTCATGCTTTGCAAAAGCATCTGTACGCGGAATTCAGGGAAATGATTTAAGAAAAGAAGGTAAAATTGCCGCTTGTCTTAAACACTTTATTGGGTATGGTGCAGGAGAAGGCGGAAGAGATTACAATAAATCTGAAATAAGTGATTACACACTTTACAATATGTACTTACCTGCATTTGCTGCCGGAGTTGAGGAAGGTTCTGCCAGTGTTATGAATTCTTTTAGCGAAATAAACGGTCAGTCCTGCGTATCCAACGAAAATTTATTTCGCAAATTATTAAAGGAAACCCTTTGCTTCGATGGTTTTGTAAATAGTGATTGGGGAAGTATTGAACAGTTAAAAGACAGACAAAATGCTTCTGACCATAAGGAATGTGCTTTCCTCGCTTTAAAAGCAGGAATTGATGTAGAAATGGCAACTAGCTGTTATTCCGAACATTTAGAACAGCTTTTAACTGAGCAACCCGAGCTTGAGAAATATCTTGATGAAGCTGTAGAGCGTATTTTAAGAATCAAAGAACGACTTGGTTTGTTTGAAAACCCTTATGTCTTAAAAAAATCGGAAGAAAAACACAATGCAGATATTAAGAAGAGATTAAAACTCTCAGAAGATGCTGCGGCAAAAAGTGCAGTATTATTAAAAAACAATGGCATATTACCTTTGAACAAAAATGAGAAAGTAATGCTTGCAGGTGTTTTTTTGAATGAAAAAAAATGTTTGCAGGGTGCATGGGCACCTGATGGGGAGATAGAAAGAGTTATAACGGTAGAGGAAGCAATCAAAACTGAATTTGAAGACACTATGGTTATGGAAAACACTTTGTTCCCTGAAACCTGGAATGCAAAACAACGCGTTTGCGATACCGTCATATTTACTATCGGAGAATTTTGGAACGTTACAGGTGAACGTTCCAGCATGGGTAATATCGAAATTTCTCAAACTCAAGTAGAATTAGCAAAAAAATTCAAACATCTTGGAAAAAAAGTAATTTGTCTTGTTTTTGCCGGACGTCCTTTAGCGTTATCCGAAATTATGCCTTACTCTGATGCAATACTTTATATGTGGCATCCCGGTACTATGGGAGCAGTAGCTGCAGCGAAACTCCTCTCAGGTACATATACACCATGCGGAAAATTGCCAATGACTATGATTCACAGTACAGGACAAATACCGCTTTATTATAATACTCCCCCGCTCCCTGTACGATTTGGTATTGACGATATGGGATATTATAGCGAACCTTATTTTCCAAGCTATGGGGATATTCCTTCAAAACCTCTTTTTCCTTTTGGATTTGGCTTAAGCTACACAAATTTCACCTATTCTCACATTAGCTGTAATCAAACGCAACTTACCTATGAAGAAATTAAAAATAACAAATGCTTTGAAATTAAAATTAAAATTAAAAATTCAGGTGAGAGAGACGGATTTGAAACGGTTCAATGCTACATAAGTGATTGTATATCTGTGTTCTCACGCCCTGTAAGAGAATTAAAAGGTTTCCGGAAAATATTTTTAAAAGCAGGAGAAGAAAAAGAAATAACATTTTGCCTTGGTTACGAAGAATTATCATATTTTTATGCTACAGGAGAAAAGGTATTGGAAAAAGGTGCTTTCAGAATTTTTATAGGAAGCGATTGCTCTACTAAAAATGAAATTACTATAAATGTAAAGTAAGTAATTACCTTAAGAAAGGAACAGGAAGATGAGGTTTAATTATTATTCTACACACGATAGAATTGTTTTATATTGGGAACCAACGGATACAAAAGAATATACTTATCTTATAAAAGTTAATAACGAAGAATACGAAAAAACAAAAAAAACGCATTTTACCCTGGAAAGCTTAATTCCCGAATCTGAATATCACATTATCATTAAGAAAATAATGGAAAATGTAGCTAATCCTGAAATAATATTAGACAAAATAATTTCAACAAAACCCAAGAAAAACAAAATTGACATTACAAAAGAGCCATACATGGCAAAAGGAGACGGAAACTTTTTAAATACACAAATTATCCAAGGTGCACTAAATAATTGCGGTGAAAATGATTGCATATACATCCCAAAAGGAACCTTTCTAACCGGTGCGCTCACACTTCACAGTAATACAGAAATTTATCTGGAAGAAGGTGCGATACTTCAGGGAACCGATAACCCAAAAGATTATCTGCCTATGATCAAAAGCCGCTTTGAAGGAATCGAGCGTTTATGTTATAGCGCACTTCTTAATATGGGAGTTTTAAATCACAATTCAGCTACTAACTGCGAAAACATCATAATTCACGGTAAAGGGACTATTTTAGGTGGTGGAAAAGAACTCGCAAAAAATGTTATTGCCATTGAAAAAACAAAAAAAGAAGTTATTTTAGAAGAACAAAAAAATGAAAACTACGAAACCAACATTACCGTTGCCGGACGCGCAAGACCGAAGCTTATTAATATCAGTAATTGTAAAAATGTAATTTTGTCAGGACTTACCATAGGAAACGGACCTGCCTGGAATGTGCATATGGTTTATTCTGAAAATATCTTAACACATAACTGTACCTTCGTATCTAAAGAAATTTGGAACGGAGATGGCTGGAATCCTGACTCCTCTAAAAACTGCTCCATTTTTGGCTGTGTCTTTGATACCGGAGATGATGCTATTGCAATAAAAAGCGGTAAAAATCCCGAGGGAAACCATATTAATCGCCCTTGCGAAAATATCAGGATTTTTGATTGCAAAAGTCTTGGGGGACATGGAATCACAATTGGAAGCGAAATGTCAGGTGGTGTTCAAAATGTAAAAATATGGGATTGTAATATGGCAAACTCAACCTATGGTTTTGAAATTAAAGGCACAAAAAAAAGAGGTGGGTTCGTCCGAAATATCCAAGTATTCCGATGTGAACTCGGAAGATTATTAATACATTCAGTAGGATATAACGATGACGGTGAAGGTGCTCCAACACCGCCAAAATTTGAAAATTGTTTCTTTGAAAATATTTTTATTAAAGGAAATAATATTACATTTGACGAAATACCAAAAAAATGTGCCTCTATTGAGTTAAAGGGCTTTGATGAAGACGAATATTCTGTCTCAAATATTGTATTAAAAAATATTATTGTAAATTTATCAGAAGAAGATTATCAAGTGATAGAAATAAAAAATTGTAAAGATGTACACATTGAAAATATTACATGCAAATAATTATTAATATACTAAAAATATTGATTAACAGAGGAGAAATATATGCTTATTTATGAAAAACCTGAAAAACTTGGCATTTCCAACAAAAGTATAGAAGATTACATAAAAAAACTTGAAGATGCGGAGCTTGCCACGCATGATATAATTATTATGCGTCACGGAAAAGTTATATATGAAAACTATTGGGCACCATTCCACGAGAATTTTTTACACAGAATGTACTCAGTAACCAAAAGCTTTGTGGCACTTGCTGTGGGTTTTTTGTTACAAGACGGAAAAATATCTCTTGATGATAAAATTGTAGATATTCTCCCAAAGGATATTACTGAAGGCGCACACGAAAAGATGCAACAACAAACCATTCGCAATATGCTTATGATGAGTACAGGATTTCCCTTGGAAGAAAACGGATGTTGGTTTTTGAGAAAACCTAAAAACCGCGTGCGTGATTATTTTGAGCATAGCAAAGGTGTTGGAAAAACTCCGGGAACAATGTTTGCGTATGACAGTACCGGTTCTTTTATACTGGGTGCAATGGTAGAACAGCTTTCGGGTACCTCACTGATTGAGTATCTTCGAGAAAAACTCTTCGACAAAATCGGTGTATCAAAAGAAGCTAACTTTTTGCTCTGTCCCGGTGGCAACGCCTGGGCAGATTCAGGTCTTCTTTGTACTGCGAGAGATTTGCTTAAGGTTGCACAATTTACAATGAACTTAGGGGAATGGAACGGAGAACAAATTTTAGATAGAGAATATCTTAAAGAAGCAACTTCATGTCTGATTTCAACCAATATCAACGGAACTCATCATACCGGTTCTTACGGATACGGTTATCTTATATGGCGGCAACAACAAAACAGCTTTTTCTTTAACGGAATGGGGTGTCAGTTTGCAATCTGTGTTCCAGATAAGGAAATTATTTTTGTATATAATGGTGATAATCAGGGAAACCCACTTGCAAAATCTATTATTATCGATAATTTCTACGACATTATCGTAAATAATGCAAGCAAACATAAATTGCCTGAAAACCCCGTTTTTGAAAAGAATTTAAAAAACTATACTAAAACTCTAAAATTGTACCATTGCAAAGGAAAAAAAGAAACCGAATTTATGAAAAAAATTAACGGTAAAACCTACATAATGTCAGAAAATCCAATGGGAATCGAAAAAATAAAACTTACCTTTGATGAGAAAGGCGGTATTTTAGAATATACAAATCTTCAAGGTGAAAAAGCTCTCCCATTTGGAATGACCGAGAATGTATTCTCTCAATTTCAGCAGGAAGGATATTCCGACCAAATTGGTACTATACCGGCTCCCGGAAACTATTACGATTGCGCCGCTTCTGCCGCTTGGATTGAAGAAAGAAAATTACATATTGAAGTACAAATCATAGATAAATATTTCGGAAGATTATTTATGGTATTCAGCTTCCCGGATGAAAATAATTTGTGTGTTTCTATGGTAAAAACTGCTGAATATTTTTTAGATGAATATAATGGATACGCAGAAGGTGTATGTGAAGGTATAATTGAAATAAAAATACTCTAACCAATCACCTGTTTCATTCCCAAAATAGCCATTTTTTTAAACAAAAAACAAAAAGTCTATTTTAAACTGATAGAACTGTAATTAATTATAATAAAAATTATAATTCCCCTATTTTTCAATTATATATTATACCTATGGATATGCATGACATATCTCCGATTGGCATCGGTTTATAGAAAAAAATATAAAAAGAAAAAGAGGGTGAAAAACAAAGGAATGTTTAAAAACCAAAGATTTATTACAAGAGGAGTAAGCTCGGAATTGGGCTTACTCCTTCAGCTTTTTATGTGGCAATGTATTGACAAAATGACAGCGCAAAAAGGTTATCTTCAGGTATTTTAGTTTACACTTGAAGATGGAAAACAAAAAATAGTGCATATTCAGGAGCAACCTGAGTATAAACGGGAGTATCTGCTGAAATTAGCGGATGCTCCTGTTTTTATTGGGAAAATTTTCGTAATTGATGATGGTGAACATTCAACCATGCTACTTGCATCGGAATATTAAAAAAGAAAGGAAAATAGAAAATTATGAAAGAAAAAGA
>CAZHZL010000083.1:0-9806 GCA_964537245.1 uncultured Oscillospiraceae bacterium
GAATATCAAGTCCGCTTGAAGTTAGTCTGTGCTGCTGATTTTCAACAGATCTTGCGCCTATTGCAACATAAGCAAGTATATCACTTAAATATCTGTAATTTTCAGGGTAAAGCATTTCGTCTGCACATGAAAAACCTGTTTCCTTAAGAGCACGGATATGAAGCTCTCTTATTGCAACGATACCTTTATACATATCAGGTTTTTCGTTTGGGTCAGGCTGATGAAGCATACCCTTGTAGCCATCGCCTGTTGTACGCGGTTTGTTTGTATAAATACGCGGTATTATGAATATTTTATCCTGTACTTTATCCTGAACAGTGCGCAATCTTGAAATATAATCAATAACGCTGTCCTCCTTATCAGCAGAGCAAGGTCCGATGATAAGAACAAATTTATCTGATTTTCCCGAAAAAATATCTTTTATTTCTGCCGCTCTGTCATTTACGATTTTTGCAAGGTCGTCTGACAAAGGATATAACTCCTTAACCTCCTGCGGAATAGGAAGCTTTCTTTCAAAAATCATGCTCATGGTTAAATTCCTTCTTTCTTAACATGTATATTTATACAGAATAGTATAGCACATATTTTTTGATTTTTCAACTGTTTTTGTACAAAATATTTAATTTTTTCAAAAAAGAAAATTTGCAAGGTGAAAAAATTTTGATTGAAATTTTTAGTTTGTTTTTATTGACAAAATATGATAAGTTATGTATAATATATAAGGTTTAAAGACAAAAAATCAGAAGGAGAAGAATAATGGAAGCCTTAAAAAATAACAAAGTAAAAAATGCCATTATGATTGGATGCTTATGTTCAATTTCATATCTTGCAGTATATTTTGCGAGAAATATCTTGAGTGCTGTTACTCCGCAGATGGTTGAACAGGGGATTTATACAAAAGAAACAATCGGTGCCTTTTCCTCTATGTATTTTATATTTTATGCTATCGGTCAGCTTATAAACGGAGCGATAGGTGATAAAGTAAAGGCAAGATATATGATAAGCTTCGGTCTTATTTTTGCAAGTGTGTGTGCATTTGTTTTTCCATATATGAAATCTGCCGAAACAGTAAAATATATATATGGATTATCAGGCTTTTTCTTAGCTATGATATATGGTCCTATGACAAAGGTAGTTTCTGAAAATACAGAGCCTGTTTATGCTACAAGATGTAGCCTGGGATATACCTTCGCATCTTTTTTTGGTTCACCGCTTGCAGGCTGTGCAGCTATGCTTCTTGTGTGGAAAAAAGTTTTCACAATAAGCAGTGTTATTCTTTTTGTTATGGGTACAATTTGCTTTTTAACCTTCCTTAATTTTGAGAAAAAAGGTATAGTTAAATATAACCAATATAAAGCTCCTGAAAAAAACGGGGGCGGAATAAAGCTTCTTATAAAACACAGAATTATAAAATTTACGCTTATCTCAATTCTCACAGGTGTAATAAGAACAACGGTTGTTTTCTGGCTTCCTACATATATAAACGAAAGACTGGGCTTTTCTTCGGAAAATGCGGCAGGTATCTTTACAATAGCAACACTTATTATTTCTACAACAACTTTTATTTCAATATTTGTTTATGAACAGTTGAAGCACAATATGAATCTTACTATTTTTATAATGTTTTCTGTAAGTGCAGTTTCGTTCTTATTAACATATCTGATAACTGTACCTGCGGCAAACATAGTGCTTATTGTTATAGCGATTATGGCGTCAAACGGTGCTGCAACAATGCTTTGGAGCAGATATTGTCCGAGTCTGCGAGATACAGGGATGGTATCAAGTGCAACCGGTTTTCTTGATTTTGTAAGCTATATGGCGGCGTCTGTTTCTAGTACGATATTTGCAAATTTAGTTACAAAAACAGGTTGGGGAAATATTGTTCTCATATGGTTTGCACTTATGGTTATCGGAATACTTATATCAATACCTGTAAAAAGAAAAATATGAATAATGTATATACAAGAATACTTTTGGAATACGGAGAAAAAAGTGAAATTAAATTTGAAAGTGAGATAGATAAATATACTAGCGTAACTTTAAAAATTCCATATGAATTATATTGTGAAAAATCGGAGAAATTTATAAAATTTTTCCGATTTTTTTGTAAATTTGTTGAAATAAAAAATAAAATGTGTTACAATACATTAAGATATCTTTTCAGGAGGAAATATAAATGCATTATTTTAAAGAATGGACGCCGATAAAGGCAACAAACGATAAAACAAAAATAAATGCAGAAGTGTGGAACAGAAAAATAGAATTTGATAAATCTATTTTTCCTACATCAATAAAAATTGCAGATAAAGAAATACTCTATGCACCGATAAAGCTTAATGCTGAATTTTCGGATATAAAAGGCGAGTGGTGTGAAAATGAAGTTATATTTATTGAAAAAGATGAAGAAAAAGCAGTATATACAGTTACACAGACTGCAGAAAATCTCATTGTAAATGCAACAATAACAATAGAATTTGACGGCTTTGTAAAGGTGGATTTTTCTCTTCTTCCGTTCTGGACCTTTCATAAGGATAATAAGCCTAGACTTACTCATCTTTCGTTGGATATTCCTGTAAAAAATGAATTTTCTTCACTTATGCATTACTGGCCGAACTGCGAAAGCGGTGTGTGCCTTTCTCAAAAGGTTGTAAACAGCCACGAGACTCCAAACGGAGTTAGCGAATTTATGTTCAAGCCGTATTTATGGACAGGCTGGGAATATGGCGGATTTGGGTTTATATGCGAAAGCGACAGAAATTTTGAAATTAAAAATCCCGATAAATGTATGAGTATTACAAGAAATGCTGAATACACGAATATGCATATTGCAATTTTAGACGATATGCCTTCAGATTGGAAAAACAGAGCAGACGAGTGGGGAAATACAATAAAACCGCTCAATTTTTCATTCGGATTTCAGGCTACTCCCGTTAAACCTTTTAACGAAAAGCACTTAAAGGAATGGAGAGCTTTTCATCTTTACGATGTTCCAAAATATCCTATATTTGTGCATGCACAGGGTAACGGAGATACAATGATAGAAAAAATTGCCGCAACAGGAGCAAAATGGATTATACTTCACGAGGACTGGACTGTAATTCAAAATTACGGATTGCCTGAAAACGAAGAAAAATTCAAGACCTTTGTTGACGACTGTCATAACTTAGGTATGAAGGTAATGACATATTTTGGTTATGAAATATCTTCTCTTTATCCTTATTTTAACGATATATGCGATGAATACCTCAATAAAAATACACAGGGGAATTTTGTCGGCGGATGGCAGAGACCGCCTATGCAAAGAGATTTTACAGTTTGCTACAACGGCGGTTACAGCGATGTAATGTTGAAAAGAGTTGCTCATGTAATGGATAATTACGGTGTTGACGGTATTTATACAGACGGTACATATGTTCCGTGGGAATGTGCAAACGAAGCGCACGGCTGCGGTTACAGAGATAACGACGGTAATCTGAAATACAGATATCCTGTTTTTTCAGTGAGAGAGCATGTTAAAAAGCTCTATAAAACCGTTCATGAACGCGGCGGTATTATTGATACACATCAGAGCAGCTGTTGTCTTATGGCAACATTGGGATTTGCTGATAGCTATTTTGACGGAGAAAATATCCAGACATTAATCAGCGATGATATAAAAAATCTTAAAATGGAAGCATTCAGAGCTGAATTTATGGGGCTTAACATGGGTATTCCATGTAACTTTATTTCATACGGTTCGATAGAGCTTATTACAGGCATTTCCCTTATTCACAATGTTTATCCGAGAGCAAACAATATAAAAGACCTTCCGTATATGGCTCATATATGGGAAGTATACGATAGCTTTGGAACAGATACGGCAGAATGGTGTCCTTATTACGAAAATAAAGAGATAGTAGCAGACGCGTCTGATACATATGTTTCTTATTACAAAAAGGATGGTAAAATTCTGGCAATTATAACTTGTTACGACGAAAATGCAGAATATATTAATCTTAAGCTTGACGGAGAATACAGCGCAATAAAGGACTTGTCACATAACGCTTCCTTAGTTGAAATTTCGGGTAATACCGCAAAAATAAAAGCTGAATACACTCACGCAAAGATTATAGAAATATACTAAAGACAGAGGAAAAACAAAATGAATGAATTTAAACCTATGCTTATAACCTCTTTAAAGGGGTACAACAAAGAAAAACTTTTAAAAGATATTGTTGCGGGAATTATAGTAGCAATCATTGCACTTCCGCTTTCAATTGCACTTGCGCTTGCTTCGGGCGTCGGACCTGAACAGGGCTTATATACCGCAATAATAGCAGGCTTTATTATTTCAGCTCTCGGCGGAAGCACAGTTCAGATTGCAGGACCGACAGCGGCATTCGCCACGATAGTTGCCGGAATTGTTGCAAAATATCAGATGGAAGGACTTGCTATGGCAACGGTTATGGCTGGTATAATTCTTATTATTCTCGGACTTTTTAAGCTCGGAAATCTGATAAAATATATTCCGCATACCATTACAACAGGCTTTACATCAGGTATTGCTGTTACAATTTTAATCGGACAGTTAAAAGATTTTTTTGGAATAACTTATCCCGACGGATTGAAACCTATCGAAACCTCGGAAAAGCTTCATGCTTTCTTTGAAAATATATCTACTGTTAATCTGTGGGCAGTTTTGGTAGGAATACTTTGTCTCGCAATTCTTATTTTATGGCCGAAGGTAAGCAAAAAGATACCCGGCTCACTTATTGCAGTTCTTTTCGGAATAGTTGCTGTTAAATTTTTGAGTATGAATGTAAATACAATTGGTGACCTTTACACAATAAACAGCGGACTTCCGAAAATAGATGTATCGTTTTTTAACTTGGAGCTTGCGGTTAAGGTTATTCCCGACGCGTTTACAATTGCAATTCTTGCAGGCATTGAATCGCTTCTTTCATGTGTTGTTGCAGACGGTATGACTAACACAAAGCACAGGTCAAATATGGAGCTTATTGCACAGGGAGCAGGTAATATAGGCTCAGCGTTATTTGGCGGTATTCCTGCAACCGGAGCGATAGCAAGAACTGCTGCAAATATAAAAAATGGCGGTACTTCTCCTGTTTCGGGTATGGTACACGCAATAGTTCTTCTTTTGGTATTGGTTGTTCTTATGCCATATGCGGCGCTTATTCCAATGCCTGCGATTGCAGCTGTACTTTTTATTGTTGCATATAACATGAGTCAATGGAGACCTTTTTTGGAAATTATCAAAAAATCTCCGAAAAGAGATATTGTAGTTCTTGTTGCAACCTTCTTGCTTACAGTTATATTTGACCTTGTTGTTGCAATAGCTGTCGGATTGATACTTTCGATAATTTTAAATAAAATTTTTAAAGATAAATAATACATAATTGAAATTTTAAAAGCTGTCACATTTTTTACTGTGACAGCTTTTTATCATTCTTAATAAGCTTGTGTATTATGAAAAATAATATACTTCCGACTATTGCTGCGTATAGCTGTAAGTTTCCGAATACCTTTCCCAAAACAACAATTTTTTCTCCGAAGCTTTCAGAAAAAAGAGGCTTTAAAATATAATCTGCTGAAAGCCACATAAAAAGCCATTTTGCCAGCGAGCCTGAAATAAGTCCGAAAATGAGATATATTCTTTTTTTATTTTTGTAAATAAAATAACTAAGCATAATAAGAATAATATTTCCGATTATTATTACAGGAAGTGCGGTGAATCTTGTTGCTGTCATAATTACAGACATTGCAGCACCTCCGGCAATAAAATATGAGCTTATAGGTGCAATTATGCTGAGAAGTATACCGCTTGGCAATCCTACATAAAATGTCGCTGTGAGTAAAATAACATTAATAGCGGGTCCTGAGATGTAAGAAGAAATATTTTTAAAATATTGAACAACGAACAAAATTGCAATCAAAAGCGCAGTTCTTGTTATTTTCTGAGTTTTTGTCATTGATTTTTTTACCTTTCTTTAAAAATTAATGGAGCTGAAATTTACAGCTCCATTATTACTTTAAAATAATCCTGTTATTTTTCCGTTTTCGTCAACATCAATGTTATTTGCAGCAGGAACTTTAGGAAGTCCGGGCATTGTCATAATATCGCCTGTTAACACAACTAAAAAGCCTGCGCCGGCGCTCACTTTAACATTTTTTACTGTAATATCAAAGTTTTCAGGTGCACCGATTTTTGTCATATCGTCAGAAAAGCTGTACTGCGTTTTCGCCATACAAACAGGAAGCTTATCAAAACCGAGTTCAGTGAGCTTCTCAATCTGTTTCTTAGCATTTTTATCAAATATAGCCTTGTTTCCTCTGTAAATTCTTTTAACTATTGTATTTATTCTGTCCTCAATTGAGCCTTCCAATTCATATGCAAATTCAAATTCATTTCCTTTTTCACAAAGAGAAACAACCTCGTTTGCAAGCTCAATACCGCCGTTACCGCCTTCAGCCCACACATTTGATAATACAACATTTACGCCAAGCTCTTTACATTTATCTATTACAACCTGTACTTCTTTGTCTGTATCGGTAGGGAAGCGGTTTACTGCAACAACACAAGGAAGCTTGTAAACATCTTTTATATTTGAAATATGACGGAGAAGATTAGGTATTCCCATAAGAAGCGCTTCTGTGTTTTCTTCTGCTAAATTTGTTTTTGCAACACCGCCATGCATTTTAAGAGCGCGGATTGTTGCAACGATAACAACACAGTCAGGCTTTAAGCCTGCATAACGGCATTTGATATCAAGGAACTTTTCAGCACCGAGGTCAGCACCGAAGCCTGCCTCTGTAATTGCATAATCACCAAGCTTGAGAGCCATTTTTGTAGCTATAATACTGTTACAGCCGTGTGCAATGTTTGCAAAAGGTCCGCCGTGAATAAATGCGGGTGTTCCTTCCAAGGTCTGAACAAGATTAGGTTTTAAAGCGTCTTTTAAAAGTGCTGTCATAGCACCGTGTGCATTGAGCATACCTGCTGTTACAGGCTGTTCATCGTAAGTGTATGCAACAATAATCCTTGAAAGTCTTTCTTTTAAATCTGTTATAGAATTTGAAAGACAAAGTGCCGCCATAACCTCTGAAGCAACAGTGATATCGTATCCGTCTTCTCTTGGCACACCGTTAATTCTTCCGCCAAGACCGTCTGTTATATATCTTAACTGTCTGTCATTCATATCGACACAGCGTTTCCATGTTATTCTTCTTGGGTCAATATTAAGCTGATTTCCCTGATAAATATGATTGTCAAGCATAGCTGCGAGAAGATTATTTGCTGCACCGATTGCATGAAAATCTCCTGTAAAATGAAGGTTTATATCCTCCATAGGAACAACCTGTGCATAACCGCCGCCTGCGGCACCGCCTTTAACACCGAATACAGGTCCTAAAGATGGCTCGCGGAGTGCAACAGCAGTTTTTTTGCCGATTTTTCTCATTGCGTCAGCAAGACCGATTGTTGTAGTTGTTTTTCCTTCTCCGGCAGGAGTAGGAGTGATTGCTGTAACAAGAATAAGCTTTCCGTCGGATGAAGATGAATCCTTTAAAAGAGATAAATCAAGCTTTGCTTTATAATTGCCGTAATATTCAATATATTTTTCATCAATTCCGGCATTTTTTGCAATTTCTCCAATATGCTTCATTTCAACGCTCTGCGCGATTTCTATATCTGTTTTCATTTTAAAAACTCCTTATTTAAAATATTCTACTGCACTTTCAAACATCTGCATATCATATTTTCCGATAACATTTTTGTAGAGATCCTTATCTTTTCTTTCGCTGTGTCCCATTTTACCGAGAACTCTTCCGTCAGGCGAAGTAATACCTTCGATTGCACATACGGAGCCGTTAGGATTATACTGTATATCGTATGTCGGATTTCCGCTTAAATCAACATACTGAGTTATAATCTGACCGTTGTCCTTAAGCTGCTTAATTAAAGCTTCTTCTGCAATAAATCTTCCTTCACCGTGTGAAATCGGAACATTGTAAATATCGCCTACATTTGTTTTTGAAAGCCACGGAGACTTGTTTGAAGCAATTCTCGTCTGAACAAGCTTTGACTGATGGCGACCGATTGTGTTAAATGTAAGGGTAGGGCAGTGCTCATCGGTATCTATTATTTTTCCGTAAGGAACAAGACCTAATTTGATAAGCGCCTGGAATCCGTTACAAATACCACACATAAGTCCGTCTCTGTTATCAAGTAAATCACCGACAGCTTCTTTTATTGCTTCATTTCTGAAGAATGCTGTTATAAACTTACCTGAACCGTCAGGCTCATCACCGCCTGAAAATCCGCCCGGAATAAAGATAATCTGAGATTCTTTTATTTTCTGCGCAAATGCTTCAACCGATTCGGAAACCTTTGAAGCGGTAAGGTTATTTATAACAAATATTTCAGATTCACCGCCTGCGTCATTCATAGCTTTAGCGGTGTCATATTCGCAGTTTGTACCCGGGAATACAGGAATAAGAATTTTTGGTTTTGCTGTCTTTATTGCAGGTGTAACCCTGTTTTTAGCATAGTATGAGAAGGTTTCAGTTTTTTCCTTATCATTTTTTATATTGCAAGGATAAATTTCTTCAAGCTTATCTTCGTATGCTTTAAATAAGTTAGCAAACGGCATAACATCATTTTTGTAGGAAATTTCTTTTTTGTCTGTTGTTGTTCCCAAAACTACACCAACATCAATATTCTCACTAAGCTCTAAAATAAATGAGCCATAGTTGTAACCGAATATTTCGTTCATAGAAATATTTTCATTGTACTCAAAACCGATATCGTTACCCATAGCCATTTTCATAATTGCTTCAGCAATACCGCCATAGGTTGGTGTATAAGCACTTAATATTTTCTTTTCTTTCACAAGCTTGTTAACTGTTTTGAAGTTTTCAAGAAGTGAAGCTGTTTTAGGAAGGTTATTTTCATCATATTCACATTTTAATAAAACAACCTTACTTCCTGCCTTTTTTAATTCGGGTGAAACAACATCTGAGGTTTCTCCTGTTGTTACTGCAAAAGAAACAAGCGTTGGCGGAACTGTTATATCCTCAAAAGTACCGCTCATAGAATCCTTACCGCCGATTGAGCCGATTTCAAGCTCTTTCTGTGCTTTGAATGCACCTAAAAGCGCAGCGAGAGGTTTACCCCAGCTTTTTGCGTTTTTGCCTGGTTTTTCAAAATATTCCTGGAATGTAAGGTATACATCTTTAAATTCTGCGCCTGTTGCAATAAGCTTTGAAACAGATTCAACAACAGCAAGATAAGCACCGTGATATGGGCTCTTTTCACTGATGAACGGGTTATATCCCCATGACATATATGAGCATGTTTCAGTATGGGCATTTTCAACTGAAATTTTATTTACCATTGCCTGAATAGGTGTTTTCTGATTCTTTCCTCCAAACGGCATAAGAACTGTACCTGCACCGATTGTTGAGTCAAATCTTTCTGACAAGCCTCTCTTGGAGCATACATTCAAGTCATCTGCAAGCGCAAGATAAAGCTCGTTAAATGAACCATTGACATCTTTTTTGAAATCATTAACGGGAGCTGCTTTTATATCAATATGCTTTGTAGCACCGTTTGAATTAAGAAATTCTCTTTTTATATCTACTATTTTTTTGCCGTTCCATGTCATTGTAAGCCTTGGGTCAGCTTTTACGGTTGCAACGATTGTTGCTTCTAAGTTTTCGCTTTGGGCAAGCTTGCAGAATGCGTCAGCATCTTCTTTAGAAACTACAACTGCCATTCTTTCCTGTGATTCACTGATTGCAAGCTCAGT
>CAZHZL010000084.1:0-9690 GCA_964537245.1 uncultured Oscillospiraceae bacterium
ATTAACACTATTTGTTAATCCCATTTTACCCATTCGGAATAGCGAGGTGCCAATATTTGTCATGAAGCGATTTGAATTAGACGCTTTAACGCCATCAACAAGCAAAAACCACACCCTGTTTTCAGAGTGTGGTTCTGCTTATATATGCTTACAAATTATAAAATATATTTAATTATTCAAATATAGAAATTTTATTTTCAACAGCTGTACTTTCCCATTCCACTGTAAATCCGAGTGCTTCGGCGGCAAAACGAATAGGTATATATGTTCTTCCGTTGCTGATATATGAAGTTGTATCCATATAGTGTATTTCGCCGTTTATATAATAGTAATTCTTGTCAATCGGGAATTCGACAGTTATACCATTAAGTTCTCCAATGGCAATTCTATTTGTTGAGTCCCACATTACAAGAGCACCCATATTTTCCAAGCATTCTCTGAATGGATACATTGATCTGTTGTTTACTATTTGTATTCTTGTTTCTAACTCTACCTCTTTGTCATTAATTATAACTTTTGTTCTTTTTTCGCAGAACGAGGTCAAAAAAGGATCCCCAAGATTATATACATTACCTATAGAACAATACAGTTCACCGTTGTTTGTTATAAACAAATATACTTTGTCAAAATTACTGCCTTTACCAACAATAATTCTTTCAACATCGGAAAAATATCTATTATATTTAGAAGCTTTTGTAGTATTGCTACTTGTTGAATTTTTATACAAATCACCATTTACACTTAAATAAAAATCTTTTGTAGTTAAGAATTGCTTTATGTCATATGTACCAGCAAGATAACGATATTTTCCTGCATACACAGATTTGTCGTTATGAATGATATATACACCTTCAGACAATAATTGTATCTTATCCACATTAGTAGCAAACTCTCCTAATGATTCTCCCATATCGCATCGGTATCGGTACACAGTATCTTCTAACATATAATAACAATATTCTTCATTCAATATTACATCGTCAAATGAATCAACTTCTGTGGAAATTCTTAGTGGAATTAAATACTGGTCTCCGCTAAACTGATAGTAAGAAAATGAGTATAATTCTTTGTTTGTTCTATAAAACACACAATATTTATCATTAGCCATAACATCAACAACGTTACCCAAAACCAACCGTGTTTGTATATCGGTAGTTTTTGCATAATTAATATAATACAGTTTGTTATCTAAAGTTATAACTAATGCTTCATCTCTATTTGGAATATTTTTACATATTTTTACATTTTCAAATAATAGTATAGATTCTTTTTTATATTCATTATATTTATACAAAGCATTGGAATTATCAATGTACAAAAAATCGGACTTGCTGCCAATTATATCAATAGCATTCGCATTGACACTATAATCTACAGTGTTGTTTACCACCATATGATTTCCCTGATAACTAAAATAGTTCAGTTTATCAATTGTTCCATCGTTGTGAAGCAAAATCAAATAACTGTAACAAGGAATTATTTGTTTTACATTTGTGGATATAACTTGCGGATTAGGTGTATCAATTGTGTCTCCAAAAAGCAATGTATTGTTCTCCAAAAGTACATATATATCTCCATAAGTTTCAAAATAGGCTACATCTCTTACCGGCATTGTTTCAGCACTAACAACCATGCTAAACACAGTTAGCATTATTATAACGAATAGTAATGTAATAATTTTCTTCATATAATTCACCTCATTACTTTATCTTTTCAAAATATTCCATTCCTATCTTCATATCACCGTAATCACTGCTTGATTTGTCATTATTAAATTTATAGGTTAATTCTTGTGGCTTATAATCCTCGCCATAATTAAGTGTCAATACGCCATCAACAGCAGTGTATGTTCCTTCATAATGCTCGTTGAAAGCCGTTGTTCTTTCAAATGTACCATTTGATCTAAAAATATATGAACTGTTAGCCATACGTTCGCTCTTCCATGTTCCAACTATTTTAGAGTCAATGTTGGCATTTGAACAAGATGCTAAACATAACAAAAATGCGCTTATCAGAATGCCGATAATTATTTTCTTTTTCATACTGTTTCCTTTCTGCTTGCCATGTTTTTTGCTATTATAGCATCAATTGTGTTTTTCGCTGTTTCCGGAGATGTAAGGCAATCGATATAATATGTTTTTCCAGTGCTTGTGAACAAGCAAAGATATTTATTAGTCTGTGCGTAAAGCTTCATAAACACCCCGGGATTCATATTCTTTGGGACGCCATCAAAATCACAAGCAACTGAACATACCTAGATAGAAGCAGAAACTAAATCTTCTACTTTAATTTCAAAGTTTTTTGTATTAATCTGACCACTTATTGTTTCTTGAGTTACCTCTAAATAAGTAAACTTGGATTTTGTATATTTTGAGAAGTTCCCTCCTGCAACCTGTAATGCATCAATACCTAACCAAGTTGAAATCAAACCGACTATCAATGCTGACATTTCATCACTGTAATCATATTTGAAACATGCAACAAGTGTCGGAATCCCGAAAAGGAATAATATTGCTGCTACCCCAACCGCAATAAGTGCATAGCTCATGTAATTCTGCGTTTTTGTTTTCATTGACATAATAATGTTGTTTTCCATAAATTAATCTCCTTAATTTTATAATAATTTTATTATTGTATATTTACTTTATATAAATTTCCTTCCTTGCACCGCTATCGAGCATTCTTATAACAATAGCTGCTACTTCGCTTCTTGATATATTACTATCCGGCTTGAAAGTGCCCTTTGCATCGTTTCCTGTAAGAATGCCTGCTCTGTAGAAGGTATAGATTTCACCTGAATATGCGTCACCAATTTTTACGTCCGGAATAATGTTATCTTCTACATTGTTTATTTTTGCAAACTCTTTAAGGGGGAGTGCACCATAAAAGATGTTTACAAATTCTTTTCGTGTTACATATTCATTTGCAACGGACGAATAATCGGTTCTTACGATTCTGTTTTCCAGAGCATAGTCCATGTATGTGCTATACCATACATCTGAACCGTTAGTCAATGTAACCTCACCGTCGTAATAAAGCTGATAAATTGTGCATGCGAGCTTTATTGCTTCAGCATATGTCATATTGTCCCCCGGTGCATATCTCTTTTCGCTCTTGCCGTTAATTAAACCGTTTTTATATGCATTTTCTACATCTTTTCTGTACCATGCATCTTCGGGGACATCCTCAAAAGGTATTTCCTTTTGGCTCTGATCCTTATCATCGTCGGCTTCTTCGTCATCTTCATCTTCTTCGATCATTTCTTCCCATACAGCATAAAGTACAGTATCGGAATTTTTAGTGAATGTGTCCTCTGCATAATACTTGGCGTGTTCAGCATAGGGGTCATCCGACCAACCGATAAACACACAGTCTTCTTTTTCAGGCTCCATGGTACTGAGCACTATGTCTTCATCGTGAATCTTTGTCTGATTACGAGGAGCATCAAACCCGCCATTTGCATCATATGAAATTGTATAGGTGTTAGCTGTCCAGACAGCATGGAGATAAATAGTTTTATTCTCTTTGTATGTATCGCCTGAAGAATATACTACAGTATCATTATTACCAATTGCCCATCCGTCAAGGGTATATCCTTCTCTTGTCGGAACAACTTCGCTGATCGTAATATCTTCGTCTTCATTTTTTGTCTGCATTGAAGGCGCATTTTTTCCACCGTTTGCATTATAGATAATATAATATACTTCGTTCTCTTCTTCCTGCCACAATGCATAGAGAGTTATATTTTCATTTACAGAACAAACACTTCCGGGGGCAAACTCAACTCTGCCGTCAGCAGATGTGCTCCAACCAAGGAAAATATAGTCCTCTCTTGTCGGCTCTTGTGTACTTATGTTTATGCTTTCAGCATATTTTTTCGTTTGATTTTTGGGAACACCTGAGCCGCCATTAGCATTGTAACTGATGGTATAAGTGTTCGCTTCCCATACTGCGTAAAGGGTTATATCCTTATCAGAAGTATACTGCTGACTGGCTTTATAAGATACACTACCTGTTTTTGTAGTAGCCCAGCCAACAAAGGAATATCCATCTCGTTCAGGTGTATCGTCTGTAATGTAAAGCTTCTCATTATGAATTTTTACTTGTGCTGCAGGAGCACCTGTACCACCGTTTGCATTATAAGTTACTTTGTAACTTAAAGGCTTCCAAACAGCGTAAAACGTAATATCGCTGTCTTTGGTATAACTTTCTGAAGGGTCATAATCTACATCGCCATCTGCAGATGTTGCCCATCCTTCAAACTCATATCCACTACGTGTCGGTTCCTGCGAAGATACTTTTATGCTTTCTCCGTGTGTCTTTGTTTGCGAAGAAGGAGCTCCTGAGCCGCCGTTGGCATTATAGGTAACAGTATATTTTTCGGATTCTGCATTTTGCAATGACAAATTCCAAAGTTGATCATCATTTCCTGTGTAAGTAGAAACAACCACTCTACCTGTACTTGCACTTGTAAGAGCAAGTGAAGTATTGAAGGAAGGATAAATTACATAACAATCTCCTTCTTTTCTAAATAACCAAATTTGTGAACTTGAACTGGAAGAATTGGCGAGTGTAACATTTCCTGTTGTTTGACCTACTCCGTCATTATATCCTGATACAACTCTTCCGGTAGAACTATTTTTTGAAACAATTTTATATCCGTTGCCGGATTTTGCAATATCAAATTTTTGCGCATCAATATTTTCAAAAGGCTTTGCTTCAACCTGACCGCCGTTTAAATCGGTTTTGGCTGTGAGATATCGGTAAGATTGTATTATACAGTTGAGTACATATGTGCCTTCGGTGATGGTTTCGTATTCGGGTGTGTTAGTCTCAGGTGTTTTTGTATTTGCGTCTTGCTCTGATTCATCGGATGCCGAGTTGTCATCGGAAATAAAGGCAACCGTTCCTGTATATGACCCCCATGTTTTCATTAAGTCGGAAAGACTTTTTTTATACAAAGTTCCTGTAACGCCGGAATTATAATATTCAACTCCACCGTGTGTATAATAAACATAGGTAGTTCCGTTTACTTCTTTTACATGTTCTATATAAATCACGTGACCATAAGCATTTCCACTAACAGCTCCAAAACAAACAAGCGAATCAGCTTTTATGTTTGCACCGGAGTCTTTAGTATAAACCTTAACTGTATATTCAGTATTAGAAGCAGATGTGATTTTTCTATTATCTGGAGCACAAGAGGGGATATCTTTAGCGTGTCCGGATGTCCAATTTGGTCTGAATTTCAGTTTATCTTGAATTCTTCCCCAAGCGTAATCCACACATTGTTTGCTACCACCATCACAATAACTGTCATATACATACGGATTATGCGTTACCGTACTAACTTTCCCGTTTTTAGTTATTTTAGTTGTAACACTTGCATTATGTATATCAACAATTTTTTTGCCGACATAATCATCCACATTTGAGTCCGTAAGTTTTATGTTACTATAAATTTGGTTGGATGAAGAGGTAGTTGTTGAAGAACTTACATATGTGGCATAGTCGAGACAAACCCAACCACTTTTACCATTGCAAGTCGTATAACCCCAGTTGCCACTGATTTTTGTAACGACAAAGTTTGTTCCAGAAGCAATTGCTCCTACCTTTGAATAAGACGTTGCGGCTCCGGAACGCATATTCAAACCATCCCATTCGCTTGGCTTATATGTACCGGTGGAATAACTTGAAGTACTTGTATTTGCATCTTTTACTGTAAACTCTTTAATTGCGCTTACGGGTCCAGCATTGCCATTGGAATTGTAACCACACATATTAAATCTATATGTACCTGCAGGCAATTTCTTATCAATGGTATATGAAGTTCCTGTGAAATTACTGCCGTTTACAACTTTTTCGTTTGTAGCATTATTTACTACTGTAAGACCATATCTTGTAGCGTTTGTCGCTTTAGTCCATGTGATAACAACTTTTTCATCGGTTGTATATGTGCTTTTGCTTGAGGATGATGTCATTGAGCCGACGGTTTTGTTTGAAGTGCCAGAAGGAGCTGCAGAGCCTGTTTCAAAGCTAACCGTTGCATATTCCGAGGGATCAATTCTTCTAAAAAGTCGATTTTCAACATTATCAAACTTTTTATTTAGTGCAGCCACCCACTGATTAATAATGTCAATGTCTTTATTGAAATCATATATTCCCAGGGTGTGTATTGTAGTAATTATGTCACTGTGATATGAAGTCTCTTTTAATTCTGAAACAAGAGTTTCTCCCCAAATACGAGTTTGGTATAGCAGATTGGTATAATAAATCAGTTTTTTTGCCGCGTCATCTCTAGAAGATTTACTTGTATATTTCGTCTTGTAAGAGTTCATTTGTGATGAAACAGATTTTTTTAAATCAACAGTTAGGTCTGCACAAGCTCGCATACTTATTCTAATATCGTTTGTTTCTTTGGTGCTAAACCACTGATCAGATACAAAATTACCTGCATCAATGCCAATTTTAGCGGCGGAAAGAAGACTGGACCAACCTAACGAGGATGCTATTTTAGAAATAGCATTTTCAACAGTAGTTGTTGCTGTACTAGTCGCTAGTTGTTTTGCAATATTAACGATTATTTTATTCCTTGATTCCTCATATGTTTTAGACAAATCTTCATATAGTTCATCTGCTACTTCTTTTATATATTCCGACTGAGAATTCTGGCTCAAATAATAGCAAAAATCAATTAGTTGTTCATCACATCTGTTATATGTCTTAAGTTCTATATATGTGTCTACACTGTTCTTTGCAATACTAATCACTTCTGTTATAAAGCCCGAAAAATCTACGGTGTTTTGTATTTTTTTAGAGTATTCAGAAGAATTAATATAATCATCGATCATTTTTTTCGCAGAATCTCTTTTGTCTTTCGGAAACATATTTATAAATTCATTGTGAAATACTTCATAATTTCCAACTGTACTTTTATAAAAAAGAGACTCTAATTTCTCACTTGTCATTTCAATACGCAACGAATCGTATTTACCTGACATTTGTGCCATATCATTTATACCATTAATGAGGTCATAATAGAATGTGCTACGCTCCTCATTTCTTATATCTTCTATATTAATACCTTTTTTTTCCATAAAAGATACTAGTATTTCTTTTGCCGCTTCTTTATATTTACTTTTCCAAGAAAAAATATTTGTTATATACACCAAGTCTGTAGCAAAAGAATCAGATTCTTGCGAATATACAAAAGCATCATCGTTGCACAGCCAATCTATTAATTCTTTCGACGAATTACTCATAAACATATCTGCCCTATAAACATCTTCCGTAATGTTATTCGTGACATTTGCTGCCGCAACATTTACCTGTGCAAACAAAGGCACAATCATAAGTACTGCCAATAAAAGAGATAAGATTTTTCTCATTTTACCTGTTCCTTTCTTGTAGGTTTTATTCTATAAATCCATTACCTGAAAACATCTTTACCCAATCAGATGTTGTAATATCTCCGCCGTTTCCGCTTAGCAAATCGCCGGCGCTTACTCCGTCTTTGGGTTCATTTATGAAACTACCATTCTCATCAATTTGTATTTTATAATACAGTTCATCTTTGCCTACGAAAATGATATTTGCTTTTCCATTAACGAAATTACCGGCAGCACAAATCTCTATATTATCAAAAGCGGGAGCACTATAAAATCTTTGTGCTAAAAGACCTCCGCCAGAGCCTGTTTTTAGTGCTAATACACTGCCATCGGTTTTTACATATATTAGATTACAAAATACATTTCCATTTACTTCGCCCCATTTGTTGCCGCATCTTGCATATCCGTTTACAAATGAGCCGAGACCAATGTCCAGATCATACCAGCTTATATGGGTTTCAAGAGGGATTAAATCGCCGCTTTTATCAAGTACATATGCAGCTTCTTTTCCATAGTTGTTTTGAGAAAGAACAACTATGCATTTTCCTTCGGAAAACTGTGAAAACTTTAATACTCCGTCATATTCTTCATATGTAAAAACTTCATTGTCGTTTTTATCAACAACCAGCCAGTTGCCACTTGAGTTTTTCACCCATGCGACATCATCGCTAAAACGTTCAGCTTCTTTGTATGTTCCAGTAAGATAATTTCCGTTTTTGTCAATTGCTCGGTATTGATTGTTTCCAACCTCTACCCAAGCCGCATCATTATAAAATGGATTAACATCAGTATACTCGCTTGTCATTTCAATTAAAAAGTTACCTTTTGTATCAATCAATCCATAAAGTGTAGCATCGGAATTATATGTTACTTCTTCACGTGTAACCCATTGAACGCCGTCATTGAATTCACCGACCGCTCTGCAGTCAAGTTTCTCATAATTGATTTTCGGCGTGTTATCCTTACCCCCAGAAGAGCAAGAAGTGATAACAAGCATCGCAGAGATTAATAATAGGAAAATTACAGCAAATTTTGTTTTTTTCATTAGACATTCCTCCAAAAAACATTTTTTTCATTAACAACATTATATCAAATGATTGCTTTTTGCCTGTCGAACTCATTTAAGAAGGATGACATTACAGTGATTAGAAGTACTTAAAAATGGCAGATTTTCTAAACTCCATACATTTAGTGGGATCCTTAAGTGCCTTTTTGAGCCATGCATGAGCTAAAACTTTATCTTTGCGAATATGACAATCTCCGTGATAATAACATAATCCCAGACAGTATTGTGCTCTAGAAGAACCAAGTTTTGCTGCTTCTTTAAAACATTTCCCGGCTAACTTTAGATTTTTCTCAACACCGTTTCCTTCTTCCAAGCAGAATCCATAATGCAGAATAGCATCAGGATTTTTAGCGGCAGCTGCAGTTTTAAGCATCTGGGCTTTTTCTTCTGAGGAAATGTCTGTTTGTGACATAGCAGTTTCAAATAGCTGAGATTCTGATTCTTTACTTCGGTTATAAATACTTTTAAAATCAACAGTAAATATTTTATAAGTTCTTATAAAGTATATGATTAAATTTAGAACAGCCAATATACCGAAGGCAAGTATGTATGGTACGCTTGCTATTAACATAGTACAGATAATGAGCAATGCATATCCAAAGAAGATTATTATTCCGCCATAGCCACCAATTGCTATATATAACCCAACAGCCTTAAATACTTCAATTAAGTTGATTTGTTCAAAAGGAACACTAAAACAAGACGAATCTATTCTTGAAAATTCTCCGAAAACACTTTTTGTGTACTGAATAAACGAAAAAGTATATTCTCGTAAAAAATTACAATACGAAGAATCTTGTGTTTTCGAAATTACCATTTCTTTATCAAATAGCTCTAGAAACATATTTTCTGCAGTATCAGGCAATATTTCATCCATTACTATTAGATTGGAATATGCGATTGTATCGAAGTTGAAGGAAAAGAGAGAAATATAAAGAACTCCTAAAACTACATAAGTGGAAAATATCAACCTCACAATTATAGAAGAAGAGAAGACACCAAAAAATTTTAGTAAAAAAACACCAGCAAATAACAAAGCAAAAACAAAGAGATTGTTAGCAAAAAAGGTGTCAACAAAACCTTCTAAAAATAAAAGGATCAAAAACGGAGCCATAACCAACATGGCTAATGCAAAAGAAATGAATCCCCAAATTCCGATTTTAAACATACCCCCGGCTAAAAGGGTATTTCCCCGATTTTGTGTAAACTCCAAAATGATAATATAATCTAAGTTAT
>CAZHZL010000085.1:0-9581 GCA_964537245.1 uncultured Oscillospiraceae bacterium
TGTGGCATAAAGCCAATAAGTAAAAAATATGTGTTTCAGTTGATATTTAGTTGTAGGGCAAATACATTATTTACCAATTTACTATTATAAAGAACATTCGTTCTTTTGTCAAGAGATGCACAAAAAAAACGGTTTCACTTTAAATTAAAAGCGAACCGTTTTTTGATTTTATTCATCAACTTTTAAGTTATTGAACATTTCTCTTATTGTCGGACTATTTTTAGTTAATTTTTTTATACTTAAATCTTGAGCTTTATCATTAGCTAACCTTATATTTCTTTCAGATGAAGTCAATGCATCTTTAACTTTTTGTAATTGCGCAATTGATTTGTCGATTTCCGAAATTGCATCATTAAATTTACGGCTTGCTAATTCGTAATTTCTAGCAAAGCCTTCTTTGAAAACATTCATATTGTTTTCAAAATTAATTATATCAAGTTGTTGATTTTTTACAATTTGCAACTCCTGCTGGTATTTTAATGAATTAAGAGCAGCATTTCTAAGCAATGATATAATTGGAATGAAAAACTGTGGCCTAATAACATACATTTTCGGATATTTATAAGAAACGTCCACAATACCATTATTAAACAACTCATTATCCATCTCAAGCATTGAGACTAAAACAGCATATTCACAACCTTTTTCATTTCTGTCTTTATCCAACTCTTTATAAAAATGTTCATTTTTATGCTTGGTAGCAGTAGTTTCATTTTCGTTTTTCATCTCAAACATAATCGATATAAACTCAGTACCATCTTCAGAACATTCCCTGAAAATAAAATCCCCTTTACTTCCTGTTTTTGAATCATTATCTTTTTCAAAATATGCATTAGGAAACGCTGTCATCCTGATGCTGTTGAACTGAGTATAACAGTGTTGTTCAAGACTTTCTCCTACCATTTTGGTTGATTGGCGAGCTTTAAAATCTTTGTAATATGCTATTTGCTCATCTTTATCCTTTAATTGCTCCTCATATTTCTCCTTTAGAGCTGTTTCTTTTAATTTGCTTTCAGATTCTGTACTTGTCAATTTGCCCTTAAGCTCTGTAATTTCATTTATTTTTTCGGAAAGCTCTTTTTCTTTTTTCTGCTCAGCCTCAGATATAGCTAGTTTCTTTTCTGTTTCACTTGCCATAATCCTAGCTTTTAATTGTGCAATTTCTTTATCCTTTTCGGAAAGCTCCTGTTCCTTTCTTTTCTCTGCATCGGAAATTGCAAGTTTCTTTTCAGTATCACTTGCATCAATTTTTGCTTTCAGTTCAGTAATTTCTCTGTCTTTATCGGCAATTTCACTTTCTTTTTCAGCTATAGCAACTGCTTGCTCTTTAGCTTTTTCCATTCGAGCAATCTGTAAATCGCTTTTATGTATCGACTCAAGTTCTTTTGAACGCCGTTCGAGTTCCTTCCTAAACTCATCATCGCGTACCTGCTGAAGAATTGCTGCATATCCAGATTCATCAACTTGAAAAACTTCGCCACAATTAGGGCATTTAATTTCTTGCATAACTCAGTAACTCCTAACTCGTAATACTACTATATTCTATATTTGTTTTTACGTTTTTCAAATGCGACCTCTCCGCCCTCAAGTATATCGCAAATATGCTGTTGAATACCTTTTGAATTTAATATACCAATTTCTATGCTTCCGTCCGCTGCAAAAATAGGAATGTCATTTTCAATTGATCCCGAACGGTATTCAAATCGCTTTTCTCTGTTTTCTGATTTACTACCAGTTTGATTTGCAATTATTATTTCTTCTGCATCAGCACCGAGAACAACATTGGCATTATGTGTCACAACAATAATCTGTCTATCTTTTTTCTTTTGACGGATAAACGGAATTAATTCATTGAATACGGATCTGTTATCAAGATCATCTTCTGGCTGGTCAATCAAAATAGGGCATTTGCTTTCTGCTAAATCTATTAATAATTTTAACAAAACTAATGCTTTTTTACCTGGAGACATTACATCAATGTTGTCGTTATCCATAACAACTTTATATTTAATGTTATACCAATCATCATTAATATCTCTCAAAACAGATTCAATGTTATGACCCGTCTTGGTTTCAAGTACGCCTGACAACAATTTTTCAATAATCTCTTTAAGCTTTTCTGCATTGAATTCTTTTTCATCAAAAGAATCAATTTTTATTGTTTCCTTGAATTTTACACTTCTAATAACAAAATCAGTTTCAATTATCTTTAAAAACTCTTCTCTTTTAAAAGGAACTTCAACCTTGAATTCTATTTCATGTCCTTTAAAAGCCTCTTCACTATTTATAACACTTGCATACTCATTACGCAGTTCCTTTATTTGAAGTGGTATTGCATATATTTCGGCTATAATTGCTTGCTCTTCAGATTTTTTAGCTTTCAACTTTTCATCTAAGGTATTGAAAGTTGTAAGTTTCTCCTTTTCTGCTAATATTTTAGCTGCAAACTCAGCGATAGCTTTATTACCTTGGATTTTTGGTTGCAATTCTTGAACTGTTTTATCGTATTCATCTTTTTCATTTTGCAATTTCTTTTGCCTGTCAAGTAGCTCATTCACAAGAATATCTCTTCTGTTAATCCATTGTTGGTTGGCCACATCTATTATTTGCGTTTTTATTTCATTGATTTTTTCTAATGTGTCACCTGAAAAATCATCTTGATTAATAAATGCAGGCATTACAATAGCTGTAATGGATGTAAGCGACCCCATCTCATTACCAAGCTGAGATATCTGTTTGGATCTATTGGAGCTTTCTGACAACGCAGTTTCATATCTTGTGATATCCTCATCAGAAATTTCTAGATTTTTGGACAATGCATCTTTCTGTTCCTGAAGTTTTTTAATTTCTTTTTCTATACCACTCCTATCCCCAAGTTCCTTCTTTTCATCATCCAACTCAACTATTTCTTTATGATTATCTAATAAATTTAGAATTTTAACATTTAGCTCCGAGTGTTTTTCTTTTATTGCAAACAACATTTTCTCAAAAGCTGCCCTAGCGTTTTCGTTATTTAAAACCACACTTTGAATCATATTATCTATTTCTGTTGTGACCTCTTGTTTGTCACTTAAACAATTCAAATACGATTGCGGAATATAGATAATATGTCTATCAACATCATTTTCTCCATCAGACCAATAAACTGCAGTATTGGTCAATTCTTTGGTGGAAGTGTGTACGATTGATTCTTTTTCCTGAACTTGTTTTTCATCAATAGCCTTAGCCATGTTATGAAGAAGAATTGATTTTCCTGTGGATTTTCCGCCGATAATACATGTCAACTTATCATTAAAATAAATAGGTTCATTTGAAAATTCTTCGTCGTTTAATACTACTTTATCAATTACATAATAGTCAGGTTTGCATTCAGGCTTTGTATCAGAGATACAAACACGTTCATCCGGTTCATAAATTATTTGTTTTAAACCATTAAATGTAACATCGGCCTTTATCCATAGTTTATTTGCAGGGTTATAATTTCGTGCATCATGATTATCGGAGCAGATAATCATAGGCTTCGCACCTATATTAGGAATAACTTTTTCATTATACCCGTCTATATCTCTAACTTGGCCCATTTCAAAGATAGATACGGTTGTAGCATATTCTGATTTTACTGCTTGATTATGTGGCAACGAATTAGAAATTTTCTCATCAACCCCATTGGATTTTCTTCCAGCATGAATTGAAATCAAAGCATTATGTTTTTGAGCGAATGGCAAAATTTGAGAATTATAATCCCAATATATCTTCTCATCGTTGTCATAGTCTTTTGCATCTCTCTTGAATACATTAAAATCCTCTACAAGCTCATCAAGATTTGATTGATCCGAAAAAATCAATATAACATGAATATTTGTATCGCCTTTATCAGTTCTTAGTTCAACACCTGGAAAAAATACAATATCTGGTGCTAATTCTTTAAGATGTTCTATTCTTTTTTTATCAATTACGAAATGGTCTGTTATTGCTACAGCAGCAATACTATTATCCCGTAATTTCTGAGCTAATATTTCATCACTATCTGCACCTTTATACTCATAATCATACGAACTTGCTGTATGCAGATGCAAATCCCATCTTCGCCACTCTGAGCCTCTCTCAAATAAAGCCATATTATCCTCTTTTCTCAATCCGTTTTAACATTCAACCATTGGCTGCAAATTTAGCCATAGTCATATTGGAAATATACTTGCTAACATCTTCGCCTCTATGGTTAACAATAATATCATCAAAGTCAGCATAATCAACATCTCTAACATCATGGAATATATGATTATACAGGTATTCCGCAAAGGTGCTTGCTAAAATGATGACAACATCTGTATTTTTAATATCACGTTTAGCTGCAGGTACATATCTTGGCGTAATTACTATCGTATAATCACCGCCAATTTCCTCTCTATGTTCACGCAATCTACCAACATTTATACCGCTAAGTTTGTTAGCTGTAGATTTAGACTCAACTGCAAACTTCTTTTTCTTAGTTAAATACAAACACTCAATATCTGTATGACCGGCTCCGCCTATTCTTCGTGCTTCCACATTATAGAACATATTGAAACCTTCTTCAAGAACCTCTTCAAACAGATATGCTGTACCATTATCAGGATTGTTAGAATATTCTTCAATAAGCTTAGGAAGTTCTAACAACGATGATAATTCATCGCTTTCACCTATTTCATTCATAAGTTCAATAGGATAAAAGCTGTATATTTCTTTAACAATATCAAGTTGCATTCTTTCGGCATCATCAAGTTTCAAAGGCTTTTGTTTATAGGAATATTTGCTCAAAAGAAGTTTTATGAAATCAACTACTTTATCATCCAAGGAAATATAACCGTTACGAGCGGTTCTTCCTGTAGGATTGCTATGGCTTCCTGTTTTTGTAGGATGGAATAATTTACAAATCATGTCACCTTTTACAGCATTTATAATGCCAATAGTAGATAATAATTTGCAAGTATAATACTCCCACTCATAAACAGCATTTACATAAGTATGCTCATCTGATTTATACATCAAAGCAATTTCTTCGTCAGACTTTTTTCTTAATGCTAAAATTTGATTTACTAAATCTTCGTATTTAGAATCATCCATTGAATTAACAAAAGCAACAATTAAAGCATATTCATGATTATAAAGTCGATACTCAAGCCTTTCATCAAGAAGGAGTTTAAATATCAATCTGAAGGGATATAACTGAAACTCTTTATCTGTACCGCTTGCGGGATGTTGAAATTGAATAGCAAACAACATTGTTGTGAAAATTTTAGTAAGTTTATCCTCATCACCTATATGCTTAAGAAACAGGTTGCCCAACGGGCTAAACATAAACTTTTTACCATCAGTATTATCCTCATAGCCGAACATGAAATACTCTAAAGTATTAATTCTATGATTTATAGAATCTAAGGGTTTAGCTTTAGGATTTCTTGTTTTATAAAGGTTCAACGCGGCAAGCCTCTCTTGCATTCTTTCACGTTCGATGTTGGATATATCTGTCTTGCAACTGTTTTTTACATCAAGAGCAACTGCCTTGATGAGCTCATAATTTGATGTATGCTTATACAATATCCATTTATTTCTTTCAACCATTATAGGCATTTTTACACCTGCTCTCCAATTTTTTCAATAACCTTCATCATAAGTTTTGGGGGTATTGATTCGCCAATAACCGTTCTGATAAATGTGTCTGTTGACCCTTTTGGGAAATCAACTGTTTCCGGTATTGATGAGACAATAAAAGTCTCTAACAGTGTTAAAACACGTGCATCCGAATATGTGCCATCAGGCAACAATCTTCCAGGATGAACATTGTTGTGCGAACTCATACTGCCGCTAAAGGTTGTTCTTGTGGGACAAGGTTGGTCCCACTGCATACGTTTAAAAGTGTTGTGAAAGCCTTTAATTCGTGTACCATCCTCTTTTTTAGGATAATAAACGTCGTTGGCAATGGCACTTTTTCCCGTGGGGGTATGCTTTAACGCCAAAACACTTCTTTCGTTATGGTCTTTAGCAAAGTGCCAAGGTATATCGGATGTTTCTCCTGATTCCAAAGAAGGCAAGTGTCCAATAGCATCCTGTAAAGGAATTTCAGGTTCTGAAACTGGCCATGCCCAATTCAAACCATGCTTATAAAGTTTGATTATTGCTCTTGGACGAGATTGGCAAATTCCGTAATCTTTAGCATTTAATACGCGAGCTTCAATTACATACTTGTTTGAATATCTCTTATTTAAAATCTCTTCAAGCTTAAAGTACTCTTCTTCATAAGGAAAATACATATCCAAAAAAGTTGGCACATTTTCAATAAGAATGTAATCAAAATCACAATTATCAATTACATCTAAAGCAGAAAGAATTAAAAAATTTCGCTTGTCTTTTTCATAATGAATCTGTTTTTTATTTTTTCCTAAAGTACTTAATCCCTGACAAGGCGGTGTTGCAATAAGCATTTTTGCACCGTGCTTTTTTGCCGCTGCAATCATATATTCTTTAGTTTCATCTAATGTTATATCACCACAGTACATATCTGTGTCAGGATAAAAATACTTATAACAATCTGCACGTTTGGGCAACAGCTCATTCGCTGCAACCACATCAATATCTGTATTATTCAGTAGCAATTCGCCTATGCCGGCACTTGAAAATAATGAAATAGCTTTAATTTTACTCATATTTCAATACCTCTTACTATTTCTTTAAGCATTAATGGTGGAATAGATTCTCCTATACATTGTCTGATTAGCAATTCAGGCGTATCATCAGGAATATTCCAATCCGCCGGAAGTGAATTTAACAACATAAGTTCTAACGGTGTTAAAACACGGGCATCTGAATATGTACCATCAGGCAACAACCTTCCCGGATGAACATTTCTTTGTGATGCAATACAATCGTTTCTGATTGTAATAGTTGGTGCAGGGGAATCCCATCTAATTCTACGATACGATGACTCATATCCTTTTACTCGAGTTCCGTCTTTTTTTTGCGGATAATATACAGGATTAGAAAAAGCAGATTTTCCTGTAGGGGTATGCTTCATCCATAAAATATTATCCTTTGAGTGGTTGCGTGCGAAATGCCATTTGATATCAGATGTTTCACCCGCTTCTAATGTTGGTAAATGCCCAATCGCTTCGCGTACAGTTATTTTTTCTTTTTTAGAAGGCCAATGCCAAACAGTTCCATTTCGATTCATTTTAATAATAGCTCTTAATCGTGTTTGAGGAACACCATAGTCAGATGCATCGACAACCATACTATCAATTTCATATTCATTACCGAATTCATATTGTAAAATTTCTAAAACAGTCCTATATGCTTCGGCATACTTTAACTTTAACTTTAAAAGTGCGGGAACATTTTCAACAAGAACATATGTGGGATTAGTTGTTTTTATTGCTTTAACTACATATGTAATTAAATAGTTTCGTTCATCTGCTTCCATCGTTTTTTGATTACGATTTTTTCCTGCAACACTCATTCCTTGACAAGGAGGTGATGCTAAAAGAAAGTCAACTTCTTTTGGACAAGAAGAAATAATTTCAGAAAAAACGTTATCCTTTGTTATATCACCACATATAACTGTAGCTTCAGGATTAATAGCACGATACAAATTTGCCCGTTTTTCCAATAATTCGTTTGCGACTTTTATATCTATACCAACATCTTTAAAATATGTCTCACCAATACCTGCACTAGCAAACAAAGATATGCCTGTTAATCTTCTTTTAATCATAATATCACATCCATTACATCGCCGATATTACAGTTTAATGCAATACAAATTTTCAACATTACATCCATTGATACAGGCTCATTGTTGTTTAATTTTGACATAGTGGTTGAACCGATGCCGGTGGCATCTTTAAGATCTTTCTTTTTCATGCCTAAATCTATTAGTTTTTTCCAAAGTTTATTATAAGAAATCACTTGTTACACCTCAAAAATCAAAATCACCGATATTTCATTCTAAAATGCCGATATATCGGTGTTTTCATTATACATCTTTTTTGAATTAAAATCAACAGAAATCTGTTTAATATTGAAAAAAATGGTAGCAAGACTTTTACTTGCTACCAACCATTTACAACTTTTTTTCAAAATCGGGATAATTAATTAGAACTTTGTTTATCTCAGCCAAATTATGACCTTTAAAGTAATGAAACAGAAAATTTATCGATTTTATAATAATAAAGCAATGAATTGCCCATGCAATTTTTGTTGAATAAAAATCTCCTGTTTTATAAAATTGCACAAAGACAGCAAAAGCAAAAACTAATGAAATTATCGATGCGAACAAATCAAAAATGTCGTCGATTGCATATATAGTTGAAAATACTTTTTTTACTTTTTCATTGTCATCATATTTACAAATACTGATAATTATGTGCCTGATTATATAAACAACCACATAAAGAGATAAAATTATTACGGTTGAAATTACAACTTTATTTGTATTTGTAATAATATCAATAGAGACTTCTTGCAATAGAGATATTTCGATGTTAAAAGGCACTATATAAAGAATAAACATGGTTGCGTACACAATACAACAAATAAAATAAATTATATTGGACAATGCAGGGCGGTTTTTATCCTTTAAAATATCAATAATTTGGCTCATCATATATTTGTCCTCCTACAAGCATATTTATTTATAGATTATATCACAGAACATAACAGTTGTCTATTGTTATGTAAAAAGCGACAAAGAGGTTTATGCCTCTCTGTCGCCAATTTCATTACTATCTATACACTATTGCATTAATGACAATCTCCATTGCTTTTGCCTCAATGTTCTGCACATGACATACCCATTCCATCTGATTTTCCTCTTTCAATTTCTCTGTAACATCTTCAGCTTCTTTCATCTGCTCGACAAGTGTATTAAACATCTGTCGTGCTTGATTTTCAATCTCCGCACAATGCTGATAAAGTTTGCCTTGGGTAAGTAACAAGTTAAAAAGTGCACGGTTATGTTTTTCAAGATAATCTTTATGTAACATACCCCATTTGCCGAGCCGTATATTTGCTTCTTCGGGCAGTAAAATGAGATTCGGAATATTATAATCTCCAACCTGTCTGTATTGAATATTTGCATTATTTTTCATAGCGGTATTCATCCTTTCGTATTCTTAACAAATGTGTCGTATGTAAATCTTGCTCCGAGTCTGAAGCCTGATATAAAGCTGTCAGAATTGCTTATGCTTGAAAACTCAGAATAGGCGCTTACATAGTTGAGAAAGAGTTCCTTTTCTTCGCCGGTGAGCCTTGCCGTGAGTTGCTCTTCCTTTTCGGCAAGTTTGCTAAGCTTCTTTTTGAGTTTGCCTGAAAGCTCTGTGCTTAATTCCTGCGGTTCTATATTACCATAGTATAATTCTTCAATAAAATTTGACATATCGTTTCCTCGCAATCTGTTTTTGATTCATTGAAGAAACTACAAAATTCTCTGATACAAGCAAGAATATGTGTTTGACTGTCGGTTAATTGATATTAAAAAATTGAATCCGTTATCAACACTCGCACCATAGTGAGTATTCATAACACAAGTGAATACTCACTTTTCTTTT
>CAZHZL010000086.1:0-9569 GCA_964537245.1 uncultured Oscillospiraceae bacterium
GCTAAGTTTGCTTATCTATCCACTGCTTCATTGTTACTTTGTTTAAAATAAATTCTTCCATTTTTCCTTGCTCCGTATTTTGCTAATTTAAAAATTTTGAGGTCAAAAAAAAACGCCACAGATTTTTTTCTGCGACACTCTTTTTGTTTTATCTAAAAATGGGGACAAAAATCCTATGGTGTCAGCCATTTTATTTGAAAGGCGTGCATCATAATAATATACAATAAAATTTGTATTTTTATATATTTCATTGTTTTCTCACTCACCTTTCTATATAAATGTTATATTCTTTTCGATAAATACTTCTGCATACCATTTTTCTTCGTCAGCTTCAACTCCGCACACTTCGCAGTATTCTTCCCATACATCTGAAAACGGCATTGTTTTTATTTTTTCCTGCATTATCATAAGACGGGAAAAATCGTTTTTATCCTGGAGTTCCTTTAATTTCTCGTTAGGTACGCAAAGTGCAAATAAAAGTGCTTTCTGCCAACTTCTGAAGCCTGTTGTCCATGCTGAAATTCTGTTTATTGAAGCATCAAAATAGTCAAGTGCCATATATACTCTTTCTATTGCATTGTTTCTCACTATTTCTTTTGCCATTTCCTTTGTTTCATCATCAAATAAAACAACATGGTCACTATCCCAACGAACAGGTCTTGTTATATGTAATGCAATTTCAGGGAAAAATGCGAGTAACGCAGGGATTTTATCTGAAACAAATTCTGTCGGGTGGTAATGTCCATTATCCATTAAGGGAAGACAACCTTCATGTGTTGCCGCAAAAGAAAGTGAAAATTCTGCACTTCCTGTTGTATATGATTCAACACCTATCCCAAAAACCTTTGATTCAACGCAAGGCTTAACAAGGTTTTTATCATAAGGCTCAGATAAAATAGCTTCGATTGATTCTTTATATCTTGTTCTCGGCTCCATTCTGTCTGCAGGAATATCCTTAAAGCCATCACCTTTCCAGATATTCATAACACAAGGAATACCTGTTTCACGCGCAAAATATTCGGATATTCTTATACAAGCCTTACCATGCTCAATCCAGAAATCTCTTGTTTCTTTATCAGGGCTTGAAAGAGTAAGTCCGTCTTTAACTTTTTCGTGTGAGAAGAAAGTAGGGTTAAAATCTATTCCCATATTTCTTTCTTTTGCAAAGTCTACCCATTTTGCAAAATGCTTTGGCTCTAATTTGTCACGGTCAGCAAATTCACCGTCTTCAAAAATTGCATAGCATGCGTGAATATTCAGTTTTGCTTTTCCTGGGCATAAAGATATAACTTTATCCATATCTACCATAAGCTCTTTATAATTTCTTGCTTTTCCAGGGTAGTTTCCTGTAGTCTGAATACCGCCTGTTAAAGGACCGTCATGGTCAAAGCCTGTTACATCATCGCCTTGCCAGCAATGAAGAGAAATCGGAATATTTTTTAATGTTTCGATTGCTTTATCTGTATCTACGCCAATTTTTGCGTAGAGTTCTTTTGTTTGTTCATATCTTGTCATAAATCTATCTCCTATCTTATTATTTCTCTATTTACTGTAATTCTGTGGTACAAATCATCTTTATAACTTCAAAAATTCTTTCGGAAATTGTTTTCATACCCAAGTTTCCAGGATGAGCCGCAACGCCACTATGTCTAAATAAACCTATTGCCTTCATTTCTTTTTTATCACCCAAATCACCTAATTCTATAACAGAATGACCGTTTTCTACGCCTATTTTTCTTATTATTTCATCAGCTTTTGGATGATGCCAAAAGCTTGTAGTAAGAATAATTTTTGCATTTTTACTACCATTTAAAAAACCTATGAGTTTTTTATATTCCCTTTCAAAACATATTTCATCAAATTCTATTACTTTACAATTTTCAACACAACGCATTACAATTATATCAGCTGAAAATTCTCGTGCTTTAAAAAATAAGTCATAAGGAATAACATCATTTTTATAATTGTTTTCCCATTCAGAGACCTGACAAATGCAGTAGCTAACACTATCGTAATGCTCTTTTAATTTTTTTACCGTTTGATGAACATAATCGTTTTCAAGACTTGATGCTGCCATTCCCCAATTTCCACTCCAACCTAACTCTTCGTTAGGGGCATGCTTTGTAATTGAATTACCTGCAAACAATATTTTAATTTCTGGATTATTTTCATTAAAAATTTCAACATATTCATTTTCTTTAAGCTGATTTTCCGATGATACTGTGTTTTTTTCTATTTGTTTCATAAAATCCAACTCCTTTATTTTTAATGTTTATTGTTTCATAACCTTTTGTTTTACAATAAATGCATCTGTTACAAGAAGCGAAATAAAATATTCAACGGTACATTGTGCCGCATACGCACTTCTTGAACGCTTATATTCAATTGTATTAAAGTCCATTTTTTACTTCTCCATTTACAATTTTAATTTTTTTCTTTTCACCCAAGTATTCAATTTCAACTTCAACATCGGTCATAGATTTAGGCAGACAAGGCTTTATTTCAAGTCCGTCAAGATTTGGTTTAATTCCCAACATCCATTCGTAAACACCACGCATTGCCATCGCAACGCTTCCTGTTAAAAAGCACATTAAGCCTCTGTGGTTAAATTCGGGAAGCTCCTGCCAGCAGTTTATTATTGCATAAGGCGGTGTAAAAGCTATTTGGGTTGGGTGTTTGGTCTGGTCATAAGGCATTATCCATTTAAGCATTTCAAAAAGTTTGTCGCCCTCACCTGCAACGGATAAAGCTCTTGCAAAGAAGCCTTGTGAGCCGTGATTGTATACATTTCCGTTTTCGCCCATATACGGCGGTACATCTCCGCTCGCTACTCTACCGACTTTATCAATCGGTGTTTCACCCAAGCAGGGATAGAAAAGTCTGTAGCCTTTATCGCATTTCAGTTTTTCTGCGTTTTCTAAAATAGATTTTGTTTTTTCTTTATCTGCAACGCCCGAAATTATTGCATAATAGTTAGATACACCATACATTCTGGATTTACCGTCAGGATCATTATCTGAGAATATCCACTCTCCGTTATCGTTGAATACTCCGTTATAATAGCCTGAATTATTAAATGCATATTTATTTATGTTTTCTTTTAAATTCTTAGCTTCTTTTAAGTATTTATCCGTATCTTTGCCAAGCTTTCTTAAAATATCCGTCAGATATTCCATTGACATAACTGTTTGCTCACTTACGGTAACAGATTCGCCTCTGCCCTCCAAGCCTGCTGTATTAACTGCGTCAAGCCAATCACCGCCACGAATTTTGCATAAGCCATGTTCACCTATATTTTCAGGTTTTATATAATATTCTGTGGCAGTTATTAAATGTTCTAATGCAGAGGATTTTTCATCTTTATCAAGCCATTCAATCTGTTCATTTAAAATTTCAAAATCATGCGTATGAGCTAAATATTTCCATACAAACTCAACGAAGAATGCACCGCCATCAACATGGGTACGAAGGTCATGCTTTCCGTGTTTTCCTTTTGCAGAATATTGTCTTGGGAACCAACCATCGCTTCTCTGACATTCCATCATTGTTAAAATTATATCTTTCGGATTTTTTGTGTCGGAATATAAGAGTGCGGCATAATCCTGCGCGGAATCTCTTGAGCCTCTCATTCCCGTAGGCCAGCCTCTGTCTAAAGATGCAACCCAATTCATTTGAAGCGGTAACCAATAATTTACATAGTAATCAAATTCTTCGTCATTTGTTTTTATTCTGTTTTTAGAGAATAATTCATTAAATACTTCTTTTCTTTCAGCCTTTACCGCATCAAAATCTATGCTTTCAATTTCATTTTCCAAAGACAGAATCTGAATAAGTATTTTTTCTTCGTCTTTATCCAATTCCCAATTATAAGAAGTAGCATATACGGGCGGATAAGCATAAATACGCTCATCGTTTGTATATGTATACTGCGGATTTGTTAAGTCTCCCTGACCTATATATTTTTCCAAAGATAGCTCATACCCGTTTAAATTCTCAGTTGAAGTTACAAAATATGCACATCTTCTTTTTTCAGATTTTGCGTCTGCACTTAATAATTTAGTTGTGAAAACTAAGCTATCCTTCTTTTCACAACTGCTGTCTAAATACCATTCGGGTTTGTCCCACGGAGCCATTTGTGCTTCGTTTAAGTATGGAACTAAATGCGGTTTTATTTCAACTGTTCTTTTATCTCCAAGATTTTTAACCTTAAAACGCATTGCGATTTGAGTACCCTTTTTAGGTATAATAAATTCCGTTGATATTTCTAAATTATCATAAGTAAATGCATAAGTTGCACATTCGGGTAAATAAGTTATTTTTACATTTTCAGGTTCATCTTCAACACCAAGCATATTTGGTCTGAAAAAGTTTGTAAACTTATTATTTATATGAACTATCCAAGGTGAATATTTTTCATGAGTTTCACGCTTAAAAATCATAACATCGCCCGGTGGGTGTGCCTGTGCATAGATAGGACCAAACTGGTCAACCTTTAATAAAACATCTCTGTTTTCGTATATGTATTCCCAACTAACAGGCAAATTTAAAGTATTTATTTCATAGCCTGCTGTATCTTTTATAAATTTTCTGTACATTTTTTCGTCATCCCTTTTTAAATTCTATTTTTTCTATAGATTCAAAAACAATATTATTACAGCTTTTTCCAATCTCTATTTTAAAGTCTCCGCTCTCAAAAATAAATTCACCAAAATTATCATAATATGACAAATCATCTTTTGTGAGCGTAAATAAAACTTCCTTTTCCTCACCTTTTTTTAAATACACTTTTTCAAATGCTTTAAGTTCTTTTATAGGTCTTGACATTTTTGCTACTACATCATTTACATAACATTGTGCAATTTCGTATCCATCATATTCACCAATATTTTTTATTTTAAAACGAATTTCCGCAACACTGTTCTTTTTGTTGAAACTATATTCAAAATCGTTGTATTCAAAATCAGTATAGGATAAACCATAACCAAAAACATAAAGCGGTGAACCTAAAATATCTACATAATTATCTATTCCACCATAATAATTATTTTTTCCCCATTCATTTCTTTGGTGATTATAATAAATAGGGATTTGTCCTGTTGCTCTCGGTATAGTCACAGGCATTTTTCCGCATGGATTAAAATCGCCAAATAATATTTCAGCCGCTGCCTGTCCACACATCGTACCACCGTGCCAAGCCCAGAGAACCGCATCGCAATACGGCAATATTTCAGTTATTGCAAGAGGTCGCCCTGCAAAAATTACGGCAATAACCTTTTTTCCGACTTCCTTTGCATATTTTACACAGTTTATTTGAGACTGAGATATTTCTATATCAGATACTGAATGATTTTCTCCCGTTACATAATCGGTTTCACCAAGCGCAACTATATATGTATCTGATGTTCTTCTGTATCTGAACATGAAATCATCAACACCGTTTGAAACAACAGTATTTTCTTCGCCATTTACATTTTTTATTCCATCAGCTAAAGAAATAACATATTCTTCTATTCCTCCTGCACTCCAGCTTCCCAAAAGTGATTTCTTTTCTTCTGCCATTGGTCCGCATACCACCGCTGATGTGCCTTTTTTTAGCGGAAGTACATCGTTATTTTTTAAAAGCACCATAGAATGAAGGGAAATTTCTCTTGATTTATCCAAGCATTTTTCTTTATTAAGTTTTGGATTTTTTTCATTTATATAAGGATTTTCAAAAAGTCCAAGCTTGAATTTTATTCTTAAAATTCTTCTTACGGCTTCATTTACTGTTTCAATGCTAACCTTTCCGACTTCAACAAGATTTTCTAAATTGTTTTTATAAACTCCGTCAACCATATCCATATCAACGCCTGCATTTATTGCAAGTTCTGCCGACATTTCTTCAGAATCCGATACGCCTTGACATTCAAGTCTTTTTATTGCGTCATAATCGCTTATAACAAATCCCTCAAAGCCAAGTTCTTTTTTTAATATATCCGTAATATGATACCGGCTTGAAGTCATAGGCTGACCGCTTATTTCGTTAAATGAACTCATTACGGTATCCACACCTGCGTCTACTGCCGCTTTAAATGCAGGTAGTGCTCTATTTCGGAGCGTATATTCATTCCATTCTGTTGCATCCTTATCCCGTCCGCCTATTGCAGCACCGTATCCTATATAATGCTTTGCACATGATGCAACTCCAGCGTTTTTCATCCCCTTAACAGAAGCTTTTGCAACCATTTTACCTAAACAAACATCTTCTCCCGGAGTTTCTATAATGCGCCCCCATCTCGGCTCAACACACATATCAATCATAGGCGCAAAAGTCCAGTGAACACCATCTTCTTTTGCTTCCTCGCACATCATTTCCGACATATCCTTTATTAAACTATAGTCCCAGGTTGCAGCACAGGCAAGCGGAATGGGAAAAATAGTTTTTGAACCATGAATTATATCACGACCGTTTATTATAGGGATACCGAGCCGACTTTCCTCCACCGCACACCGTTGAAGCTCATTTAATTTGTCAATATAAATTTCACTTTGTTTTTCGTTGCCTGCAAAAGGCGTATTTGCTAAAATTAATGAACCTACTTCTCCTTTTTTGGCAAGCTCGCAAAGCTCATCCATTCTTTCGTTTGATGTGCATTCCTGAGTAAGCTGACCAATTTTTTCCCTTAAAGTCATTTGTGATATTAATTTTTCAATTTTCTCATTCATTCTTTAATAATCCTTTCTGAATTTTAATTTCTTTTTGTAAAATTCCTATGATTTGGATATTTTTTCAATAAATTTCAGTTTTATAATTCATTTTATTTCAAATTTGGTCATTATTTAATCTCCTATTCCCATTGAAATACTCGACGGATTAACATATTTTAAATATGTTGCCGTTCTTAAATTCAAGTCCTTGCAAGTGTATTTTTGCCAATCGTCAAGATGATAGTATAATCGTTCTTCTTCAAGTTCTTCAGCGTTGAAATCCTTTGCTGTAAATGTGTTTATAAGCTTGGAATATTCTTTCATATCCATATTTTCAACAAAATATGTCCATTCACCCTTTCCGAGCTGTGAATAAAGTCCCCAATGAACAAACATTCCAAAACCCATTTTTTCAAAATTTTTTATATAATTCTTTGCTATTGGTATACTCATTTTTTAGTTCCTCCTTATTTTATATAATCTATGTCTTTGAAAACATTTTTGAAGAATACTTTCACCAAATTATTTCTACTTCTTTCGGAAGAGAATAAACAGGATTTTCCCCTTTTTTTAATTTCACATTTATCATTCCGTACGGTGTTGGAATTTCGACTGTTGCATTTTTAAGACCAAGAAGAGAAGGATTAAATTTTATTTTTTTATAACCTGCCTCAACGATTTCAACTCCTGTCAAAGCTTTCGGAAGAGAATAAAGCGGCGTGCCTCCCCAAGCATGACTATGATCAAACTGATATGTTGGTTCAGGCGGAATAAATCCTTCGGTCAGACCTTTATCACATTCCCTTATAAATGGTTTCCACATATCAATAATTTTCAATGTATATTTATCTCTCATACCTGCTTTATAAACTGCATCTAAAAGATAATGCAAAAAATATGGCTGACAGTCTGCCTCAAATTTTTCCGTCATATCCTTATCAATAAGCATTTTTGAAATTTCTTCATCACATATTCCAAAATATACCGCTAAAATATTTGAATGCTTTAGGTAGTATCGTTTATATGTGTTCTGCGGCATCCATTTTCCTATGAGACTTTCTTTTGTAGGCGTATTAAGTCCTTCAAAATAAAGTCCTTTCTCTTTATCATAAAGTAAGGCATTTATTGAATTTTTTAATGCTTCGGCTTTTTTTATGCACACATTTGCCATTTCTTTTAAATTAAGTAATTTGTATATTTTCCCCGCCGTTTCAAGAGCACCATAATAAAACATATTTAGGCAAGTCTGACCAAGTGCTTTCGGCGGATGGTGCATTGAAATTCCATCAATGTAAAGCCAATCGATAAACATATAGTCAGGAGGATTTTCTATCAAACCATTGTCTCCAATGTATGTTTCAAAACGATTTAACAAAAGTATTAATGCATCAACGCAGTCAAAAAGCAGTTCCTTGTTTCCCGTAAACATATAAACATCGTATAACATCTTCACCCATATCAAGCTGTATGTGGTGTGAAACATTCTTCCATCATTGTTTCTTAACAATGCGGCAGTACGCTTTACATCAAATTCCGCAAGTGACATATCGCCAAATGAAAACAAAGTCATCAACATTTCAATATAGTAGTCACCGGTACATGCAAGCGGCTCACAATGTCTCGGGCTGTCCAGATGATGAAGTTGACGACAAAATTTCAAAGTATGTCTGCATACACCTAAAACATTATTTATTTCAGAGTCATCAGTTATGATTTCAGCGATTTTCTCAACAGGATAAAATGTTGAAATAAGGCTTATGGTCAATTCAGACATTTCATCGGAATCATTTTTCAGTTTAACAAAAAAGTTTCCTGCACTATGTAATAAAAATCCTCTGTATTCATTATCACAGGAAAAAATCAAACTCTCTTTTGTCCCTGTTTCCTCAATTTCTCTGCATGTAATTTCAACATACAAGTCACCTTTAGTTTTTGTTAAAATATGTATAAATCCGGCATAAATTTTTTCAAATGTCAGAATAACTTCTTTTTCTTCATGTGGCATTAATAAAATTTTACCGTTTTCAAAAGGATAAACCTCCTCCTCGCTACGCAGTAAAATTGGAGCAAGTTCTGCATGCCATATATCATCAATTTCTTCTGCATTTGTATATTTTTCTGAAAAAAGTCTCAAATCATATTCACACGGAGATTTGTACGCCGAATTTTTTCTGACTTTCCACGATGAATCAGTGGTGATTATCGTCTTTGTTCCGTCCTCAAAAGTAATAAGGGCAGAAAGCATAAAGCCTCCATGTCCTTTAGAATACTCACAAAGTCTGTACGGCATCATTTTAACTCTTGCAAAAAAACAGATACTGTTTGTGTTTGTTTTTATTTCTGTTTGCATTTTATAATAATCAGTTCGTGGACGGTCACTTCCGAGAAAATAATCTCCACCTGAAAATGCAGGACCGGTAGCAATAAATTTATCATTGCAGAATAACTGAAACTCTGTATCACCACTAAATATGAGTTTTAAAGAAATAACGTTTTTCTCAAAATTATATACTCTGCTAAATTCAGCAACAGTATAATTTCCTTCTGTTTTATTATCAAATCCACTGTATTTTGTTGTTTGAGAATCCGGATATTCTTTTTGGGGAAGCCATATCCATTTTTCCGGCAATATCATAACTACAGTGCTCCCTTCAATTCTTCGTTTATACTTTCACGATATTTTAAAACATAGTCTCCGAAAAACGGGAAATTATCAAATTTAATTTCGCAATTTATTTCATCTTCAATTAATTTTATAACAAAGTCCTTCCCTTTGTATTTTTCAAGCAACTTCATCGCTCTTAAATCCTGCAGAGCTTCTTTAAAAACTTTTATTCTTATACTTTCCGCAACATCATTTTTATAAGGATAAACAGAAAATG
>CAZHZL010000087.1:0-9476 GCA_964537245.1 uncultured Oscillospiraceae bacterium
TGCATTAAAGGCAATTCAATTCATGTTGCGATAGCAACAATTCATGGATTAAATCCAATTCATGACAACGAAGTTGTCAATTCATTAAATGGAGAATGAATATGAAGGAAAATAAACTTGTAGATTTATCAAAACAATTTGCAGTTGATGTTGTTAATCTATGTACAGAAATTAAAGATAAACGAAAAGGAAATGTGTTATTAAATCAACTTTTGCGTAGTGGAACAAGCATTGGAGCAAATATCCACGAAGCTAATTATGCGGCAAGTAAAGCAGACTTTATAAATAAGTTTCAAATTGCTTTAAAAGAATGTTATGAAAGCGATTACTGGTTGGGGCTTTTTAAAACTACAAAGATGATAACTGAAGAAGAGTATGAAGATATGTTTGATAAATGTAGTAAAATTCGTAGATTACTAATAGCATCAATCACTACCGCGAAGAAAGAATGAGAAAACAGTGCCATCTAAATGTTCACTGATTCTATAATGAGTTTGCATAGCAAACTCAATGAATTGCCTGGTGGCATGAATTGAAATCTGAAGATTTCATGAATTGAGCCATGCGGCTCATGAATTGCACTAAAGTGCATTAAAGGCAATTCAATTCATGTTGCGATAGCAACAATTCATGGATTAAATCTGATTCTATAATGCGAGTAATAAGCGATATAAAAAAGAAAGGAGGAGGAATGTTTTGAAGGAAAATACTCATTTACAGTTAGCGGCAAAGCTTAAGGCAATAAAGGAAGAACGGAGAATAAGTCTGGAGGCCATTGCGGACGAGCTTGGAGTAAATAGGTCAACGGTGAAAAGGTGGATAGACGGAAGTACGCAGAAAATAAAGCCAAAATATGTGCATGACTTAGAAAGAATATTAAATCTTCCGCCTGGTTATCTTTTTGATTCTGAGGAGGTATATATAAATCTTAACTATGATTATTACAAATATGACGAAATAGGACATCCTTTTTACGGCAATGTGCATGGAAAAATCAGTGCAGGCGCGCCGCTTCTTATTGCGGAGGACGCAGATTACCCTGAAAATGAAAAAAAATCTTATATATACGACGATGAATTTTTCTGGCTTCAGATTAAGGGAGACAGCATGAATATAGACTATAAGGACGGAACATATGTGCTTGTACACAGGCAGTCTTATGCGGAGTACGGAGACTGCGTTGCGGCAAGGATAAACGAAAACGAGGCTACTGTAAAATATTTTAAGAGAGTAGGCGATATTGTGTATCTTTTCCCACATTCAACAAATCCGCATTTTGAGCCTCAGGTCTATAATCTTGCTGAAGACAGTATAGAAATAATGGGCGTTATTAAGGAAGGCAGAACACTTGCTAAAAAAATGTATTTTTAAGGCGGTAAAGAATGCTTTCGGAACAGGTGACGGAGATATAACTGCTGACCCACAGTTTGTAGATTTTGAAAACAATAATTTTAATTTAAAGGATACATCACCGGCATATAAAATCGGTTTTAATAAAATTGATACAAGTGATGTCGGAGTAATCCGCAATAAATAAAAGAAAAGAGGAAAGAAAAAATGATTACAACAAAAATTATTGAAAAGGAATTTGAGTTTCCTTTTATATTAAAAACACCAACAGAAATGAAAGAAAATTTACCGCTTATCGTTCAGCTTCACGGTGCAGGCGAAAGAGGAGACGGAAGTAACCTTGATATTGTTGAGATTCACGGTTTTTCACATGTTCTTACTGAAGATGTTGAAGAAAACTGTATTCTTGTTGAACCGCAATGCCCTGAAAACAGCTTCTGGGCGGCAAATGTTCCTTACATAAAATCATTTATAGAAAAAGTTGTTGCAAAATATAACTGTGACGCAGACAGAGTGTATCTCACAGGACTCAGTATGGGAGGATATGGAACATGGTTCACAGCTATGGCATATCCTGAGATGTTTGCTGCAATTGCGCCTTGTTGCGGAGGCGGTATGCCTTGGAACGCAGGTGTACTCACTATGCCTGTATGGGCTTTTCACGGAGGAAAGGATGATGTTGTATTTCCTTATGAAAGTGAAAATATGGTTAAAGGAATGCAGAAAGCAGGCTTAAACCCGAAATATACCGTTTTTCCGGAATACGGACATAACTCCTGGGAAAAAGCCTACTCAAAAGAACTTCTTGACTGGCTTCTTTCACATAAAAGATAGTATAATTTGTGAGGATGTTGCGTTAATGCAGCATCCTCATTATTTTTGTGTAAATTTTATGAATATAGTTGACATCTTAATTTCAGAGTGGTATATTGAAATAATAAGATTATAAAATGAAAGAGGTCGTGATATGTTAAAAGAGTTGGCAAAATGTATCGGACAGTATAAAAAAAGCTCTATCCTTGCTCCGCTTTTTATAACGGGCGAGGTTATTATGGAGGTTATAATCCCTGTTCTGATGGCATTTATGATTGATAACGGTATAGATAAGGGAGATATGAGCTATGTACTTAAAATAGGAGGACTTCTTATTCTTACTACGGCAATTTCGCTTATGTTCGGAGCTTTGTCAGGAAAAAATGCGGCAATCGCGTCAGCAGGTTTTGCTAAAAATTTAAGAAAAAAGATGTTTGACAAGGTTCAGAATTATTCGTTTGCAAATATAGATAAATTTTCAACTGCAAGTATTGTTACAAGGCTTACCACAGATGTAACGAATCTTCAGAATTCATATCAAATGATAATAAGAATTGCAATCCGTTCTCCTGCGATGCTTATTTTTTCTCTTATTATGTCGTTTATGTTAAACGCTAAGCTTGCGCTTGTATTTCTGGCTATTATTCCCGTTTTGGCACTGGGAATATCCTTTATCACAACGCATGTTCATCCGATTTTTGAGTTCGTTTTTAAAACCTACGATAAATTAAATAATGTTGTCGGTGAAAATCTTCATGGTATAAGAGTTGTAAAATCCTTTGTACGAGAAGATTTTGAAACAAAAAAATTCAAAAGCGTATCTGACCTTATTTATAAAAAATTTGTTACGGCAGAAAGAATGTTAGCATTTAACCAGCCCCTTATGCAGACCTGTGTTTATACTGCAATTCTTCTTATTTCATGGTTTGGTGCAAAGATGATTGTTGGCGGAGATATGACAACGGGTCAGCTTATGAGCTTTCTGACATACATTATGCAGGTGCTTATGAGCCTTATGATGCTGTCAATGATTTTTGTTATGCTTACAATGTCAAAGGCTTCAGCACAGAGAATTGTTGAAATTATAAGAGAAGAATCGGATATAAAAAATCCCGAAGTGCCTGTTTATGATGTTAAGGACGGAAGTATTGAATTTAAAGATGTAAACTTCGGTTATCACAAAAACAAAATTTGCTTAAAAAATATTAATATTGAAATAAAATCAGGCGAAACAGTCGGCATAATCGGCGGTACGGGAAGCGCGAAAACGAGCTTTGTGCAACTTATTCCAAGACTTTACGATGTATTTTCGGGAATTGTTAAGGTCGGAGGAAGAGATGTAAGGGAATATGATATTCATGCGCTTCGCGATTCTGTTGCGATGGTGCTTCAGAAAAACGAGCTTTTTTCGGGAACAATTAAAGATAACTTAAGATGGGGAAATGAAAATGCAACAGATGAAGAACTGAAAAAAGTTTGTACACTTGCTCAGGCTGATGAATTTATAATGAAATTCCCTGACGAATATGAGACAAAAATAGAACAGGGCGGTACAAATGTTTCAGGTGGTCAAAAGCAGAGACTTTGTATTGCGAGAGCACTTCTGAAAAAGCCTAAAATACTCATTTTGGATGACTCTACAAGTGCAGTTGATACAAAAACAGACGCTCTTATCAGAAAAGCATTTCGTGAGGAAATCCCCGAAACAACAAAGCTTATTATTGCACAGAGAATTTCTTCCGTACAGGATGCGGATAAAATTATTGTTCTTGATAACGGAGTTGTAAACGGAGTGGGCACACATGAAGAACTCCTTTGTTCAAATGAAATTTACAAGGAAGTATATTACTCACAGGTAAAGGGAGGCGATGAAGATGGCAGGGTCTAGAGGAGCGATGGGCAGAGGAAGAATGATGCACGGTCGTAAAGCCAAGGATTCTAAAAAAACTTTTTTTCGTCTGCTCTCTTATTTAAAGGAATACAGGCTGAAATTCTTGTTTGTTTTTGTTTGTATTTTACTTACAACGCTTGCAGGAGTAAAAGGCTCGATGTTTATCCGCGAGCTTATTGACGGTTATATACAACCGCTCATTTTTGAAAACAATCCCGATTTTAGCGGACTTCTGACAGCAATTTTTAATATGGCGCTTATATATGTTGTAGGTATTGTAACCGGACTTTTGTATAATCTTACAATGGTCAGCATTTCACAGGGAACGCTTAAGAGAATAAGAGATGATATGTTTGAACATATGCAGAAGCTTCCGATAAAATATTTTGATACTCATACGCATGGTGATGTAATGAGTCATTATACCAACGATACAGATACTTTAAGACAGCTTATTTCTCAGAGTATTCCGCAGGCACTTTCGTCTCTTATAACAATTGTATCCGTATTTTTTGCGATGGTTACAACAAGCGTGCATCTGACGGTGTTTGTACTTCTTTTTATTGTATTTATGCTGTCGATAACAAAAAGAGTTGCAAAAAACAGCGGTAAATATTTCGGAAAACAGCAGAAATCGCTTGGAGAAGTAAACGGTTATATTGAAGAAATGATAAATGGGCAGAAGGTTATTAAGGTTTTCTGCTATGAGGATAAAGCAAAAGAACGCTTTGATAAGCTTAATAATGAGCTTTGCGACAATGCCACAAACGCTAATATATTTGCAAATATTTTAGGACCTATAAACGGAAATCTGGGACATTTACAGTATGTGCTTGTTGCAGTTGTGGGAGGTCTTCTTGCCATAAACGGCGTCGGCGGGCTTACGCTTGGTGCAATAGCTTCGTTTTTACAGCTTTCAAAAAGCTTCAATATGCCGATAAATCAGATTTCGCAGCAGTTTAATTCAATAGTTATGGCTTTAGCCGGTGCCGAAAGAATATTTGAGCTTATGGACGAAGAAATTGAAGTTGATGACGGTTATGTTACATTAGTAAATGCTGAAATTAAAAACGGAGAAATCGTTGAAGCAGATAGCCGTACAGGTCTTTGGGCATGGAAGCACCCACATTCTGACGGCAGTATTACCTACACCCGGTTGAAAGGCGAGGTTGTATTTGACAGCGTTGATTTCGGGTATAACGAAAACAAAATGGTGCTGCATGATATTTCGCTTTATGCACATGAAGGGCAAAAGGTTGCTTTTGTTGGTGCAACAGGTGCCGGAAAAACAACAATCACAAATCTCATAAACAGATTTTATGATATTGCCGACGGAAAAATCCGTTATGACGGTATAAATATAAATAAAATAAGGAAAAGCGACCTCAGACATTCGCTTGGTATAGTTTTGCAGGATGTAAATCTCTTTACCGGAACTGTTATGGAAAATATCCGTTACGGTAAGCTTAATGCAACGGACGAAGAAATCTATGCTGCTGCAAAGCTTGCAAATGCCCATGAATTTATCGAAATGCTGCCTGACGGCTATGATACTGTTTTAAGCGGTGACGGTGCAGGATTATCTCAGGGACAGCGTCAGCTTATTTCAATCGCAAGAGCGGCTGTTGCCGATCCGCCCGTTATGATTCTTGATGAAGCTACATCATCAATAGACACAAGAACAGAAGCAATTGTACAGAAGGGAATGGATTCGCTTATGAAAGGGCGAACTGTTTTCGTTATTGCTCACCGCTTGTCAACCGTGCAGAATTCAAATGTTATCATGGTTCTTGAAAATGGCTATATCATAGAACGCGGGGCGCATGAGGAGCTTATTGCAGAAAAAGGAAAATATTATCAGCTATACACAGGTGCATTTGAACTGGAATAATTTTTATTTTAAGGAGAAAACAAGAATGGAATACTACGGACCGAAACCTAAAATATTTACAAAAGAGTGGTGGCCATATTACTGGGACTACTATAAATGGCATACGATTGCTGTCGTTGCAGCAGTTGTTGCGATTGTTGCAACTGTTATACAGGTAGCAAATCAGGAAAAATATGACGGAAGCTTTGTCTGTGCGGGAAATATTGTTTTTCCGCAAGAATACAGCGATAAGATTGAAGAACAATTGGAAGAAGCTGTTGATGACCTTGACGAAAACGGCGAAAAGTCGGTCCTTATGGAACAGCTTACCTTTTCAAAGGACGATGTGGATGCACAGTATTCTGCTGCAATGCGAATGAAATTTGACATTAAGCTGCAGACAAATGAAAGCTTTGCATTCATTATGGATGAGGAGCTTATGACTCAGACCTTGAAAAATCCCGAAACAGACGGTTGCTTTGCAACGGTAGAAGAATGGCTGACAGCTGAGGTGAGTGAAGAGAATATTTATAAAATTGACGGAACGCCTTATGCAGTAAAACTTACAGACAGCAAAATGATAAAAGAGCTGGGACTTTTGGGAGACAATATTTATGCTGTTTTAAAATATAACTATGACGAAACAGATGAAGAACTGAACAGGCAGTTTGAAAACGCCAAAAAAATGCTAAATACAATAGTTTTGGAATAATAAAAACATCAAAATAGAAAAAATATTATAAAAAACACTTGACAACAAAAGAAAAATATGCTAAAATATTTTAGATTTGTGGGCTCTTTTGCCTGCAGGTAAAAAAATAAAAATCATTCAAAGTCTTACATCATGTTGAATTCAAAAGTTTCCGATGTGAAAAAAGAGGCTTTGAAGAAGTTTCAAACAAGAAAGGAAAGAAAATTATGAGTAATGTAATTTCAATGAAACAAATGTTGGAAGCAGGTGTTCATTTCGGACATCAGACAAGAAGATGGAATCCTAAAATGGGAGAATATATCTTCACACAGAGAAACGGTATCTACATCATCGACCTTCAGAAAACTTTGAAAAAAGTTGAAGAAGCTTACTATTTTGTAAGAGATATCGCAACAGAAGGCGGCGAAGTTCTTTTTGTAGGAACAAAGAAACAGGCTACTGATACTATCAAAGAAGAAGCTGAAAGAATCGGTATGTACTATGTTAATGCAAGATGGCTCGGCGGAATGCTCACAAACTTCAAAACAATCAGAAAAAGAATTGATAGATTATATCAGCTCAACAAAATGGAAGAAGACGGTACATTCGAGCTTCTCCCTAAAAAAGAAGTTATCAAATTAAAGCTTGAAAGAGAAAAGCTTGAAAAATACCTCGGCGGTATCAAAACAATGCAGAAGCTCCCAAGCGTTATCTTCATTGTTGACCCAAGAAAAGAAAGAAATGCTATTTTGGAAGCTAAAAAATTAGGTATTCCGGTTGTTGCTATCGTTGATACAAACTGTGACCCTGACGAAGTTGACTATGTTATCCCGGGTAACGACGACGCTATCAAGGCTGTTAAGTTAATCGTTGAAACAATTGCAAACGCTGTTATCGAAGGTAGAGAAGGTGCAGCAGGCGCTATGGAAAACGAAGCTGAAGAAGAAGCTGAAGAAGCTATCGAAGAATAATTAAAAAATAAGCTTATACAAGATAAAGAAGTAAAAACTTTTTTATCTTGTATATATGTATAAATATAAAAATAGGAGTGTAAAAAATTATGGCTATTACAGCAACAATGGTTAGAGATTTAAGAGAAACTACCGGCTGCGGTATGATGGATTGTAAAAAAGCTTTGACTGCTACAAACGGCGATTTTGAAAAAGCTATTGAATTTTTGAGAGAAAAAGGTCTCGCTGCTGCTGAAAAGAAGGCAGGAAGAATTGCTTCTGAAGGTATCGTTGCAGATTATGTTGCAGACGGTGTTGGCGTTGTAGTTGAAGTTAACTCAGAAACAGACTTCGTTGGTAAAAACGCTGAATTCCAGGAATTTGTTAAAGATGTTGCAAAAACAATTGCAGATAACAATCCTGCAGATGTTGAAGCTTTGCTTGCTATGACAATTGCAAACGGCGATATGACAGTTGAAGAAGCTTTAAGAGAAAAAATCTTAAAAATCGGCGAAAATATGACAATCAGAAGATTTGTAAGATATGAAGGAAATGTTGTTTCTTATATCCACGGCGGCGGAAGAATCGGTGTTCTCGTTAAAACAGATGTTGAACTCGATGATGAAAAGAAAAATGCTGCTAAGGATGCTGCTATGCAGATTGCTGCTATCAACCCGACTTATCTTGATAAGTCAGTTGTACCGGCTGAAGATGTAGAAAAAGAAAAAGCTATCCTTATCGCTCAGATTAAAAACGATCCTAAGAGCGCAGGCAAGCCTGATAATATCATTGAAAAAATGGTTATGGGAAGAATTTCTAAGTTCTATACACTGAACTGCCTCAATCAGCAGGAATTCGTTAAAGACCCTGATGTTACAGTTGAGAAATATCTCTCATCTAAGGGTGTAAAAGTTCTTGAATTTACAAGATTTGAAAAGGGCGAAGGCTTGGAAAAGAAAGAAGACAATTTTGCTGAAGAAGTTGCAAGCATGTCAAAATAAAATTTTGTAAAATGTAGTACACTGATTTTATTAATTGGTGTACTATTTTTTCAGGTAAAATCAAGAAAAATGTTAAAATATGTAAAAATATAAAAAGGAGCAAACTATTATGATTCCAAAGTATAAAAGAGTTCTCTTGAAATTAAGCGGAGAAGCTTTGGCAGGAAGTAACGGATCAGGTCTTAATTTCGATGTAATGTCAGAAATATGCAAGCAGATAAAGATTTGCGTAAGTATGGGAGTTCAGGTTGCAATCGTTGTTGGCGGCGGTAATTTCTGGAGAGGCAGAGAAGGCGAAAAAATGGACCGTACAAGAGCAGACCATATGGGTATGCTTGCAACAGCAATAAACGCACTCGCTGTTGCTGATTCTTTAGAATCTCAGGGACTTCAGGCAAGAGTGCAGACAGGTATAGATATGAGTCAGATTGCAGAGCCTTATATAAGAGGTAAAGCAATAAGACATCTTGAAAAAGGCAGAGTAGTGATTTTCGGTTGCGGAACAGGTAATCCGTATTTTTCAACCGATACTGCTGCAGCACTCCGTTCAGCAGAGATAGATGCAGATGTCATTCTTTTAGCCAAAAAAGTTGACGCTGTATATGATAGTGACCCGAACACAAACCCAAATGCAGTGAAGTTTGATCGCATTTCTTATATTGATGTTTTAAACAGAGGCCTTGGCGTTATGGATTCAACAGCTACATCACTTTGTATGGATAATAATATTCCGATTCATGTTTTCGGACTTAACGATCCGGAAAATATTGTAAAAGCTGTGTGCGGAGAAAATATCGGAACATTTGTTGGTAAATAATATAAAAAAATAAAAAATAAATGCTGTTTTTATACAGCTGTTATGTTAAAATAGATATGTTACAAAAAAAGATGCAACAACCAAAAAAATGTG
>CAZHZL010000088.1:0-9452 GCA_964537245.1 uncultured Oscillospiraceae bacterium
GCTGACGCATAAAAAATGCAAACTCCGATTGTCGCCAAACAAATTTAAACAGAAAAAGGAATTTGTCACCTATAATCGTTTACTAGAATTTGCATTTTTTAACAAAAACCGTTAAACGATTATAGCGCAAAATAGAGTATATTATCCCCATAAATGATAAAATCCCCTGATTTCTCTTATTAAATTTGTTTGGCAAACATATTATAACACAAAAAATCTTTTTTTGCAACAATTTTTATATATTTTTTCTTTTTAAAACAAAAAAAGGAATCAGAATATTTTTTATTCTGATTCCAATTAATTATCTTAATTATAAAAATGCAAAAATTTATAATACTCGACTGCGTATGAATCTGTCATTCCCGACATAAAATCTAAGATTTCCGCCTTGGAGTCGCCCATTTTGACTTTTTCGTTATAGATAAATGTCAGAACTCTTTTTACAAAGCTTTCTTTTTCCAAAAGCTCATCGGAAAAATACACTTTTTTAAACATAAATTCCCTTAGCTTTTTGAATTTTTCGGAAACATCAGCTGACATTATTATATCGTTTTTGTCTTTGCTTTCTGTAATAATATTTCTCACCATTGTGTTAAGTCTCTCTTTTGAATTATCACCGAGTACCTCTCTTATATCCGAAGGAATATCGTCTTCTTTTATAAGCTTCATTCTTATTCCGTCGTCCATATCTGAATTAAGATAGGCTATTTTATCGCTGTAACACACAATTTTTGCTTCTAATGTGAGATTTTCGCTCGAAAAACTCATATCGCTGTGCGCTCTTATTCCGTCAATAACCTCATAGGTAAGATTAAGCTTTTTTGCAAGTCTTGCGCTGTTTTCGCTGTGATGAAAGCCGTCAAAAAGCTCGTTTAAAACTCTTTCTCCGCTGTGGGAAAATGCACAGTGACCTATATCATGCCCCATCGCGATAGCTTCCGCCAAATCCTCATTCAGCCGAAGCGCCCTTGCTATTGTACGGGCAACCTGAGTTACCTCAAGCGTATGAATAAGACGCGTTCTGAGGTGATCATTATCACCGTAATTGGAAAACACCTGCGTTTTATGCTTAAGGCGTCTGAATTCCTTACTGTGAATTATCCTATCGCGGTCACGCTGAAAACAGGTTCGTATATCGTCCTCATCGGGACCGTAGGGTCGACCTTTGGAATTACAGGTAAGAAATGCATATTTGCTTAAATGCATTTTCTCGTTATTTTCTTCAATTTCGCGTATATTCATAACTTTATCACTCCAATACAAGTTTATTCAATAACTATAAGCTGTGAACATTCAATTTTGTCGACTGTATATGACAAAATTCCATTTTCGTATTTATAAGGAACTTCTGTCATCTGAGGAGCTTTATATACTTTATTTACAGCTTTATCTGTTTTTACCGATACATTGATATTATATACAGGAATAATATCCTCGATTATTTCTGTATCAGTACCTCTCTTAACAGGCGAAGCATATAAAACATGGTTTACAAGTCTGTCATTCTGCTTTGTAAGAGTGATTATACCCTGTGCAGGAAGATTTGTTACTATTGTTTTGTTGTCAGAAAGAAGCTTATCAATTACTCCCACAACAAATTCTTTTACTGTTATACTTCCTTTTTTTGCATAATCGTCAAACATTTCCCAGGAAATATATGCGCCGTCTTTTCCGATTACTGAAGCAACATGCTTATCGTCGGGATTATTTGGTGTATGAAGATGTGATGAGAATGAGAAAACTGTACGGTTAAAATACGGATTTTCTCTGTAACCAAGCACCTCTCCGCCCTTATTTTCTATATCATAGCCTGTTGAATACATAATATAAGCGCTGTTAGCAACTGACTTAATTTCAAATTCAGGTCTTAAATATGACGGCTGATATTTGCATACGCCTTTATATTCTGCACCAAAATCAAGAGCGAACTCGTCCTTGTCGTAATATGTTCCTGATTTACCGGTAGCAAGCACCTTACCGCCTTTAGCTGTAAATGCTTTTATTTTTGAGGCAAGCTCATTATCAAGAGTTATGCAATCAGGAAGGATAAGAAGCTTGTAGTCGTTGAAATCAGCTTCTGTATCTATAACATTAAATAAATATTTTCCTTCTAAAAGTATTCTTACACAACCGCTGTCAACATCGTTCTGAGTACCTGTTACAGCGTTTGCCAAGCCTTTATTTGCAAAATAGTTTGTTATTGATTCTGAACTTAAAACTGCAATATCAGCAATATTTTCAGCACCTTCAAGCCACGGCTCAACAGCTTCAACCTCGCTGTATGCTTCGCCAATGAGCTTATATGTAGCAAGGTCTGCTTTTCCGCTTGGGTGAAGCTGGTCGCCAACTGAAAGCCTTGCACCGTTTGCTATTGCAAGCGCTGCTTCGTAACGAAGTGCATTCGGGTGTTTAAATCCGCCAAATTCACCCCAGGATTTATGGAACTTACCTGTCATTCCCAAAAATTCCATTCCGATAGTTCTCGCATATCCTGCGGAAAGTGGAAAATGGTCGTAGCCCCAGCCGCCTGTCGGCAAGCTTTCAAGCTCAAGATGTGTATTCATCTCGGCTAAATCTCTTCTGCCCCTTCTTATATGTCCCCCGTTATGAAATACCGGAAGTCCTTTTTTATGCTTGTCGATAGCTTTTCTTACCTCAGAAGTATAATTTGCATATACTCTTTCAGCAAGCTCCACTATATTTTTTTCATCATAAGGGTCTTTGTTTTCTGATAAAAGTGTGTTAATACAGTTCTGACAATAGCATTTCTGAACACCTACTATATCAAGAAAAATACCGTCTGCGTCATAATTTTCGCAAACCTCCTCAATCTGCTTTAAAAGATAAGGCAGATAGGGTGAATTTAAACACATTTTATGATAGCCCGGAAGCGTAAAATCAGGCGTCCACGGAGTTGTTTCATTTTTATTTCTTACAAGCCATTCAGGATGTCTTCTTGCCATTTTCTCGTCAAGACCTGCAGAAAGATATACAGGCGTTTTTACTCCGATTTCGTGCGCCGCTTCAATCTGAGCCTTAAGTAAATCAAATTTCAGTTCAGGGTGTATTTCGTTTGCGCTTGAAGGATGGTATGCCCAACCGTGATGACACTTTGAAAAAACGGTTATAGAATTAACATGTCCCGCCTTCAGTGCCTCCTGAAATTCTTTTTTGTCAAATTTTTCTCCGATACCCTTTATTTTTTCCGATGTGTGAAAATCAAGGTGAACTTGTCTGTAATTCATCTGTTTATACCTCTCTTTTTTTATTTTATACATATGACAGCATTGACGAAAAATTTCCTTCTGCTTCAATTTCTTCATAGCCTGCGGGAATAAAAATACTGTCACCCTTTTTAAACTCTGTTACCTCTCCGTTGATTTTAACCATTCCTTCTCCTTCTAAAATTATAAGAGAATGGAATGAATCGGGAGTTATTTTTATATTTGCGTTTCCTTTAACATCAAGCTTTTTCACACAAAAATACTTACAGCTTGATAAAACCTGTTCACTGTATCCGTCTTTCTCAACAGGCGGTTTTATATCATAGTTTTCAGGCGGTGTACGCTTTGATGTAAGAAGTGCTTTTTCTATATGAAGCTCTCTTGTATTTCCGTTTTTGTCTTTACGGTTATAATCGTAGACACGGTAGGTTGTATTGGAATTTTGCTGTACCTCACAGATAAGATTTCCGGGACCGATTGCATGAACTGTTCCCGACTTTATAAAGAAAACATCGCCTTTTTTTACATAAACTTTGTTAAGCACCTCCAAAAGTGTGTTTTCTTCTATTCTTTTTTGGTATTCTTCCTTTGTAATTTCATATTTAAAGCCGTAGTAAAGATATGCGCCCTCTTCGCAATCCATGATATACCACATTTCTGTTTTTCCGTATTCATGCTCATTTTCAAGAGCAAAGTCATCATCGGGATGTACCTGTATTGATAAGCTATCCTTAGCGTCAATGAATTTTATTAAGATAGGAAAAAAGTCAAACTGCGCAGCATTTTTCCCAAGCAAGCCCTCTCTGTCAAGATTTATATATTCAGAAAAACTCATACCTGAATATTTTCCGCTTGAAACTACACTGCTTCCGTCCTTATGAGTAGATAACTCCCAGCTTTCCGCAATTTTGTCATAATCACATTTTTTATTAAATTCTTCTCTTAATTTCACTCCGCCCCAAAGGTAATCCTTAAACTGCGGCGATAATTTAATTATATTTTTCAATTCGTTATTCTCCTCTTTTTCTTCCGTTTTTTCTTCTGTTTTTACAGATGTTGAATTTTTCTTCATATTTATAAACACAAAATAAAGATATGCTTCGGAAATTATAAGGCTGAAAATATACGGAAGCCCAAAGCTCCAAAGGCTCAAAAGTGCGCCTATAAGAACAGGAACTGTTCGTGAATAGATTGCTAACCGAAAATGCTCCGACGGTGTTATATCAAGCTCCATAACTCTCACAAAAGGTCTAGACAGCCATCTCACAAGCCATACACCTATAAAAAATCCCAAAAAAGAAAGTGCAAAAGCAAACACTCCTGAAAATACAAGTATCGCTTTAAAAAGCCCTTCAAACATATAGACAGAATTTTTATCAAAGGTGACATTTTCTCCTAAATCTGCCATTCTGTATGCATAAGTACCCGAATTGTTTTTCACAATAAACTGCTCTTTATCGGCAAGTATAACCATATCATACCCTTCAGCGTCGCTTTTGCTGTAAGATTTATCATTTGTGAGACCAAAAAATATAGGTGCTTCCTTAAGTTCAAATTCTTCTTCAACAAAAAACTCACCGTTTTCTACCTTGAAATACGGTATGTCATATGTGTAGAAATCATTCATCATTCTGCCCATAGTTACCAACGGAAACAAAACATTTGCCAACCCTGCGACAGTAACAAGAATTATTACAAAGAGCGCTACTGTACTTTTTTTCTTTTTCAAAAACTCACCGTATCTCGACGGCTGTATCATAGATATAGTAAAATCTTCAAATATTCCGGTCATTTTCAGTTATCTCCTATTTTTTTGTATATGTGAATTTTATTACTTTGCAATTAGATTTATTTTATGCTCATGTGATATAAGGGACAAAAAATATATGTTTTTTCGTCCCTTATATTATAGCACATATGTTTAATTTTTTCAATATAACCGGGACATTTTGATGTGCTAATTTCAAAAATTTTTTTCAGAGTGTCATTTTCTTTGAGGAAATATTGATGTTTGTATCGTTGAAATTCCACTTGATTTCAAGCCTTTTATCATCATAAACATAAATCGTTTTGATTAAAGCTTTCATCATTTCATTTGTGTATTCTTCAACTCCGATGAATCTTTCAAATAGATCTATTCGTTTTGTTTCCTCTGCCGATATAGAATCAATGCTATACATATGTATTTCTTCTTCACGATTACGAATACCTTCTTCTATATCATTTTTAATTTTGTAAAACTCATCCTCCATAAGTTGCTTTTTCGTGAGCTTTATATACGCATCCACCTTTTGCTGTTTCAACTCGCTGATTTCTTTATTCAGAAGTTGTATTCTGTGTTCATATTTCTTAGCCTTTTGTTTAAAAGCTTTCTGTTTATCAATAAGTTCAGATGCCTTTTGAAGTTCGTTTTTTACTGCTGCAATGACAAGCTCATTCAATGCTGCTTCTCTATAACTCTCCTGACAACATTGCTCATTTATAACAACACCAAAGTTTGCACATCTATACCATAGTGCATAAGGAAATTTGCCATACTGAACCATATTCCTTTTACAGCCTCCGCATTTAACCAACCCTGATAACATTCTTTTTTCTCTTGGTGGAGAAGTTCTTGTACGAGTTTTTGCCTGAACACTATCAAACAATTCCTGTGATATAATTGCTTCATGAGTGTTTTCAACCACAATACGTTCTTCTTTTGAGACCTTTCTTTGCTTACTGCCTACATACGGTTTTTCTTTAAATCTTGATACCATTTTACCTGTTTAACTTCTTACCATTTTTACAGTCTTATTTTATAGCATCAATTTTATTATTGCAATATGTGGAGTTGTTTTTAATTTAAGTTTTATTCTTTTGCAGATAATCTATTATTACAGATTTATCAATTTCTTTTATTTTATCTCTTGCGTTGCCGTGTCGGGTTATATATTCGATATTTCCAAGTTCAATGTAACCCCGAAGCTGCTCAATAGGATCGTAGCCCCTTTCTTTCAAAAGGCTTATAATCTCGCTTAATTTTACATTCAATTTCTATATACCCCTTTTTCTTTTTAAGATTTTTCAATTCAGAATTTCTTATCATTAATTTCATCAATATATGCTTTCGCAAGGTCTTTGATGCTATTATATTCATCAGGTCTTTCGGACGATAATCCTTTTGCAATTTGTCTTCGATATGATTTGATGAATTCAATTTCAAGAATAGGATCTAAACATTCTACATTGATATGAAATCTATATCTGTCAAAATCAAACTCTAAGATTCGTTCAATAAATCTTAAATTAGGATACATTACATCAATTTCTTTGCATTCATTGTAAATTTCTTCTAAACTACTTGCCTTTGCGATACTCTCATATAAGGTTGATGAACTAACAATAGGGGTATTTTCATCTATCGGAATATCATACCCACAATATCTATGTGATACAATAACACCAAATATTTTATTTAAGTTTGTTTTTACATCATAATTTTTTTGAATCTCTCCCCAACTTTCTTTTATTGCTTTTAGTTGTTCAGGCATTTTATTTAATGCTTTTTCCAACTCACTATCAAGATTTTTCGTCTCACAAAACGATTGTGGATAATAAAAATGTTTTACCTCTATATACAAGGCGCTGCCATTTTCATCTACCAATAATAAATCACATTCTCGACGATTCTTTTTTTGGAAAGGGATTCTTACGTGGAAATTAGGAATCGCTTTTACATTTGGATTCTTATATTTTATCATTTCTATTATCAATGGAATAATTCTTTCTTTGATTTTATCTTTAATTCTCAGATACCGTGAATTATCACATTTTCGCGTGTAGTTTAAAAACTGAGATTCACATGAATCGTTAAATAAAACAACTAACGGATTAACAAACATATAGCCATCAGATGTACGATTTATCGGAGCATCAGTAATGTTTAATTTTGGATAAAGTTTATCTGTTGTGATTTTAAAAACATGTTCTTCAAGTGCTTGTTCATATAATTCTTCATTTTCTTCTGGTACATAATCTTTTATTTTTTTTACTCCTTCTGGAGACAATAATATCATCATTTTTTGAGAGTCTAAAGAAACAATATCAAAATCCTGTTTGTATAGCTTATTAAATCTACGCATAGAAGCTAACACAAAGAAGAAACTAATGCCACCATAACAAAGTCTGGAATATGGCTCATAATCTTCATACAACATATTTTCGTTCCAAAAATGCATATAAATATTTGCTAATTTCATAGCTGTATTTTCATCATCTTCTTGCTGCATTTTGCCGTTTGCAATCTGTAGTGTATAGCTCAATGCTTTGCGAATTGAATAATCTGAAATAAATTTATAATTCTTTTTAGGCATTTTTTTATTTCAAAAGCTATATTTTTGCCTCGAATTTTTATAAAAGCTTTTTTTGAATGCAATAACGGAAAAATATCACAAAGCAAAGAATAGTGCATACCACGAATAATCATATTATAATAGTGCTTAATTTTCTCTGATAGCATCTTCTTAAAATTTAGTTTACACTATGTTTCAAAAGTTCAACAGCATCAACCAATAATAGTTTTTCATCTGTTTGAGCTGCTTCAATCACTGCATCCGTAAATCCTGAAAGTGAAAATAAATAATAATAGCTATCTCCGGTAAATTCCATTTTTTCTTTAAGTTTTCTTAATTCTCCGTTATCAAATAATTCTGTACGGAATTTACACTCTCCTATTATAAATTTTTTTTCATCTTTATCAGCAGCAATAATATCAATTTCTTCCGGAAAGCTTCTTTTTTTGCCATCAACTTTTTTTGTAACATTTCCCCACCAGCGTCCGATTTTTGAAAATCTGAACGGAAGCTCTCTTTGTTTGTTCATACTGTACATATATTCAATACATACCTTTTCAAAGGACTTCGATGCAAACTTGTGTAACGAACCTTCTATATAATCCTCCCATACACCTAAAGCATCATCCATCTCAAGATCAGATAAATTAGAGTAACAAAAAGCATACCAGAATCTAAAATAATTATCCGTAAGATTATATAATCCTTTACTACTGCTTGCACGCTCTTTTGCGCTCGAAAGAACCGAAAATTCCCTTTCAACAATTCCGAGCTCAATAAGATTTTTTAAATATACACTGAGTTTACTTTTTTCAATACCTGTCTTTGTCAGCAATTCGTTAAAAGCTGTATTTCCGAGAGCTATGGCTTCAATAACAGTATTGTAAATTGAAGTCTCACGAAGTTCTTGTCTGAGTAAAAATTCAACTTCTGAATAAAGGACAGTACCTTTCGTAAGAATTCTATCTATTATATTTTCTTTGAGTGAACATTTAGAGTTAAATTGCTTTAAATAATGTGGAATACCTCCAAGTATTGAGTAGGCAATAAGCTTTTCCTCATCAGAAAAATCAGGTAAAAATTTTATTGCATCATAATACGGCATTGGAAGCATCTTATAAATCCCCGTTGTTCTTCCATAAAGAGGATTTTTCTCCGACAAAAGTTCTTTTTCTATAAAACTCATCGAACTTCCGCATAGAACCAACATTATATTTTTGTTTTTCAAAACAGTATCCCATGCAATCTGTAAAATCGAAGGAATACTAGGATTATTTTTACACATATACGGAAACTCATCAATTACTATTATTGTTTTTTGTTTTCCTTCCATTTCGCCGATAAACGAAAATGCCTTATCCCAATCAGAAAAAACATCTGTATACGCTTTTATCTCTGGCTTCCACGAGAGCAGAGCTTCTGAAAATTCAGCAAGTTGTTTTTCAGTTGTGTACTCACGACAAGAATAAAAAACGCTTGGTTTTCCCTTGCAAAACTCTGTTAATGTTTCTGTTTTACCAACTCTGCGTCTGCCATACAAAACAACAAATTCCGCATTATCGCTTTCATAACACTTATTCAAAAATTTTAATTCATTTTCACGTCCGATAAACATATTTGCTCTCCTCTTAAAATTTTAGTTCAATTTGACTAATCACGATTTGACTAATCATATTTTAACATATTATTTCAAAAATGTCAATACCCTATTACAATATGTTTATTTTCCCGTGTTTTTTATGTACATCTGTTGTTTTATTTCTTATATCAACAACCTGTGATGTCATAAGTGCTTCACCATTCATTATTTGAATAAATGCACGACAACCTTTTTCAAGATTATAGCTGAGTTTGCCTTTTATTTCTTCAATGCGCTTGTTATAACACAATTTTG
>CAZHZL010000089.1:0-9087 GCA_964537245.1 uncultured Oscillospiraceae bacterium
ACTTTTATTCTTATACTTTCCGCAACATCATTTTTATAAGGATAAACAGAAAATGCGTCACCAGATTGGAATGCGCCATCTGCGTCAGTTGTTACATAAGGATTTATTACTCTTTTGGAATACTGCGAATAATAAAAATTATAACCCCATTGCAAAAAACCGTCTATATCGAACTTATAAAGCTGTGCTCCTATTATACGATTCCTTACGGATGGCATAGCAAAAAATCTGTTTGACACATTTTTCCCCTGTGCACAACAGTAATAGGTCCAACGTTCCTTAATATCTTCCTTTAAGAAAGGCTCCATATGATTTGTTCCGGGAATCGGAATATCTATAAGCCCTTTTTTGTAAAATTCAATGTCGGAAAGTGCATCTATTATTTTAAAATCTGATAGATGCTTTTTTATAATACTTCTTGCTTTTTTGTAGCTTTCCAAGTGTTCTTCACTCGGTTCATCGGAAACATGAAAATATGTTTTTTCCGCTATTCCTTTTTCTTTTAAATATAATATAAGTTCAGGCAAAAAGGAATCAAGAAACTCAATATATTCTTTATCATCAGCATTTGTATGCCAACCAAATTTTTTAATTTTTTCACCGTTTTCTTCTACCACAATTTTCGGTGTGCATTTTGCACCCCATTGTGTAAACAAATGAGAAATTTCAAAATATTCAATACCGTTTTTATGGCATAAATCTATCCATTTTGTTAATTTTTCAAAATTAAATTTATACTGTCCGTCATATTTTACCCCCACAAGCTGAAAAGTAGGTCTTTCTGCACCGATTTTTGTATCAAGAGGAAGAGTGAAAACAGGCGTTAAAAGCATATTTATTCCGTTGTGTGAAGCTGTTTTTATGTATTTTTCGATTAAGTACCAATGTTCTTTTGAGTCAATTTCAACATTATGTACATCAGCAATACAATCCGAATGAAACCACTGTGTAAATTTAAGCTCCTGTTTTGGTAAAGCAATATCTATTATTTCAATTGTAAATATACTTTCCATATCACCGACACTTATTTTTATATCATAAGTACCTGCTTTGAAATTTTCAGGAATAGCTATACTTATCCATAAGCTTTGCCATACATTTGGAATTACCTCAACAATATTATTTTCAATTGGCAAAAGAACATCAGGAAACATTCCGGCATCAGTTGTTATATATCCTTCATCGCAATCTGATTTATATGCAGGAAGCTCAGACGGAACATTTTTAACAAGTCTTACGGTAACAAAATCTGATATTTTGCTTTCAACTTTTATTTTAAGTTCAGATTTTGTAGGCCATTCGTCTTCAACAACTTTTGTAAATGCTATCTGATATGAGTATTCCTCGCCTTTTAACATTGAGCCGTTTTTATGTTCTTTAAAATTTTCTTTATTATTTAAAAAGACTTTTTCTAAAGATGATATTTGTTTTTTTTCAATTCTGTTCATAAATACCTCAATTATTTACATTACAACTGTTATATTGTGTATTTCTCCATCATTAAAAAGTTTTACTTCATTATCTTTCTGTATTTCGCCATCAACTATGATTTCAGTAATTCCGCTTTCTTTATGGTTGGGATTCTTTATTGTTATATTATATGTGTCATTTCTGAATTTTCTTGTCAAACTGCATTCTTCCCAATCTGACGGTAAGCATGGATTCATCTTAAAGCTGTTGTATTCGGGATAAAAACCGAGCATATACTGTGTGACTGCTCTGAACATCCACCCTGCTGTTCCTGTAACCCAGGCAAATGCTGTTTCTCCGGCTCTCGGATTTTCGGGACCGAAATACATATTTGTAAATACATAAGGCTCGCAGCCCGAAAAGCTTGACGGATTTGTTTCACTGTCAGGCATTATTTTAAGGAGTGTTTCCAATGCTTTATTTCCTTTTTTAAGTAAACAATCCGAAACAATTTTAAATGTTCCGCCATGACAATACGGTGTTGAATTTTCCCATATTCCCGGAACAAAGCCTGTAAGTCTACCTATATTTTTATTATAGCTGTTATAGGCAGGATACAAGGTTAAAGGTCCGTATTTTGAATCAAGATACTTTTCAACGGACTCCATACATTTCTTTTCTTTATCGTTATCACATATTCCTGCCAAAATTGCCCATGTTTGTGAGTTAAGATAAATAAAGCCCTCTTTTTCTGTTTTTGTGCCTACTTTATTCCCAAAGTCGTCATAGCCTGCCAGATACCAATCGCCATCCCAACCGTTATCATTTATATTTTTACTGAGTTTTTCATATCTTAACAGCATTTCATTTTTTATATTTTCATCTTTTTTAATATTTTCTGCCATTTCTGCAGTATTCTTTAAAGCATAACACATAGCAATTGAAGTCCAAACACTTTCGCCTTTGCCATTTACACCTATTCCGTTAAGCGAATCATTCCAATCGCCGTCATGTGCAAGAATAAGATTATGTTCACCTAAATCCTCAGTAGAATATCTGCACGAAAGCAAGATATGTTCCCACACGGTTGCTTCTTTACCGTCAAGATAAGGAACAACCTCATCAAGAAAAGCAAAGTCGCCTGTTTCTTTTATGTATGCATTTATGGTAGGTGCTATCCACACAGGACCGTCAGAATAAATATGATGATCCAAAGGAAGCCATCCTCTTACACATCTTCCATCGCTGTACTGATGACTTAAAGTTTCTTTGATTTTCTCTTTTGCAAGTTCACTGTTAAACGCAGCTATTCCCCAGGAATCCTGCAACTGATCTCTAAAGCCTTTCCCTGTCGCTCTACCCGCTTCACAGCATAACTGCACTTGATTTTTTACCCAGTAATTTGTTATCATATCAATCTTTTCAACAGGAGTTTTTATAAAGATTTTATCAAACATTTTTTGTTTGCTTTTCTTTACTGCTTCAAGCTGTTTTTCATACATGCCATCAGATAAAAGATATTTTGCAGTTTCTTTTGCATATTCTTCGCAGTCGCAAGAGCCTATAACAACTTTTATATTTTCGCTTTCGTTCGGTTTTAATGTTATTGTATGCTCTAAAACTCCAACCATAAGCTCGCAAGCGGCAAGTGAATTTTTACATTTTCCGGTTTCAACAGCTTCAGGACTGAAAATACTTCCGTAAGTTCCTAAAAATGCTTTTTTTGAGCTATCAAAGCCTGATGGCTTTTTATCTGACGCAATATATCCGTCAAAGAAATTATGCGGTCTTTCCTGTGCTGTATTTTTTGCATAAACCATATTTGAGTCTTCAAAATACTGTGCCGAAACATAAGAATCATATTCGGAATAACGGGCATACCCCTCCAAAGAAAACTCAATAAAAGAATACACCTTTACTGTTTTTTCTTCATCTGAATTATTGGTAAGCTTAACTTCCCACAATTCGGCAGGCTTATCCTCGCCTACAAAGCCCATAATTTCAGCTTTAATTTTATTTTTTTCGCTTCCAATTTTTGTGTATCCTACACCATGAGTACAACAATAATTTTCTATGTCCGCCTTAACGGGATACCAACCGGGATTCCAGAATTCGTTTGTTTCTTCGTCACGGATATAAAAATATCTGTTTCCGTCTCTTATAAGTATTGCTCTTGATTTTCCTTCGGGATCAATATAACTTGCGGCTCTGTTGCCGTAAGCACCCACACCGCCGCCAAAATGATTTATTCCGCTTAAAATTCTGTCATTCCACACATAATTAAGCTGTGGACGTGGTGTGTTATAATCTGTTATTTTAAATTCATTTCCACTGAAATATCCATATTTTTTCATAGCTTACATCTCCTGTTTTATGATACAATTTACAAACATATGTGCGATTCCTCTGGGTTCTGGAGAAGAAAATACGGTAAACGGATACTGATGTTTCTTTCCGTCATTCACCTGCATTTCAAGCCATATATTATCGCCTTCAATTCCCAAATTTTCAAATGGTATTCTTGCAACCCCGTTTGGCATATCTGCTTTCTCAAGAACATGGATTTTTTCTACTTTAGGTTCATTTTTAAATACCCATGTTATTTCATCTGAGCATCTCAATTGCGGAGCTAATACATATTCTCCTTTTTGATAACAAACTGCAGGTGATTCTCCGAAGTCAGTTTCCGGAGCAGTAAACATTGCTTGTTTATCTTCTGTTTCAACAGGTTTTGCTACATAAAATGTTATACTGTTTTCTTTTAAAATTTCAGATTTCACAACAAAATAACCTTTTTCTATCGCTATTTGTATACTGTCGGATTTTTCGCCGTTAAAGTTTACCGCATAATACTTCGGAGCTTTTTCTATATCGTCTGAAATATACATATCAAAGCTTCTGTACTGCCAGTCTCCTATAATATTGCTGTCGGGCGACTGAATGGAAAACACAAATCTTCCCGGTCTTAGTTTTATACTGTAATCCTTTTCAAAATTTTCATTTGGTTTTAAAGCGATATTTAAAATTTCATCTTCAAATTCCGCAACATTCACCGGATTTATTTGAAATTTTAATTTTGTTTTAAGTTCGCTGTCAGTCGTATTTTGAAAAGACAATCTTACTTTTCCGTAATAATAGCCATCTTCTTTATATTCAAATTCCGAAATATCCGAAAGCTTTGTCTTTATGGGCGTAATTTTCGGATATTCGTTTTTTGCAATAAATTTAACATCCGATACATAATCGTATATAGAAAGGTTGCATTCTTCTATGCTTGTCGCTTCACGACCGTTTATTACAATATTTTCAAATGTTATATTTTTTATATTGCTTTCTTCATTAAATCCCTGCAATCTGGGATTTGAAAGAGAATATATATTTTTCTCATCACCAATATAATATATATCCTTAAATTTAATATCGTGAATTTTGCCCTTTTTTGAATCTTTATTCCAGGCGGAATCAACTATTCTTAAATCGAAAAGCTGTGTTCCCGGAGCGTCTTCAATACGGATATTTTCAAATAAAATATCCGAAACCTCAGCTCTGTCTCCGTGATGTATTCCCATACAGGGATAACCTGTCATGTTATGTATAATGTCAATATCACGAAAAACAATATTTCTTATATGTTCTGCACGAAGCTCAACACCGACCTCAATAGGACGCGCAAAATCATTCCATAATGTACATTTTTCAAAAAGAAGCTTTTCGCAATTTCCTGTATTAAATCCTTTTACGACAAGAGAATCATCTCCTACTCTTATAAAACAATCTTTTACTGTTACATTTCTTGAACCGCATACATCTATACCGTCTGAATTCCCTCTTGCACCTATAATTTTGACACCACTTATATCAACATCATCACAGCCTGTAATTCTGCAGCTCCAATTACAGCTATCAAGTATTTTAATTCCTTTTATTGTAACATTTTTGCAACCGATAATATCCACGCATCTGGTATTATCTTCAATCATGCTTCTTTCATAATCCTCCATTGTGATTATACCGTTTCCGATGATTGAAAGATTACTAACACTTTTTGCCTGTATTCTTCCCCTCAAAACCGCACCGTCCTCCAGATAAAGAGTTGTATCATCTTTATCTATAAGTATTGTGCCGATAATATGCTCGCCTTTTTCAAATTTTATGAAATTCTCATTTTTTTCTTCCTCACTTTTTTCCTCTGCAAAAATTATCAAAGCATCATCAACAGAGCCGTTTATTTCGACTGAAATATTCATTGACTTGTCTATTTCAAAAAAAACGCAATTGTCTATGATTTCAGGCTTTATATTAAGACTTAAAGGTCTTATTATCACACTTTCCACCTTTTTGTCATATTCTATTTTGCACATTGTTTTTTCGGTATAAACAAATTGAAAATAGTTAGTTTTTTCATGTCCTCTTTTTCTGTTATTTACTTTTGTCTTTTTTATTACTTCAATTTTGTTGTTTACATAAAGTTTCATACACTAATCTCCTATTCCCATTGATATGCTTGACGGATTAACATATTTTAAATATGTTGCCGTTCTTAAATTCAAGTCCTTGCAAGTGTATTTTTGCCAATCGTCAAGATGATAGTATAACCGTTCTTCTTCAAGTTCTTCAATTTTGTCAATTTTTCCTGTTAGATATTCGTTCAGTCTGAATTTTAAAGTTTCAATTCGGGCTAAAACTGTACCGACACGCATATCTATAACTTCAAATCCAAATGGTTTATAGGTTGATAACCACAATTCACGAAATACTTCTTTAAATTTATGAAAACGATTTTCAAGTTCAGGAAGAACAAAATCCAAAATATATGTAAGATTTTCTATATCTTTTTTGTCATAATATTCTTTTAATTGTTTTCCCAAGTCTGCTTTAATTTCAAGCACATTGGAAAAATAATATGTATATTCAAAAATCTTTTTATAATTTTTTGAATTTTCCATATTTGATTTCATTATTTCTTTTATCTTTTTATAATGTGCTTTTGTATCAATATTCTCAATATGCTTATCAAAAAATCCGAGCATTATATCCTGCCAAAGCAGATATTCAGATGGATTAGCCATCAGATTTTCTTGTCCAAAATCATCAGGCATATCAAGTGATAAAAAGCTTTCCGCATTTTCACCGGTGCAGGCTTTAAAACGCTTTTTCAAATGTTCTTCATTATAGTTGTGTCCGTAACCAAATTCAGCATAAATCTGCAGTCCGTATAAAGCTTCATATATATTTACCTGATTTCCGTTATCGCCCCACATTGTTGCGAAAACTTCTTTTATTCCGTTATTTATGCAGGAAGTAAGGGCAGGAATAGTCGCTTTTATCGCATGACGGTAGCTTATTGTCATACTGCCCCACATCCATATTCCGCCTGCAAACATAATTTTATCAGACAGAATTTTATGATTTTTAATAGTCTTATTATACTTATCTATATCATAATTTTCATAGTCCCAATATACAAGATTAAAATTATCGGGAATATTTTCTGCATTTTTCTTTAAAAACTCTACATTATCATTAAAATATCCTACATCAGTGCTATCCTCTGATTTAAAAAACATATCCGACCACATTATCGGTGTTAAACCAAGCTTATCGGTAATTTCGCTTACTCGTCTTAAATGCTCTTTCATAATAGCAGAATGTGTTTTATGTCCGTTTTTACACAAGTATTCTCCCAACCCAAGCTGTCCCGCCTCATCCATTCCGATATGTATTCTTTTGCTTCTGTATGGTCTCACTGCAGCTTTTATTAAATTTTCAATAAAAGTATAGGTATCTTCACTTCCCACAAGCAAAATATCATCGGTATCCTTTATATTAAGACCATGATTCCATTTTAGTACTTTTTGAATGTGTGCAAGTGTTTGTATGCAAGGTATCATTTCAATTCCGAATATGTCTGCATAATCATCGCATTCTTTTAATTCTTCATAAGTGTATCTGCCACGCATATATCCAAAATATGGGTACTCAGGAACTTCATAGGTATCTTCTGTATACATCATAATAAGATTAAGCCCCATAACTGCCATAATCTCAATAAAATCTTTTATTTTATTAAGCTTCATAACAGCATTTCTTGAACAGTCTATCATTATTCCGTTTGAATTAAACTGCGGTGCTTCAGTAATTGAAAATTCTTTTCCGTAGTTTTCAATATATAACCCCAATGCTCTAAAAAAATGGATTTTGTTTTCGTATTTTATAGAATTTTGTGTTACTTCAATATTGCCGACTCTTTTTTCAATAAATATTTCAGTACCGTTATCTTCTATTTCAAAGCCAAGTCTTTTTGATAATATTTCTATACCTTTTTTAAGTTCGGATATATTGCCTGCAAATTTTAATTTCATAATTACCTCATTTTATTTAGTATTTTAATTAAACATTGTTTCAATAAGACTATACGCAAAAAGCTTATTCATTTCGGGAATAGGATGGTTAATATGATTTGAAAGAAGCTCAGTTGTATTTACACCACTATCATAGAGCTTTTTCCATTTTGAATAACAATCACATACCGGGATATTCATGCTTTTTGCAAGTTCTTTAGCACCGTTTAAAAATTTTTCAAGTGTTCCATTATTCTGAACCTCGGAAATTGATTTTGCAATATTTGATATTTTTTCATCTTTAATGTGGCAGCTTACTTCTGTACACATCATGTTGGGAGTAAGAAAAATAACCTCACAGTTATTTTCCTTAAGTTTTATAAAAATTTCTTTCAAAGAAGAAATATATTTATCAAAATTATCACCGCAACTATCGTTGAGTCCAAAGCAAACAACACATAAATCGGGAGAATAACGCAAAACATCTCTTTCAAGTCTATTAAGTCCCTGTTCAGCCGAGCCACCGCTTAAGCCTGCATTTATTATAGTGAGTGGTACATTGGGATACAGCATATTAAGTATTTTTTTTAAATACGAATGATAAGCCTTTTCGGAATCAAAATATGTTTCTAAACCGCCACATGATTTTATATAAACATCAAAACAGCCTTGCGTAACACTGTCCCCCAAAAATGCCATAGTAACAGGCGAATTTTCATATATATTTTTACTTTTTTCAGATAATTTTTTTATAATCTCCATTTTTTCTTTCTCCGTTTTTAGTCAGGCTTTTTCTCTAATTTTAATGGAAAATCTCCCAATTTATTTACTTTAAAGCCGTTTTTCTTATATTCTTCATAATTAAATTCTTCAAGCTCATCAATTGCAAGCTTATGAAATTCATAGAAATTCTTCCACCATTCATATCCTGTTCCAAGCTCTGCATTTAAGTATGCGTCAACAATATCACAAGCCATAGCGGGAGCTACATAAAATGCACCCATAGCTAAAACATTCACGCCGTTTCCTGTAATAGCACGGAGTGCCGCAGGAACACTTTCAACAACACCTGCGTGAACGTGAGGACATTTTGAAGCGGCAATATGTATTCCCATTCCTGTTCCGCAAAAGAGTAATGCTCTTTCAAATTCGCCCTCTGAAATCATTGCACCGACACGAAGTCCTACTCTGTGAAACATCAAATCTGTATCATCGGGATCTGAATCTGATTTAACTCCCATATCTGTAATCTTCCAGCCTTTTTCTTTTAAATGAGCAACAACTGCTTCTTTAAGCGGAAATCCTGCAAAATCCGCACCTACTAAAATTTCTTTTT
>CAZHZL010000090.1:0-8910 GCA_964537245.1 uncultured Oscillospiraceae bacterium
GTCTTAAATATATTTCTGATTTCGCGTCTTCTGTTACACCCTGGAAGGTTTTGAACATAAGATTGAATTTTCTTATATCTGTAAAATCGTTTGCACCGCAATCAGGACAAACAATGTTGTTTTCCTTTATATATGCGCTCATCTGTTCGTTGGACCAGCCTGCCGGATTAACGCCTGTATCCTCGATAAGCTTATCGGCTCTGTGTCTTGTTTTACAAGCCTTACAGTCCATAAGCGGGTCTGAAAAGCCACCGACATGACCGCTTGCAACCCAAGCTTTCGGATTCATAAGAATAGCCGCGTCAAGTCCTACATTCTGTGGAATTTCATATACGAATTTTTTCCACCATGCTCTTTTTACATTATTTTTAAATTCAACGCCGAGAGGACCATAGTCCCATGTATTTGAAAGTCCGCCGTAAATTTCGCTTCCCGGATATACAAAGCCTCTTGATTTGCAAAGTGCAACGATGGCTTCCATAGTTTTTTCTTTATTTAACATTTTCGCTGTCTCCCGTTATTATTTGTTTTTTCCCTTGTTAAGTGATGCTTTATGTGCTTTATGGAGATAAATGCTCCAGTAAATCATTACAGCGATTGTGTAGATTGCGATAATAATTATGAAAAGAAGAAGTCTTGTAGGAAGCGGAGCAAGACCGAAAAGTCTTAAACCGTTTATAACCTTATCGTCAACAACGCTGAGCTTTATAAGGTCTAAAATTCTGCTTGGGTATGTCAAGAATGCTACAACAGCTCCTACAACTGAGAAAATAAACCAGTTGTTGAATTTTTTAGCCTTGTCCATAACATTTTCTTTTTTGTTCTTGTTTGCTTTTAATTTAAAAATTACTGCAAGAGCAATAAATATTGCAACAAAAAGATATACTGCAACTTCAGCAGCAATCTGGAAGCCCTTTGAGCCCTGGAACCAGTTCATAAGATACAAAAGCACCATAATTGAGCCGAGTGCTACTGTAAAGTTTGTGAGCATTTTGTTTTCGATTTGTTCTTTTTCCTGTTTTGTAAGCTTTTTAATTTCTTTTTTCATTTTTTTAAATCCTTTCTTTTTACAAAAACATATATTTTTTAAAATTTTAAACTTAGTTGTATGAGCTTTATAAATTAAGCTCGTAGTTGATATTTGCGACAGTATAAAGCCCTGCCGTTTCACATCTTAAAATTCTCTTCCCCAAAGAGGCGCATACAAAGCCTTTTTCTAAAAGGAAGCTAACCTCATCAGCGTCAATTCCGCCTTCGGGACCTATGAAAGCACCGATGTTTTTCTTATCTCTGTTTTCCGAAAGCACCTTTTTCAAGGTTGTTTTGTCTTCGTCCTCGTAGCAAAGTATCAGAAGGTCAAACGCTGAAAAGTCTATATCCGAAACCTTCAGAAAGCATTTCACTTCTGGAATTGCAAGTCTGCCCGACTGACAGGCTGCCGATTCTGCGATTTTTGAAAATCTCTCCTGTTTTTTCTTAAGATTTTCGTTTGTAAGCTTTGCAACGCTTCTTAAGGTATTTACGATATATACAAAATTTGCACCCGCTTCGGTCGCTTTTTCAATAATAAATTCAGCCTTATCACCTTTGGGAGTTCCCTGAAACAGAGTTATTGAAAATGGATTTTCGCTTCCGCTTTCATTCTCGCCGACAACCTCAAACAATACATTATCCTTTGAGATTTCCTTTATCAAAAGTATGTATTCACGGCTTCCTTTTACGCAGCTGACATTTTCGCCTGCCTTAAGCTTAAGCACATTTCTTATATGATGAACTTCATCACCCTTTAAGGTAAGATGATTATCAATTATTTCTTCATCGGTAAAAAATCTGTTTATAAAACTCACCTCCTGAGCACCTGCTTCTGAAATTCTATCTTTGTTATTTTAACATAAAAAAGCTTCTGTGTCAAGCAAATACTTGACAAATTTATATTTTATTACAACAAAAAGTTATTTTTTTGTATAATGACTTGACTTTTTTTGGTATTTGGTGTTATAATAGTAAAGTATAAATATTATTAATTACAGACAAGGAGAAAATAATTATGCAGAAAATTACAAAAGATATGATAATTTCAGATGTTTTAAAGGTTGACGCAGAGCTTGCTCCGTTTTTCTTTGCAATCGGAATGCACTGTCTCGGCTGCCCTGCCGCAAGCGGTGAAACAATCGAAGAAGCTTGTATGGTACACGCAACCGACTGTGATGAGCTTATCGAAAAAATGAATAAATTCTTGGAAGAAAAAGAAAGCAAATAATGTAATTAAAACATAAGAGGATGCCGTAAAACGCGGCACCCTCTTAAATCGGTTATCAATAGAAGGGATTGAAAAAAATGTCAAGTAAAGTAGTTATTGGTACTCAATGGGGAGACGAAGGCAAAGGTAAAATTATAGATGTATATGCTTGTCAGTCCGATGTGGTTGTAAGAGCACAAGGAGGAAACAACGCAGGTCACACAATCAAGGCTGACGGAGTTACTTATAAGCTTCGCCTTATTCCGTCAGGTATCCTCAATAAAAATACACTTTGTGTTATAGGTAACGGTGTTGTTATCGACCCAAAGGTTTTACTTGGGGAAATTGAAGGCTTTATTTCAAAGGGAATAAGCGTTGAAAATTTAAAAATAGACAAGCGTGCACATATCATTATGCCATATCATATTGCTATGGATGAATTATCGGAAAATATGAGAGGCGACGCAAAAATCGGTACTACAAAAAGCGGTATCGGTCCTTGCTATATGGATAAAGCTGAAAGAAGCGGTATCCGTATGTGCGACCTTATAGATAAAGAAATTTTCAAGAAGAAATTAGAAGCTGTATTACCGCTTAAAAATGCGATTATGACAAAGGTTTACGGCGGAGAAGAAATGAGTGCTGACAAGATTTTTGAAGAATACAGCGCATATGCTGAGAAGCTTTCAAAATATGTTTGCGATACAACAGTTCTGGTATATAATGCAATAAAAGAAAACAAAAAGGTTCTTTTTGAAGGCGCACAGGCTACACTTCTTGATCTTGATATGGGGACATATCCGTTTGTTACATCATCACACCCTGTTGCAGGCGGCTTCTGTATCGGCGCAGGTATCGGACCTACAATGATTGACTCCTGCATTGGCGTATGTAAATCGTATACAACCCGTGTAGGTAAAGGTCCTTTCCCGACAGAGCTTTTTGATGAAACAGGCGACCTTATCAGAGAAAAAGGCTTTGAATTCGGAACAGTAACAGGGAGACCGAGAAGATGCGGCTGGTTTGACGCTGTAATTATGAAGTTCTCTGTCCGCGTAAATTCACTTACCGAAATTGCACTCAACAAGCTTGATACATTATCCGAAATCGGCGAGCTTAAGATTTGCGTTGCATACAAGAAAAACGGAGAAATATTAAACGACTTCCCTGCTTCAATTGAAGAGCTTGAAGGCTGTGAGCCGATTTATGAAACATTGCCGGGCTTTGAAGGCGATATTTCCGATATAAAAGAATTTGACAAGCTCCCGGAAAATGCTAAAAAATATATTTTAAGAATTGAAGAGCTTCTTGATACAAAGGTTTCAATCATCGGCGTAGGACCGGGAAGAGACCAGTGTATTTTCAGATAAGCTTTTTAAAAAATTTCAGAAAGGTTTTGAAAATAATGGCAGATGAAAAAAAATATCTTACCTACAAGGGCAAAATGCTTGTAAGAAAAGATAATATAATCTACTACGGTAACCCCGAAGACAGCTATGTTGTTATGATGAATGTCACAGGAACAGAAAAAGAAGGAAACTATGATATAACATCTAAAATCACAATTTCGCTTCAGACAAATACAGGCGGTACAAAGGAAAGAATTGTAAAGCAGGTTGAAAGAGAAGGAATGTTCAAGGCTCTTGACATTGCAGAGTTCTGGCTTGCTGACGCTCTGGAAGAAGAATAAAATAATCGAAAGGAATCAAGTGATAAAAAGTGGATAGCAAAAATTTAATGTTACTAAGCCTTGCAGTTGCGTTTTTTCTTTCGTATATGTCAGTCCCGGTTGTTCGTATTATTGCTTTTAAAATAGGTGCGGTAGATGTACCGAGAGACGAAAGAAGAATGCATAAGGTACCTATCCCCAGAATGGGCGGCTTATCCATATTTTTCGGATTTTTAGTAAGCTATCTTTGCTTTACTCCGGCTATTGAATATAAGCACTTGGGAATACTTATAGGCGCTACAGTGCTTGTTGTCACAGGTATTATAGATGACAAATACGCAATAAAAGCTTCAGTGAAGCTTCTTTTGCAGCTTGTAGCAGCAGTTATTCCTGTTGCTATGGGTCTTCGGATAGAATTTTTGACAAACCCTAATTTTCTTTCCGAAAAAGCATTTATGACGCTTGGCTCTTTATCTGTGCCTATCACTATTATATGGATAATCGGTCTTACAAATGCGCTTAATCTTATTGACGGGCTTGACGGGCTTGCAGGCGGAATTGCGGCAATTTCATCAGTTTGTCTTGTGATAGTGGCGTTATCGACAGGAAGCACAACAACAATAATTCCTTTAGCTGCAATTGCAGGTGCAACAATCGGATTTTTGCCGTATAACATAAATCCGGCGAAAATATTTATGGGTGATACAGGCGCACTGTTTTTGGGCTATATGCTCGCAACGCTTTCCGTTGACGGATTTTTCAAAAGCTATGCAGCAATAAATATCCTTATTCCGTTTATAGTGTTAGCACTTCCTATTTTTGATACAAGCTTCGCTATATTCAGAAGAATTAAGCACAAAAAGCCTATTATGGCTCCCGACAGGTCACATCTTCACCACAGACTTGTGGACGCAGGCTTTAATCAGAGAGAAGCTGTAGGAATACTTTGCAGTATAAGCGGACTTTTGTCGCTCACCTCAATAGTGTGGGTTACAGAGGGCTGGAAGCGTATGTGTCTTATGCTTTTAGTATCTGTTGTGTATTGCATTGCAATAAAATTTTATGTTAACAACAAAAAATGCGAAGATGAGTTTATGGATAATCTGAAAAAAGAAGATAACTAAACTCCAGTAAAAAAGGAAAAAGAGAGAAAAAAGAAATGAAAAAAATAAAAGTTATAACAGTTTTCGGTACAAGACCGGAAGCTATAAAAATGGCTCCGCTTGTAAAAGAGCTTGAGAGCAGAGAAGAAATTGAATCTATTGTTGCTGTTACAGCGCAGCATAGACAAATGCTTGACCAGGTACTCGAAATATTTGACATAAAGCCTGATTACGACCTTAATATAATGAAAAACAGACAAACGCTTGTTGATATAACAGCAAATGTTCTTACAGGCTTATACGAAATAATCGGAAAAGAAAAGCCCGATATAGTTCTTGTTCACGGTGACACAACCACAACCTTTGCTGGCGCGCTTGCGGCATTTTACAATCAGGTTGCAGTAGGTCACATCGAAGCAGGACTCCGTACTTATGATATTTATTCTCCGTTCCCTGAAGAAATGAACAGAAAGCTCACAGGTCAGATTTCAAGCCTGCATTTCTCTCCTACTGTTCAGAATAAAAAAAATCTTCTTGGGGAAGGCGTTAAGGAAGAAAACATTTATATCACAGGTAACACAGTTATAGACGCGTTAAAAACTACTGTAAAAAAAGACTATGTTTTCAATAATGATGTACTGAAAAATCTTGATTACAATAAAAAGGTAATTGTTGTTACAGCACACAGAAGAGAAAACTTAGGCGAACCGCTTCACAATATCTGTAACGCACTCAAAAGACTTGCTGAAGAATTTAAAGACGAAATTCAGATTGTATACCCTGTTCACTTGAATCCGGCTGTAAGGGAGGTTGCCTTCAGCACACTTTCGGGTATGGAAAATGTACATCTTATTGACCCGATTGACGTTTGTGAGCTTCATAATCTTATGGACAGAGCGTATATGGTTATGACAGACTCCGGCGGACTTCAGGAGGAAGCGCCATCCTTAGGAAAGCCTGTTCTTGTTTTAAGACACGAAACAGAAAGACCTGAGGCTGTTACAGCAGGAACTGTTAAGCTTGCAGGCATAATGGAAGAAGATATCTATACTATGGCAAAAACCTTACTTACAGATAAAGAAGCATACGACAGTATGGCTAAAGCTGTCAACCCATACGGTGACGGACTCAGTTCAAAAAGAAGCGTTGATGCTATAATTTATCATTTCAATAAGAACACCAAAAGACCTGAAGATTTTAAAGCATAATAAGGGACTGTGACAAAATGCACAGACCGCATAAAGCGTAAACCCTTATTATGAAATAGCCAAAAATAAACAGTCAGATGAAATTTTCAAGGTTTATTTGGACAACAAATTTTAATATAAAAATGCTTTATGTTACGAACAAACTTCACCTCTCGGCGTACCTTTGTACGCCTTCGGGTAACCCCTACGGGTTCAGTTTGTCCGTTCTGCACTATTTTTTCTTCGTCCAAAAAAAATTCCCGAAAGCTGCTTTTTCGGGAATTTTTTTATTTATATTAATTATTTTATTTCAGTTGACCATTCTTTATCCCAAGGATAATACATTGTAACAACTTCTCCACCGCGTTTTGCAGATTCTTCTGCGTATATTCCCGGTAAAGTCATGGCAAGACCTTCTCTTAATGAAATAGGTGCAGGCTTACCGTTTAATACAGCGTCATAGAAATGGTCTAAAAGCGCATAATCAAGTCCGCCGTGTCCGACAGCTTTAGGATTGTTTGCATATGCAGGAGGCATATATTCTCCTCCGATTTCTTTAAGCTCCGTATCAAGTTCTTTCATAGAGTTATATCTGATAACAGGCTTGTCAAATCTTTCTATTCTCTCCATATATCCTTCAGTACCGAATACTCTGTAATTATGATGACCGATTTTTGCTCTGCATCTTCCGTTACGAATAAAACGGATGATAATTCCTGATTCTGTCTGGAACTGTGCAGACATCATGTCGTCTTTTTTTGCTTTATAGCCATCTGCGGCATGCATTCCTGTTCCCATACAGCTTACTTTTCTCAAATCCTCATTAACAATAGTAAGAAGCGGTCCTAAAGAATGTGTGCAGTAACGAATAGGGATAAGAAGCTTTCTCCAGTCACCGTTTTCGTTAAGATGAATGCTTTCGGTACTCTGAGGCAGACTCCAGTGAATATATTCAGCTTCCATATAATACGGATTTCCGAGCAAGCCCTTTTCGTAAAATTCTTTGAGTAAAAGAACAAACTTCTGTTCATTAGGATTTGCTCCTACTGAAATAATAGCAGACGATTTCTGTTCTGCCTTCCACAAATCTTCTGCCTCCTGTAAGTTAGCAACAACAGGAATATCAGTAAGAACATTGATATTTTTTTCCAATGCTTTTTTACAGAATTCAGCGTGAATATCTGCTCCTGTCTCTACTATAACAACATCAAGATTTGCTTTTTCAAGCATTTCGTCATAGCTTTCATAAAACTGTGCGTCGGGAAAATATTCCGAAAAAGCTTTATCTGAAAGCCACTGCTTTTCATACCAGTTGTGTGGTCTTATATCGCAAGCTGCGGCAGGAATAACAAAATCAAACCCGTCTGCCGACAGTTTAAACATATGACGACCTCTATGTCCGAGACCTACAACACCAACACGAATTTTTTCCATAACAAAGTCCCCCTTTGGATTTTATAATTACCATTATAATACCACGGATAAAACTGTTTGTAAATGGAATTTTTCGCTTTTAATAAGCAAAAAAACCTGATATTTAATTATTTTGTTTTCAAAGTACATACAAATATTTTTATATTTTTTATTTCAGCGCTTGCTTTTTTTTATAAAATATGTTATAATATATATGATTACAAATGATGTTTTTACATTTTTTAGGAGTTATGATATAATGACACATATTTTTTCATCAATTAAAGAAGCGTTCAGTTCTGTTATACCAATTGCGTTAATAGTTCTGCTTCTTTCTGTCACCTGCATACCGCTTGCCACAGGGGTGCTTGTTATGTTTTTGCTCGGTACTGTTATGCTTATCCTCGGGATGAGTTTTTTTACTGTTGGCTCGGGAATATCTATGGAGCCGCTGGGAGATGGAATTGGTAAGTCTCTCAGCAAAAACAAAAAAATTATGATTCCCCTTGCTATATGTTTTATCCTCGGTTTTTTTATCACCGTTTCGGAACCTGATTTACAGGTTCTGGCTGAACAAGTGCCTACAATTCCCAACACAATGCTCATTGTATGTGTTGGAATTGGCGTAGGTGTTTTTCTGAGTATTTCTCTCATAAGAAATAAAAAAGAGCTTTCTTTAAGAACTTTACTTATATTATTCTACACCATTATTATCGTAATGGCAGTTTTTGCACCGAAAGAGTTTATACCAACTGCCTTTGATTCGGGCGGAGTTACAACAGGCCCTATTACAGTTCCTTTTATAATGGCTTTAGGCGCTGGTCTTGCTGCAAATAAAAAAGGAAAACACACCGGCGAGCATAGCTTTGGTTTGGTTGCCCTATGCAGTATAGGACCTATCGTTTCAGTACTTCTTTTAAGTATCTTCTATAAACCGCAGCCCACCACCACCGGTTACGAAATAACAAATGTACTTAATACAGTAGAAGCATTCAAACAATTCACCCATGCACTTCCGATATACGCAAAAGAAATAATGATTGCTTTTGTGCCTATTGTTTTTCTTTTCATACTGTTTCAGCTTATTACAAAAAAATTCCATATACACAATGTTATAAAAATGTGTATTGGATTTTTATATACATATATCGGTCTTGTATTGTTTTTAACAGGTGCAAATGTCGGTTTTATGCCTGCCGGAAGACTGATTGGTGCAATGATATCAAAAAGTTCATTCAAAAGTATGCTTATACCGATAGGAATGCTTATGGGATACTTTGTTGTTTCTGCCGAGCCTGC
>CAZHZL010000091.1:0-2844 GCA_964537245.1 uncultured Oscillospiraceae bacterium
GGAGCCAGAGAAGGCGGACTTCAGTTCTAATAGAACTCGATAAGGAGGAGAAGAAAACGTGAATCAAACAAAGATAGATCCAACAGTATTGGATATAAAAGAAAAAGTAGTTGCTTTAAACAGAGTTGCTAAGGTTGTTAAGGGTGGTAGAACATTCCGTTTTTCAGCTTTGGTTGTTGTAGGCGACGAAAACGGTAGAGTAGGATGCGGTATGGGTAAAGCTGCCGAAATTCCTGACGCTATCAGAAAAGGTATCGAAGATGCTAAGAAAAATATGGTTGAAGTTGCTCTTTACAAAACATCAATTCCTCACGAAGTAATCGGTGAGTTTGGTGCAGGCAGAGTTCTTCTTAAACCGGCAGCAGAAGGTACCGGTGTTATCGCCGGCGGTGCTGTAAGAGCAGTTGTTGAGCTCGCTGGTATCAGAGATATCAGAACAAAATGCTTGAGATCAAACAATCCAAGAAATGTTGTTTGTGCAACAATCGAAGGTCTCAAGAACCTTATGAGTTTAAAAGAAGCAGCCGATAAAAGAGGCAAAACTCCGGCAGAAATCGTTAAATAAGCTTTTAAGTTATTTTGTATTTGATAAGAAAGGAGCAGCTTTCAGGACTTAACTGAGAGCTCGGGGACAAAAAAATGGCTAAAATTAAAGTTGTTTTAAAGAAAAGCCTGATTGGACGCCTTGACAGTCATATCAAAACTGCCAATGCACTCGGCTTGAAAAAAATAAGAGATGAAAAAATCCATAACGATACACCTCAGATCAGAGGTATGGTTAAAAAAGTATCATATCTTTTAGACGTAGAAGAAATGTAATTTACATTTCGAAAGCACAAAAATTTATGGAGGTGTATTTATACCATGAAAATCAATGAATTATCACCTGCAACCGGAAGCACAAAGAAACGCTACAGAAAAGGTAGAGGTCATGCATCCGGTAACGGTAAACAGGCAGGTAAAGGACATAAAGGTCAGAAAGCCAGATCAGGCGGCGGTGTAAGACCGGGCTTTGAAGGCGGACAGATGCCTTTGGCTAGAAGACTTCCAAAAAGAGGTTTTATAAACCATTTCAGCAAGAATTATACAGAAATTACAATCGGTGATCTCGAAAGATTTGAAAATGGAACAGAAGTTACAGCAGAACTTTTGCTTGATACCGGTGTTATTTCAAAGGTAAATGACGGAATAGTAGTTTTGAATAGAGGAGAATTAACCAAGAAGCTTACCGTAAAAGCTGCAAGATTTACAAAATCAGCTGCTGAAAAGATTAATGCTTTAGGCGGAAAGACAGAGGTGATTTAATATGTTACGCATATTAAAAGACGCATGGAAGATTCCTGATTTAAGAAAGAAAATCTTATATACAGTTCTTCTGTTGGTTGTTTTCAGATTTGGCGCACATATTCCGGTTCCGTTTGTTAACAGAGAATTGCTCGAAACAATTTTCGGCGGAAACAATTCTTCATTGTTTGGTCTTGCAAACATAGTTTCAGGTCAGGCATTGCAGAATGCGACAATATTCGCAATGAGTATTACCCCATATATCAACTCATCAATTATTATGCAGCTTCTTACAGTTGCTATCCCTGCTTTAGAAAGACTTTCTAAAGAGGGTGAAGAAGGCAGAAAGATTATTGCGAGATGGACTCGTTATGTAACAGTTATTCTTGCTTTCGTTCAGGCAACAGGCTTGTGGCTTACAGTAGCAGCTCAAAAGAATGTTCTTACATTCTTCGTTGTTGTTCTTTCGTTCACAGCAGGTACTGCATTCCTTATGTGGCTTGGTGAGCAGATTAACGAAAAGGGCGTTGGCAACGGTATTTCCCTTATCATCTTCGCAGGTATCCTTTCAGGCTTACCTGGCGGAATACAGGCACTTATCGGAAATACAAAAAACTGGATTATGCTCGTTGTAGTTGCTGTTATAGCAGTATTAATAATCGGTCTTATCGTATTTTTCGATAATTCTGAAAGAAGAATTCCTGTACAGTATGCAAAGATTACCCGTGGCAGAAAAATGTACGGCGGTCAGAGCACAAATATTCCGCTTAAGATTATGATGTCAGGCGTTATGCCTATCATCTTTGCGGTATCTTTGATGGCATTCCCTGCTACACTCGGTCAGATGTTCGGTAAAGACGCTGCATCGGGCGGAATCTGGGGTGGACTTATTTCCTGGTTCTCACCGGGACATCCGTTCTACTCAGTATTGTACTTCATACTCATTATAGCATTTACATTTTTCTATACAGAAATACAGTTCAATCCAATCGAAGTTTCAAACAATATCAAAAACAACGGTGGATTTATTCCGGGTATCAGACCCGGTAAACCGACAAGTGAGTTTATCGCAAAGGTTCTTCACAGAATTACATGGATAGGTGCTTTCGTTATCGCTATGATTGCTATCCTTCCAACATTCTTTACAAAGATTAACCCTGCATTCTCATTCGGCGGTACCTCAATCCTTATCGTTATCGGTGTTGCACTTGAAACTGTAAGACAGATTGAATCTCAGATGCTTATGAGACATTATAAGGGATTCCTTGACTAATTGAAGTCAGACCGTTTTGGTGAATGACCTTCGGGGAAGCTTTTAAAAAACTGCCCCGAATAGAAAAGAAAGGTACGGCGGCTAAAATGATTTTAACAATATTGGGAGCACCGGGTGCCGGAAAAGGTACGATGGCAAAAGAATTATCCGAAGCTCTTAAAATTCCCACAATTTCGACAGGTGCTTTGCTCAGAACTGAAATAGCAAGCGGCAGCAAGCGTGGAGAAATGATTGACGCACTTATATCAAAAGGAAATTTTGTTCCCGATGAGGTAATTGTTGAAATT
>CAZHZL010000091.1:2944-8451 GCA_964537245.1 uncultured Oscillospiraceae bacterium
TGACGCACTTATATCAAAAGGAAATTTTGTTCCCGATGAGGTAATTGTTGAAATTCTGCTTGACCGTCTGAAAAAAGACGATTGTAAAAACGGATATATTTTAGACGGGTTTCCACGCAACATTGAGCAGGCAACTCACCTTACGGATTATGGCATAAAGCTGGATACGGTTTTATTGCTGAGTGTTTCCGAAGAAGAAATAATCGAAAGACTCACCGGCAGACGCGAATGTTCAAAATGCCGAAGCACTTATCATATTAAGTCTAATCCTCCGAAAACGGATGGAGTATGTGATGTGTGCGGCGGTGCATTGGTAAAGAGGTCTGATGATGAAGAGGATATAATCCGCAAGAGAATTTCGATTTACAAAAAGGAAACTGAACCGCTTGTTTCATTCTTCAAAGAGAAAAATCTTCTTACTGAGGTAAAAGGTTTGGAAACAGTGGCGAAAACTAAAAAAAGTGTATTTACAGCACTTGGTGTAAATGTATGATATATATAAAAAACAAAGAAGAAATCCTTCTTATGAAGAAGGCGGGGCAGATAACCAAAGGCGCGCTTACAAAGGCACTTGAGGCTGTCAAACCCGGAGTTACAACTTTACAGCTTGATAAGATTGCTGCAGAGTTTATCTCAAAATGCGGAGCAACCGCTTCTTTCTATAAATACAACGGCTTTCCTAAACATATATGTGTTTCTGTGAATGATGAAGTTGTTCACGGTATTCCCTCTCACAACAGAGTGATACAGGAAGGCGATATTGTAAGTATAGACTGCGGTGCCTGCTATAAAGGCTATCACGGCGACTGTGCCGATACGGTAATTGTCGGAAATGTTTCCGATGAAGTTAAAAAGCTCGTTGAGGTTACGCGTGAAAGCTTTTATATAGGGATAAAAAATGCTGTGGACGGTAACAGAGTCGGTGATATATCAGAAGCAATCCAGACTTATGTAGAAAAAAACGGCTTCTCAATCGTTCGTGATTTGGAAGGTCACGGTGTAGGTGCAAATCTTCACGAAGGTCCTTCAGTTCCGAACTTTGGTGTTAAAGGAAAGGGTGCAAGACTTGTTTCCAATATGACAATAGCTGTTGAGCCTATGGTAAATATGGGCGCATATGAAGTGGACTGCGATGAGAAAAACGGATGGACTATCCGCACTGCCGACGGGAAGTATGCTGCACACTATGAAAATACAATTCTTATCACAAAAGAGGAACCTATAATTCTGACGACGCTTTAAGGAGGTAGACCTGATGTATAAAATCGGAGACTTAGTTTTATCTGAAAGCGGGCGTGACAAAGGACGCATCTTTATGATTGTCGGAATAATAGATGAGGCTTACGTTTATATTGCAGACGGCTCTTTAAGAAAGCTTGAAAATCCTAAAAAGAAAAAAATAAAGCATCTTGAATTTTCAGGTCATGCAAGTGAGCGAATAGCACTTAAGCTGAGTGCAGGCGAAAAGATAACAAACGCTGAACTCAGAAAAATGTTAAAGGATAATGACAAAAATTCATCCTGAAATACGCATAAATAAAGTGATTACGCAATAAACACGGAGGGAAAAAGTATGGCTAAAGATGATGTACTTGAGTTAGAAGGTACTGTGCTTGAAGCTTTGCCGAACGCAATGTTCATAGTTGAACTTGAAAACGGTCATAAAATCACAGCGCATATATCCGGTAAGCTCAGAATGCATTATATTCGTATTTTGCCGGGCGATAAGGTTACACTTGAGATGTCACCTTACGACCTCACAAAAGGCAGAATAATCTGGAGAGCAAAGTAAGGCAAGAATTAAAATTAAGCTAATAAACAATGTACACACATAGGTTTGTGACAAAGATGGAGGTAAATGAAAATGAAAGTAAGACCATCAGTTAAAAAAATTTGTGAAAAATGTAAAGTTATTCGCAGAAAAGGTAACATAATGGTTATTTGCGAAAACCCTAAGCATAAACAGAGACAGGGTTAATAAGGTCCTATACGGTAGGAAAATATTTTTCAGTATAAAATCAAATTTTTTATGAAAAGGTGCGGCTGTATAGGATAATATATCTTATAAATCTTTTATATAAAACATTTGCTTTTAAAAATAAAAAAGTGAAAACTAAATTTTTAAAACACAAGGCGTAAAACGCCGCAAAAACTAAATTTTTTAATTTAAAAAACACTCAGGAGGTGCAAGTTTAATATGGCAAGAATAGCTGGTATCGATTTGCCAAGAGAAAAAAGAGTTGAAATCGGTTTAACTTATATTTACGGTATCGGTTTGTCCTCTTCAAGAAAAATTTTGGCTGAAACAGGTGTTAATCCTGATACAAGAGTTAAAGACCTTACAGACGATGAAGTGGCAAAACTCAGAGATAATATTGACAAAAACTTTAAAGTTGAAGGTGATCTTCGCCGTGACACTGCTATGGACATCAAACGTTTGATTGAAATTGGATGTTACAGAGGCCAGAGACACAGAAAAGGTTTACCTTGTCGTGGTCAGAGATCAAAAACAAATGCCAGAACAAGAAAAGGTCCTAGAAAGACTATGGCAAATAAGAAGAAATAATTGATCTGTTTTTAAAGTTTCAGTGAAAGGAATGATAAATTAAAATGGCTAAAGCGGTTAAAAAAACAACCAGAAGAAGAAAAGAGAAGAAGCACATAGAAAAAGGTTGTGTGCATATTCAGTCTTCTTTCAATAATACAATTGTTACAATCACAGACGTAGCAGGAAATGCTTTGTCTTGGGCAAGTGCAGGCGGACTCGGCTTCAGAGGTTCAAAGAAAAATACTCCTTTCGCAGCTCAGATGGCTGCTGAAACAGCTGCAAAAGCTGCTATGGAGCACGGACTTAAAACTGTTGAAGTATTTGTTAAAGGTCCGGGTGCAGGAAGAGAAGCTGCTATCAGAGCGCTTCAGACAGCAGGTTTGGACGTTGTTATGATTAAGGATGTAACTCCTATACCACACAACGGTTGCAGACCACCAAAAAGAAGAAGAGTTTAATTTGAATTTTTGAAGTTAGGAGGAATGTATAATGGCTAAGAATATGCAGCCTATATTGAAAAGATGTAGAACTTTAGGCATCTCACCTGCTGTTATGGGAATTGATAAAAGCTCTAACAGAAATCCAAAGCCTATGAGAAGAAAACAGAGCGAATACGGTCGTCAGCTCAATGAAAAGCAGAAAGTTAAATTTATATACGGTATGCTCGAAAAACAGTTCAGAAAATATTATGAACTTGCTACAAAAATGCCGGGTATTGCCGGTGAAAATCTTCTTTCAATTTTGGAATCAAGATTGGATAACGTAGTATTCAGACTTGGACTTTCAAACACAAGAAGAGAATCAAGACAGATGGTAAATCACGGTCACATTCTCGTGAACGGAAACAGAGTTGATATACCTTCATATCGCGTTAAAGTCGGCGATGTTATCACACTTAAGGAAAAATCAAAGAGTTCTGACAGAATAAAAGAAATCGTTGAAGCAAATTCATCAAGAATTGTTCCGAAGTGGTTAGATATGGACAGAAACACTCTCACAGGTCAGGTTGTTGCTATGGCTCAGAGAGATGACATTGATTTTGAAGTTGAAGAGCATCTTATCGTCGAGTTGTATTCAAAATAATAACTGCGTGTTTGCCGGGATACCTTTTTTGGTATCTTTGGCAGCGTAATGTTGTTAAATTTGAAAAGACCCGTAGATTGTTTGCAAGTAAATCTCACATTACAGTAATTTACGATCATAGAAAATACACCCGAAAGGGTGAGGGAGGGTCAAACAATGATTTCAATCGAAAAACCAAATATTGAATTTTTAGGCAGCTCACCTTCAGGTGATTACGCTAAATTTTCATTGTCTCCGTTAAACAGAGGTTACGGTACAACACTCGGAAACAGCATGAGAAGAATCCTTCTTTCTTCACTTGAAGGCGTAGCTCCGACAAGTGTTAAGATTGACGGTGTAGTTCATGAGTTTTCAACCATTCCGGGCGTTGAAGAAGATGTTACCGAAATAATTTTGAATGTAAAAAATATTGCGGCAAAACTGCATTGTGAAGGTCCGAAAACAGTTGTGCTTGAAGCTTGCGGCGAATGTGAACTTACAGCAGGCGATATAAAGCCTGACGCTGAAGTTGAGATTATGAATCCGGAGCTTCATATCTGTACACTTAACAATACTGCAAAATTCAGAATGGAAATCGTTTTAGATAAAGGAATCGGTTACATCTCTTCTGAAAATAATAAAAATCCGGCGCTTCCTGTCGGCGCAATTCCTGTTGATTCAATCTACACTCCTGTTAAAAAGGTTAATTCAACCGTTGAAAATGTGAGAGTAGGTAACAGAACCGACAACGATAAGCTGACGCTTGAAGTCTGGACAAACGGCGTTATGACAGCTGATGAAGCTGTTGGCTGGGCTGCGAAAATAATGTCAGAGCATTTAGAGCTTTTTGTTGGATTATCCGAAGAAGCTCGCCGCAGCAATATTATGGTTGAAAAAGAAGAAGATTATAAAGAAAAAGTCCTTGAAATGACTATTGAAGATCTCGACCTTTCTGTTCGTTCTTATAATTGTCTTAAGAGAGCAGGTATAAATAATGTTGAAGATCTTTCAAAGAAAACTCAGGAAGAAATGATCAAAGTCAGAAACCTTGGCAGAAAATCTATGGAAGAGGTTATCGCTAAGCTTGAAGCTTTGGGATTATCACTGGCTGAAGAAGAAGAATAAACCGGTGTAAAGGGGGAAATTACAAATGGCTAATAAAAGAAAATTAGGTCGCCCTACCGACCACAGAATGGCTATGCTTAAAAACCTTACAACAGCTCTTTTGGAACACGGTAAAATTGAAACAACAGTAGCAAGAGCTAAAGAAACAAGAGCATTAGCTGAAAAAATGATAACTTTGGGAAAAACCAATACATTACATTCAAGAAGACAGGCGCTCTCTTTTATTACAAAAGAAGATGTTGTTACAAAGCTTTTTGAAGAAATCGCACCTAAATATCAGGAAAGAAACGGCGGTTATACAAGAATAATCAAAACTTATGAACGCCGCGGCGACGCAGCTTTGATGTCTGTTATTGAATTAGTATAGGAGGAAAAAGCTCATGAGAGAAGGAATACATCCAAAGTATGAAAAAACAACTATAACCTGTGCTTGCGGTGCAGTTTATGAAGTTGGCTCTACAAAAGAAAATGTTCGTGTTGAAATCTGTGCTAAATGTCATCCTTTCTATACAGGAAGACAGAAGCTCGTTGATACAGGCGGACGCGTTGAAAAATTCAAGAAGAAGTTCGGTATGTAATCAAAGAATGGGCGATTCTTACAGGGTCGCCCGCTCATTAAATGATTTAAAAAAATCCGAAATTATAAGATTTTTTCACTAAAAATTCATATAAAAATTGTATACTTTATAAGGTTATGTTACACAAAGTTTCTTTAAAGTGTCAGAAACTTTACAACTTTGTTACATATGAAAAAAAGTATTGACAAATGCGT
>CAZHZL010000092.1:0-8417 GCA_964537245.1 uncultured Oscillospiraceae bacterium
AATCGCAGGTCTGGAAGTTCTCAGAATTATAAACGAGCCTACTGCAGCAGCTCTTGCATACGGTCTTGATAAGGACAGTGAGCATAAAATTATGGTTTATGACCTTGGCGGCGGTACATTCGATGTTTCAATTCTTGAAATTGGCGATGGTGTATTTGAAGTTCTTGCTACAAACGGTAACAACCGTCTCGGTGGTGATGACTTCGACGAAAGAGTAATGAACTACCTTGCAGATGAATTCCAGAAAGAAAACGGAATTGATTTAAGAAAAGATAAAATGGCGCTTCAGAGACTTAAGGAAGCTGCTGAAAAGGCTAAAATTGAGCTTTCAGGCGTTGCAACAGCAAATATTAACCTTCCGTTTATCACAGCTGATGAAACAGGTCCTAAGCACCTTGATATGACACTTACAAGAGCGAAATTTGATCAGCTTACTGCTGACCTTGTTGAAAAAACTATGATTCCTACAAAACAGGCACTTTCTGATGCAGGACTTCAGCCGGGAGACATTGCAAAAGTTTTACTTGTTGGCGGTTCTTCAAGAATACCTGCTGTACAGGAAGCTGTTAAAAACTTCATCGGTAAAGAGCCGTTCAAGGGTATCAATCCTGACGAATGTGTTGCTGTTGGTGCTGCTATTCAGGCAGGCGTTCTTGCAGGTGATGTAAAAGATGTTCTTCTTCTTGATGTTACACCACTTTCACTCGGTATTGAAACATTAGGCGGCGTTTGCACAAAGCTTATTGAAAGAAATACAACAATTCCTGCAAAGAAAAGCCAGATTTTCTCAACTGCTGCTGATAATCAGACAGCTGTTGATATTCATATCCTTCAGGGTGAAAGGGAAATGGCAGCAGATAATAAAACTCTTGGAAACTTCCAGCTTTCAGGTATCGCTCCGGCTCCAAGAGGAGTACCTCAGATTGAAGTTACCTTTGATATTGACGCTAACGGTATCGTTCATGTAAGCGCGAAGGATTTGGGAACAGGTGCAGAACAGAAGATTACAATTACAGCTTCAACAAATCTTACAGACGCTGATATTGACAAGGCAGTAAAAGAAGCAGAACAGTTTGCGGCAGAGGATAAAAAGAAAAAAGAAGGAATAGAAATCAGAAACCAGGCTGATAGTCTTGTTTATCAGACAGAAAAAACATTGGGAGAAGTTAAAGATAAATTAAGTCCTGAAGAGGTTTCCGGAATACAGGCAGAGGTTGATAAGTTAAAAGAAGCTCTCAAGGGTACAGATACAGACGCTATTAAAGCTGCAAGTGATGAGCTTACAAAGAAATTCAATGATGTTGCTCAGAAAATATATGCCCAGGCAAATCCGGGTGCTGCAGACGGTGCAGGTCCTGATATGAATGGAGCACAGCAGTCAGCAAATGATGATGATGCTTATGAAGCTGATTACACAGTTGTGGATGAAGACAACAAATAGTTGATTTTAAAGGCGCAGATTGACAGCATATGCTGTCGGTCTGCGCAAATGTTGTGAAAGGCAGATTACACATGGCAGAAAAAAGAGATTATTATGAAGTCCTCGGCGTTTCAAAAAATGCTACTGAGGACGATTTAAAAAAAGCATACAGAAAGGTCGCAAAGCAATATCACCCCGATCTCCATCCGGGCGATAAAGAAGCTGAAGCTAAATTTAAAGAGGCAAATGAAGCATATGCGGTTTTGTCTGACCCTCAGAAAAGACAGCAGTATGATCAATTTGGTCATGCGGCATTTGACCAGTCTGCAGGTGGAGGCGGCTTCGGCGGAGGTTTTAGCGGCTTCGGAGATTTTGGAGATATATTCGATTCGTTTTTTGGAGACGGCTTTGGTGGTTTTGGAGGCGGCGGTACCAGAAGAAACGGTCAGCAAAGAGGAAGAGACCTTCAGAAGTCTGTTAAAATTTCGTTTAAAGAATCGGTTTTCGGTGTAAAAAAAGAAATTTCAGTAACTAAAAATGAAAGATGTTCTGAATGTAACGGAAGCGGTGCTGCTAAAGGCACAAGTCCTGAAACATGTTCAGGCTGTAACGGAAGCGGAACAGTCAGAAAGGTACAAAGAACGCCTATCGGAAATATTCAGACAACTGGCACATGCCCAAGCTGTAACGGTACAGGTAAAATTATAAAAAATCCGTGTAAGAACTGTAACGGAAACGGTGTTGAAAGAAAAACAAAGAAGATTGAAATAAATATACCTGCAGGTATTGACGACGGTCAGGCAATAACGCTTCGCGGTGAAGGTGAACCGGGTAAAAATAATGGACCAATGGGAGACCTTTACATTGAAATTCAGGTTACTCCTGATAAAATTTTCAAGCGTTCGGGCTTTGATATCTATGTCGAGCTTCCGATAACATACGCAGAGGCAGCACTTGGTGGTAAAGTGGTAGTGCCTACAATAAGCGAAAAAATTGAAATGACAATTCCAGAGGGAACTCAACACGGTGCTAAATTTATGCTTAAGGGAAAGGGAATACCTTACTTAAGAGGAGGCGGCGTGGGCAATCAATATGTAATTGTTAAACTTGAGGTTCCTAAAAAGCTTAATCAGAAGCAGAAGGATTTGTTAAAGAAATTTGATGAGGCTTGCGAGGGCAGCAATCATACAGGAAGAAAGAATTTTTTTAGTACATTGAAGGAATATTTTAAATAAAAAAAATCGGAATTTTTATTCCGATTTTTTTGTTGCAATTCTGACATTGTTCGATAATTTATAACAAATTCACAAAAAATACACAAAAGGGTTGACAAAATTTTAATACTATGCTAAAATTATAAACGAAAAATCAAATGAATATTTTTCCGGGAAAGGAAAGATTGTTTATGGAACAGCTGAAGAAAAACGCACATCTTATAGCGGGAATTGCATTTATTGTTTATGCAGTAATTGGTTTTATTCGTGCCGGCGGATTTTTTAACATATTGTTTTATATTGCAGCATTGGCAATAGGCGTATCATGCTTTATTAAAAAGACAGAGCTTGTAAAAATAATAGGATTCGGGCTTATGGCATTTGTATCGCTCAGCTTCATTTTTAAAGGTGTGTTAAGCTTTCTGGAGTATCTGATAAGAGGTTATCTCGGATTTGGAAATGTGATATTCTGGCTTATGTCTATGTTTTCAAGCGTTGTTGAGCTTATTGGAATTGTAGCTATGGCGATACTTTTGTTCATGCTTTGGAAAAAGGCTGAAAATATTCTTACAAAATTCTGGTATGCCCCTGCGGGTGTTGTATTGGTAAGCGTTATTATTTCTTCGCTTGCAAGCTTTTTGAATAGCTTATTTTCAGGTTACTTCCGCTTTTCAGTAATATTTTACATAGCAAAAAATATTGTTGTTATCGCTGTTTTGGTTGTAGGTATGGTATCGCTTGCGTTTAGCATGAAAGAAAACGACAAAGTTGAAGGCTGACAAATGAAATTGAATTTTTCTTTAAAAAAGATATTATTTCTTTTTGTATACGGTGTATTGATTTTAATTGCAAGATATTTTAATATAACATGCTTATGGAACTATCTTTTTGATATTTATTGCCCGGGTTGCGGTATGACAAGAGCCTGTCTTTCTGCGTTGAGGTTGGATTTTAAAACAGCTTTTTCGTATCATACTATGTTTTGGTCAGTTCCTATATTGCTTCTGTATTTTTTTGCGGACGGGAATTTATTTAAAAATAAATCTGTTAATAGAATAGTTTTTATTATTATTGCAATAGGTTTTTTGATAAATTGGGTTTTTATTCCTAAGTGTAATTTATAAAATAAAATTATATAAAAGGAGGTACATATTATGTACTGCAAAAATTGTGGAAAAGAGATGAACGATAATCAGGCGATTTGCCTTAGCTGTGGTGTTAAAACCGGTGATGGTAACCAGTATTGCTCCAATTGTGGAAATGCTGTTGAACCTAATGCAGAGGTTTGCTTAAGCTGTGGTGTAGCTATTAAAAAGCAGAAAGCTTCAGGCGAAAACGGTAATTTGAACGGTAAGGACAAGGTTACAATGGCATTAGTTTGCTTCTTCCTCGGTGGTTTGGGTATCCATAATTTTATGATGGGAGAAACAAAAAAAGGTATCACAAGAATCGTTGCAACATGCTGCTGCGGTTTAGGAGGAATACTTGCACTTATTGATTTTATCAAGATATTGATGGATAAATATGAATATGATCCTGAAAAATTGATATAATAAATTATGGTAATAAAAAAGGTTGTCATACTAAAAAAAGTATGGCAACCTTATTTTTATAAATCTACATATCTTGCGTCAACATATCCAGGTGTTCCTCTGTACCATACTACATACCAGCCTTGCCATTCTCCTGTAACGGTCACTGCAGAGCCGTTTGGAATTGAAGCAATAACAGGCGAAGAAGTGCTGGGTTTTTGTCGTAAATTTAAGTTTCCGCTTGCTACATTCACACGCCCTGACTGTGGTGTCATCGGGTATATAAACGGTATTCCGAAATATTCCGTTAGTGAGTATACGAGTGTTTGTGCAATCCTGTTAATATTGTCTTTTATCCACTGTGCGTCGTCAACATTATCGTGATAACCGATTTCCAAAAATACAGTAGGCGCTCTTGTTCTTGTTACTTCTCCGATTGATGTGGTGGTTTCTGCACGCACCAGATTCGGAAGCGGATAAATCATTTTCAGATTCTTGACAAAAATATTTGCAGCTCTTCTGCCCTGTGAGCTTCTTGCGTCGTAAAACGCAATAATTCCTCTTGTTTGCCCGTAGTTTTGCGGTGCTGAAGCATTTGAATGAAGTGCAAGATGTAAATCGTAATACGAAGAGTTTGACTGTGCTATAGCTGACGCTGCTGTCAGATTACGGTTGTTTCTTGTGTATGCAATTCCGTTTGAAACAAGGTAAAGTATCATTGCATCAGCTATAAGATTCATATAGTATTCTTCGCTCCCACCGGAAACATACAAATTATTTTCCTGTGTTGACGGACTTAAAAAAATTCTTGGCATTATAAAACCTCCCGTTTCATTATATGAAATCAGGAGGTTTTTTGTTAATGTTAATATCCGTAGCCGTAATCATAAGTGGGATAACTGCTTATATAAACCGAATCAGAATAACTGTCCCACTCAACTCCGTAGCCGAAGGCTTCGGAAATAGCTCTTACAGGAACATATGTTTTTCCGTCAATAAGCTCTGCGGGAACATCAAGCGGTATCTGCTCAAAATTTTTGTAAAGATTACTGTTACCGATAGCAATTTCAACTATTATATCATCTTTTGTAGCACGAACAACCTGTGTATCACTGAACCATTCAACCGTTGCGCCAAGCTCTTCAAAAATCGCTCTCATCGGAACTAAAACTCTTCCGTTTATTAATTTTGGCTGTGCGTCAAAATCCATCCACATATAATCAATAAACACAGATATGTTTCTTTCTTCTATTTTGAGTGCCTGAATAAATTTTATATCGCTCAGCTTATAGCCGTGTTTTCCGTTGTAGGTCTGAGAAAATTTCAGATTTGTTCCGCCACTCGTGAAAGCAGGGTCGCTGAAGTAAACATATTTGCTGTCGTAATGAGTTGCAACCATTGTGTGAATGAAATCACCTTCAAAACGCACCATAACGCCTTCGGGATTGAAGTAAAGTGCGTCCATAAGCGCCGCTCTCATTTCTTCGTCGGTTGTTGTATTCAGATGAGTTTCACCCGAAAACTCTCTGAATTCTTTGAAATAAGGTGATGTTTCAGGAAAAGCAACCTCGAAATTAAGTCCGAACGCTTTTGCAATATCATAGTGATAGCATATTGCAGTATCTTCTGTATAAAGTGAATTTATATAGGCGATATCAGCAGGCGTAACTGTGCTTTCTGTCAAATTGGAAATGACCATAGCGTAGCTTGAAGCCCAGCAGTAGCCTCTGCCGTTATTCGGAAAATTCCATTGTGGGTCTTTCTGCGAATAAAATGCGCCTTTTGTATAAGCAAAAGTATTGAAGCTCAGTAAAAATATCAGAATTACTGTAATAAATGGTGTTAATTTTTTCATAATTTTTCTCCGTTTTTTTCAATTTTTTAGAAATATATATCATTTTATCACAGTATATCGTATTTGTCAACAAAAAACGACAATTAATTGTCGAGATAAAAATCAATTTTACCGCTTGGGATATCACATTTGTCTACAATTATTTTTACTTTCTGTCCAACACGGAAAACATTTTTGTTCCTTTTTCCGCGCATTAAAAATTCTTCTTCGTAATATTTATAATAATCTCCTTTTATCGTGGTGAGGGGTACAAAGCCTTCAACTGTGTTTGGAAGCTCTACAAAAAAGCCTGTTTCACACATTCCGCTTATAACTCCCTCATACCGCTCACCCAGATGATTTTCCATATACTGAGCCTTCTTTATGTCGTCTGCTTCTCTTTCAGCTACAAAAGCGTTAAGCTCTCTGTCACTTGATTGCTGTGCAATGCTTTTTACTATTCTTGTATATCTTTTGATTGATTTTTCGTTAAGATAATCGCTTAAAATTCTGTGTATCATAAGGTCGGGGTAACGCCTTATAGGCGAAGTGAAGTGGCAGTATTTTTTGAAGTTCAGTCCGTAATGACCGATAGGCTCATCAGAATATATCGCCTTTTGCATTGCGCGAAGTGTTACCTGATGAATAAGAGGAGAATATGCACTGTCATCAGATTTTTTCAGTATTTCATTGAGCTCAAGTGGGGTAGGGCGGTGTGAATGAGGGCGGCTGATACCGAGTGTATCAAGCATTTTATATAAGCCCTTGATTTTTTCGCTGTCGGGTGCACCGTGAACTCTGTATACAAACGGAAAATTATTTTTCATAGCAAAATCAGCAACGCAGACATTCGCCGCAAGCATAAATTCTTCTATCATTTCGTTTGAAAAGCTTAAAGGATAGGGGAATACATCAACAGCTCTTCCGTTTTCGTCAAGAGTAAATTTCGGTTCAGGGAAGTTGAATTCCACAAATCCGTCATTTTCACGCTTCTTTCTTAATATTTTGTAAAGCTCATACATAAGAAGAATGTTTTCTTTTAAATGCTCAAATTTCTTTGTGCTTTCATCGTATTCCTCCAGAACTATTTTTCTGACAATCTCATATGTCAGTCTTGCCTTTGACTTTATATATGATTTTTCAAGTCTGTAATCAATTACATTTCCGCTTTTGTCAATATCCATTATACAAGAGAATGTCAGCTTTGTTTCGTTGGGATTTAAGCTGCAAAGTCCGTTTGACAGCTGAGGCGGAAGCATAGGGGCAACTCTGTCCGGGAAATATACGCTTGTCCCTCTTTTGTAAGCCTCACGGTCAAGCTCGCTGTTTGCTTTTACATAATGACTGACATCTGCAATATGAACACCTAGGGTATAACCGTTTTTTGTTTTTGCTACATTGACTGCGTCATCTAAGTCCTTTGCGTCGTCGCCGTCTATTGTGACTATTGTGTCTTTCGTATAATCTGAACGACCGTAAAACTCTTCGTTTGCTATTGCGGTTTTTTCAGCTTCTTCCAGAACTTTTTCGGGAAATTCCTGTGTAATTCCGTATTTTTTCATAACGATAAGCATATCATTTCCTTTATCGTCATACTGTCCGAGATATTCTGATATATAAATTGTCGGTGAGCTTTTAGATGACCCGTAGCTTAATATTTCGCCTGTTATTATATCGTTTTCAGACAGCATAAAGTTGATATCGGGGTTAAAATGCTTTATTTTAAATATAAAAGGAATTTTTGAATCAAGCGGTATAAAGTAAGATTGCTTGTTTTCTTTGTGATAGTAGCCTGTAAGCGTTGAAATGTTTCTTTTTATTATCCTGACAATCTTACATTCCGGTTTTTTACCTTTTTTGATAAGCTTTGCGCGTACAACATCACCGATAAAACCGCCGTTTAAGTTTTTTTCGCTTACATATATACCGTTTCTTTTTGAAATATCAACAAATCCATAGCCGTATTTTGTTATGGATAATATTCCTTCAAAGGTTTTTTCGCTTTTTTTATTTTTTTCTTTTTTCTTTGGCATAGTTTTTTCCTTTCAGATATAAAAAAAGGCTCCGAAAAAACGGAACCTTTTTGATAAGCTTAAGAACAAATTATTCAGCTGCTTCTTCGTTTTCAACAGGAGCTTCTGCATTTTCTTCAACAGCAGGAGCTTCCAGCTCTTCAACTTCTGCATTTGCTTCTTCAGCCTGCTGTTCGATTAAAGCCTGAGCTTCTTCTGCAGCTTTGTTTTCTTCAGCCTGAAGAACAATGTTTAATGAAATTGATGTAACAAGGAACAAAACAGCAACAACAGATGTCCATTTTTTCAATTTTCCGTCAAGTGATCTGCCCTTATTTTTTCCAAAGAATGTTTCAGCGCCGCCTGCGATACTGCCTGAAAGTCCACGCTGTGAACCGCTCTGCA
>CAZHZL010000093.1:0-8031 GCA_964537245.1 uncultured Oscillospiraceae bacterium
CATTCTCGGCAACCTTTGTAATTACCGCTTAAATCGTGATCGCGATATTTTTCTTCTAAAGGTTCGCCATTGGCCAACTTTTCAATTACTGCAAAAAGTTTTTCCGTATCCTTACCTTGTTTCTTGGCAAGCTTTAAATCCTTTTTGAACTGTGTTGTAAATCTAACTTCGTACTTCATACTTCAAGTGCCGCCCTTAAATCTGCCATATTGCCGTAACCGGTTGCGGTTCTATCATAGGCAATAGTTCTGCCCTCACGGATAGCAGCGGCGGTAGTCTCGTTAGGAACATTCAACTTTACTTCAAAAGGAATTCCATTCTCTCTGATAGCCTGTCTTAAAAAGATATTAACAGCAGTAGTCATATTAAGCCCTAAAGCATCAAAAATCTTCTCAGCCTGAGCTTTAACATCCTTATCCGTCCGAATATTCAAATTAGTGGACTCCATATAATACACCTCCGTTATTATTCTATGCATATTGTAACACATTATGCATACAATGTCAATACAAAACACCGGTGTTATAACGAATTATAGCAATCTTAAAACTAACTAATATTACATTTATCGCTGAATGAAAAATCAACTAATGATGCATTTTCTCAAACCTACTTATTATCTTACTTACTATCTTACCACATAACAGTAGATTAATAAATATATATTGTTTTTTTATCAGATCAAACTATGATTTCATTATGCTTATAAAAATACCAAGAACTATTGTTAATACAATTATTATCAAGCACAATTTTGCCACGTTTAATAAAAATGCAACTCCCATTATCCATGATAAAAGCAATGCACCGATAGCAAGGACTGAACACCCAAGAACAATTTTACCAGATACTGATTCCGACCAAACTATTATGCTCGCCACTATAAACAAAACAATAATTAAAAACATTACTTATAATCCTCTGTAAATTACTTTTGATATTTGTCTTATGATTCTTTTAAGGTTTTTTCTGTTTCTTGTTTGATTTTATCCCAACGCTTTTGGTTTTCTTTTGAGATTCTTATAATTTCTTCTCTAAAGGCATGTTTTTCCTCTGCATCGTACTGCGGAACATTATTTAACATAAAAAATCCTCCCGTGAGTGCATTTAGTTTACAACTAAATTTTACACTTACAGGAGGACTAATGGGTGTCTATTTGAAATTTATTTCACTATTGAAATGATTTTTTTGAAAAGTTGCTGTATATCTTCGGTAGAATAATTTATACCCGATAAAGTTATACTTTGACCATTTTTACCAGTAATAATGCTTTTGGATAATGTGCCGCTGATATCATTCATATCTTCATATTTCATAGTTGTGAGATTGCTTGATTTCGAAAGTTTAACAAATATCCTATCCTTTAAAAATAAAATACCATTAAAATCTCCAGAAAAACTGTTCATAACAGAAGCATCGTATATACCAATAATATCGTTATGTGAAAAAGTGCCATTGGCGGTCATCTGAGCAAGAAGTTTTGTCTTTTCATTAGTTGAGAGCTTCTTTGCAAGGGTTCCCATTCCAGAATGGGTTGCTAATAATTCTTCAACTGCATTTTTAACATTGCTGTTAATGGAATTGTTATCGCTTTTCCCAACTTCTATATCCATTGCTTTGTTGGTTTCCTTAACAGTATCTACAACTGTGCCTACAACTGCTCCAACCGCTCCACCAACCAACAAACCCAAACCGGGAATAAATGCGCCGATTCCAGCACCAATTTTTGCACCTTTTAATGCCAAAGAATCTTGTTGTTCTATGGCGATTTCATTAAATTCTCCTCCTTTTACTTGATTTAATCCCATACAATTTATCCGAGAAACAGCATAAGGAGTGGTTTTATCAGTAAACAATGTATGATGTGTTTGATTACCAACAATGATTTCTTTATCCGATCTATCAGTATAACAATTGATAAAACGACAGTTCGAAACCAAAATATCTTGTTTTTTGTCACCTAAACCATAATCAACATCGGCTTCAATTAAATATTTTCCGTTTTTCAAATCTATGTTTGAAAAAATACAATTACTAATAGATGCTGTAGTTTTTATAAAATTTTGATCTTTGCAAGCAATATTGTTAAATGTACTGTTAGTCACTCCTTTACAGCGAATGGTATTGTTTTTCATTTCAGAAAAATCACACTTATCAACAGAGTTATAATCACAAGTAATATCACTTTGTGAAATAAGGCAATTTCTAATTGAAGTAACATCAATCTCGGATTTCTTGATTGTACATTGATTCATAGAAATATGCGGTGCATATATTATCGAACACTCAATTTCAGCATTTTCTATTTTCCCGCTATATGCATATACATCTAAGAGTTGCAACTTATTTGTATGATGAAAAGGAATTTGTGTTTTTAGATTTTGAATTTCTAACGAATCAAAGTTACTCACACTAAAAAGGCAACCCTTTTTATCCGGGCTAGTCTCAGCGACTATGTTGCTATCAAAAATTTTAAATGTATACATTGTAGAATTTGCGCGAGCAGAAATAAGGTTATCTCCATCAATAATACTGCACTTTTCTAGCAAAACATCTCCGTTTGCAGATAATAATTGCTTACCATTTTTTATAATGCAATTCTTAAAATTAACTTTACCGCCATCTATAGAGGTAATAACGTAATTATTTTGTTCTCTACCAGTATAGAAACATTGTATCTCACAATCCTCAAAATTAAGTGTCCCAGATACATTAAAGGATACATTGAAGACTAATTCTATTAAGCATTTTTTAAATGTGAGCGTTCCGTTTACAATAGATGCCGCAGACATTATAACTTTCTTTTGGAAATATTCTTTTTCTTCTTGGATAGATAACATCCCATTGATGGAAATTTTCTCATAATCACTTGGGTTTAAGTATTCCTCGTCTTCAAATGAATCTAAAGCAGTAGCTTCGCCATTTTCTTCGTCTATAATTTCTTGATAATCCGCTGCAAAAGTATATCTATTAGCAACTCCTTCAATACCCATAGAATTATAAATGCGGTTTATAGTTGAAATAATGTCGTTAATCCCGTGTTTATTCACACTAAAATAGCCAAAAAGAATTTCCTCATAATTATCTAAAAAAACATAATCTTGTGAACCTATAAAGAAAAACTCCATCACATGCCTCAATATTACTTTTTGAGTGCGCATATTTTCTATATTTTCAATACAGGCAAGGTTGAGAGATGTTTGAGGTGTGGCAACACCAACAGTGCTACAAACACTTAATATGTATCTTTTTTGTAAATCTGTTACATTCTCAACCGTGTTTGCCAATTCTGCCAAAACTGCCACTAAAAATTCTTTTTCATCGTCATCTAAGGTTGAAATATCAGTTGCCTGATCCAAGTCGTAATTTTTTTTCTTTTCTTGGGCACTCAAATCATCAAGAACAATGTTAACAACCTCATTAACACCATCAAGACCTTCTTTGATATCCGAAACAGCACTTTCAGATACATTGGCTAATTGATCTAATTTATCACCGAAAGGTTTGGCGCCAGCAACCATTCCTTCTTTATAATCTTTTATAGACATCATTTTTCCTCCTCGACGATATTCCAAAAATAAACTGGTCGTATTTCTTCTCGACCACCATGAGTAAGTTTGTTCTCATAGCGTTCGGGATGTGTGATCATTCCTAATTTAACTGCTTCGTCAAATTGTTCTTTATATTTTTGATATTCAAATTCACTGCAATTCTTTTTCTTAAGAAGATCATTAAATCTATTGTTGGTTGTCATATTTCCCCTCCTGTAAATAGTCAAACTCATCAAAATCGCCCATCACGGCATCATACCACTGCTTTTCCAAAAATTCTTTTTTGATAGACTTTATGAATTTGTAGTCGGTTATTAAACGATAAATTGTCACCAAAATACCGCCGATATCTAATTTTTTAATATCACGTGAAAGGGCAACATAAAGAATATTAGAACCACTTGCAATTGCATTTGAATAGCTTAAAATTTTTCTAGTTTTTACTTCATATAAATCCAACGCAGGTTGATCTTCCGGATCACCATCAAAATACAAAAAATGTAGTGATTTAACAATAAAGTTAATAAGAATACTTAAGCCGGCTTGCGCCCCGACTATAGCAAGATTTTTCCCAACTTTCTTTATGACCTTTTCGGCTTCAACGCTATTCCAGCCAAGTTCTAGCAAAGTCTGGGCCTTTGTTGCATTCAAGAGTGGAATAGGCAACCCCATTTTAGTAAATGCATCCGACGCAAAATGCATTCCTTGTCGTGCAACTGCCGCAAATAATCTTTTATTATCCTCTGAAAAACTATGTAGTGCTTGACCAACAACAAACGGTAGCGAAGAAGGTGTTGTTATAACCTGTTCATGGCTTTGGAATACAAACAAACTACCTTCCACTAACAAAGGATTTGGCATTTCAACATTATATGTTCTAAAGTCCTTCATCGTAACCGTTCTGGTCATAATATTCATAGTGCCAAAAATCCATCCAAGGATAGGGTCATGCCCAAGTGTGGCGACATGATGGTTTTTCCCAAACAACTGAGTACCAACCGGAGAAAAAGACCCTAAAATATTATATTGTTCGCTTCCATGCATTGCATCATATGGAACAGGAGCACCAATGATTTCGTTCCATCCAAAATATCGACCCGAACCTGCTATGATTTCATCATTTTCATGTTCACTAATAAATGACTTTTGTTTTTCTTTTTCAATTTGTGCACCTTGTTGGCTTGTAAGTCGTTCATTTGATGAAGTTTTATTAAAATCTAAATCTAACGACGGCATCATTATCCAACGTGCACACTGTAACGCAGTTGCGGCAAAAAGAAAAGCAATGTCTGTTTTATTGAGTTTTGTAGCCTTTGCAAATTGTTCATCTATATCATTTATAATTTCTTGCGCATTATGAGCAACATTTGCAACACGACGCATTTCTGAATTGACCGAAGTTAGTTTTTTTGTACCAATATCAACCTTTTCTATTGAGGCGTTTAACTGTTTGCGTAAATTATCATATTTATTCATAAACTACCACCTCAATATTTATCGCCGTATACCCAAACATGTACCGCTCTTTTAACTCGTTGACCACTCGCATTCTGATAATAACAGGGACCTAAACTTCCTGGAGGTTTTCCTGTGCCAATCCTTCTAGATTGTCTTGCACCGCAATATCGGCAATAAAAATTTTGAAAATTCTTAGGAACAAGTGGTTTATAATTGTTTGCCATATTTTTTCACTCCTATAATTTAAAATCAATATTTGGGCACTGGATGCGACATATCATCAGCACCTGTGGCAAGTAATTTAACACTAAAAGTTTTATCGTTGCTCTTGATAATATTAACTGTAAAAGTAGAATCAACAGACTCGTTAGAGAAACTGTGAAGCATATAACATATTTCTGTAAACTCTTCTTTAGTTGTACTTTCAGGTATATTTAAAATAAAGATAAGGCCCATAGAATTGTAGGTAGAAGTATCAAGGATATCATTAAAACACGCTCGGGTTCTTAACAACCTTGCAAACTCGTGAAAGATAGCTTTCTCTGTAAAATAACTATTAGTTATTTTCTTTTGGATAGCTGTTGCTGTTGCAATATGAATAATTCCGTTTAACGAGAAAATACGATAAATATCCTCTTTTGAGGCACACGGATATTCTTCGCTATACAGTTCAATAATTCTTTGCAAATAGAATATGCCCACAAGCACATCTTTTTCTATCGTATGTTCTTGATAACAGCTGTTTTTATACCAGTTATCAAATTCGACCTGTTCTAAAATGTTATCACGATCACTATATTCGGTCAAATAATATTCATACCAACGATAATTAGGTTCCGTATAATACCGAATGTTCTTTTGAGGTATTCTTATAGTTGGTGTCATATTAATGAGCGATTCAATAACTTGTTTTGCAATCTTATTTTGCTTTCTATCAAACTTACCGTGGGGATCGATTGATAATGCGATTACCATGTATCCAAGAGATTTTACATAATTAACAATTTCGGTAATTACGAGCGGAGAAGGCAAATCAATCGGATTTGATATTACAAATACAATCTCACAATCCGGTATCATTTTTTTAAGTTTGTTTTGTATACGCACCACGGCATCGTAAGCAGGTAAGCGTTTGCTGACGGTAATTTTATTTTCAAAAGTCAACTTTTCTAATATAGTTTTATCACTGTCAACAGCAATTACACATTCACATAAATCGCTATTTGATATTTCAGTAATCACGGAAATACCATAAGAGCCAATTCCAATAGCAATAGATTTCATAATATTTATCCTAAATAATTCGAGAGTGTGATTTGCAGTTCTTTTTTCATATCCTCCGCAAAATCATTGGGTGAAACAACCTTTACCCAAGCACCTTGACTTAGAAGCCACATTTTAATGCCATCGCCGTAAACTTCAGCTTCAATAAGATATTTGTTACTGCTGAGGCGCTCAATAATTTTAGCGGTGGGAAGTTTGTCCAAAACCGCCTGAACAGACGGACCGGAAAATTCGAAGCGAATGGTCTGCAATTTACCTGGCCACATAAAAAGACTGCGTTTGCGAAGCATGCCTTCATCAAAGTTAGGAATGTCGTTCGTATTAAAATTCTTTCTATGTTCCGTAATGCCTTTTATTCTATCAAGGCGAAAGTAATATGGTTTTTCCGTTTTACCTTCACACATAAAAGCAATTAAATAGAAGTAATAGTCTGTAAACATTACTGATGCAGGACGTAGGCGGTGAGTTACCCATTTGCGGTCCATTCGGTAATATTCAATAGAGATTTCTTTTTTCTCGGTAATACAGTTTATAATCTGCCACAGTCTATCCTGAACACTCTCGCAATCGTGTTTAACCTCAGGATAGTGGTAGAGTTCTTTACGAATAAGCTCGGCAAGTTTGCTTTTATCTTCTCCAGTAGTGAATCGTTTGAGTTTATCGACTAAAATCAGCAACTCATCTCGTGAAAAAGCACGTGCACCAATCATAACTTCAACAAGTGCAAAGAGTTCTTTGCTGCTCAAAAACTCATCCATAAACAAACGATAACATTTATCTTTGTGTGAGTATTCAAGTTCAGTGTTACCAACGAGTTCGCGATTGTCAGCTAAAAATGCCTTTAAATCCGAAACACTGCGGCTGACACTCTTGGTGGATACGCCATATTCGTCCGCTAACTTTTGTACTGATATATCTTCACCACGAAGAGTGCGGAAAAAAATCTCTAAAACTCTATATTGTTTCGTGTTTTCCAAACAAAACGCCCCTTTTTGATTTTATTTCATTATATAAAATCACTCGGACACACCCGTGTCCACCCAAACAATTAAAATAAAAAATGCGTAGCCCGCAAAGGACTACGCACGAAAATCATACCCTCTGCTGTTTAAGGTTGCTGGACACTTAAATTAAACTTTGTTGCAAAGTCAGTTAGGGGGTATGGTTTTACCATAACTAGTCTTTGCAACAACAAATTAAAATATCCCTATTTTAATTTAAGTATCCAGCATAACTATTTTAGCACATTAGGTCGAAAAAGTAAATATCTTTTCAAATTTATCGTTAACTATTGATTTCTTGTTTTGGTTATGGTAATATAATATCGTAATTTGACAATGAACAACAAATGATTTATTGACGAAAATTTTGAGAGGAGATTTAAGTTTATGGATGTGCATTCTGTCAGACAGTTAATGAGGACTAAAAGTATATACGAAATACCTATGCGTGTTACATTTTATGCCCGTGTATCTTCCGAAAAGGACGAGCAGTTAAACTCTCTTGACAACCAGATATCCTATTACCGCAACTTTATTAAAAAGAACGCTAACTGGGAGTTTGTCGAGGGATATATTGACGAAGGTCTGTCGGGTATGAGTACAAAAAAGCGTGAGAACTTCCACAATATGATTAGTGATGCAAAGGCGGGGTTGTTTGACCTTGTTATCACAAAGGAAATCACCCGTTTTGCCCGTAACACCCTTGATAGTATTCAGTATACCCGTGACCTACTCT
>CAZHZL010000094.1:0-3339 GCA_964537245.1 uncultured Oscillospiraceae bacterium
AAATTTTCCTACAAACGGATATTTTTATATTCCGGGACTCTTACAATAACTTTCTGCCTTTTTACCTTACCGGCGAATTCCAATGAGCCGCAGAACACACATTCACCTACATCAAGATTCTCAAGTATGTCATACCATTCCTTATAATGCAAATTATCAATCTCTTTCGCAACTTGATTGATGTTTTCGGAATCAGGCTTAAAATAAATCTTGGTATCAGCCTGATTGAGAAGTGCCTTTGCATCTCCTTTAAATGATTCACCTATAAATTGAGTAGTCATAACTACACCTATATGAAACTTACGAAACTCCCTCAATTTACCCAAGAAACTCATAGGAGAAAAACTCATGTTCTGGATTTCATCCAGCACAATCATAAAGTCAGGATTGTCTCTTGTTTTTTTGACATATTCCCATAAATCTGAAAGTAATAACTCAATAAGCAAAGTTTTAACAGGTTCGTTCGTATCAGAGAACTGAAAAACTGTCGCTTCTCCCAAATCTATTATATTTTTCCAATCAATAGTTCTACGGGATTTTCTCACTCTGCATAATGGCTCAAGCTTATATACAAGTCCCTTAGATGACTGAGATTTATGCCTTTTTAAAACATTAATCATTTTATCAACAGAAGGGTTACCGCTTTTTAAAACCGATTCTATTGCCATTCTTAACAGATATTTCTGATTTTCACCTCTGATTTTATACGCATTGATAATGTTCTCACAAATTCTGTCTGCTTGTTGCTGAATTGATTCTTTTACTAACTTATCTTCAATTTTCACTGTATATCTTTTGAATAAATCAATTCCGAAGCCTATATCAGCAATATTGTAGTATGTATATTTGCCTATTCCAAGAAGCTCCTTTTCTCTAAAACTGCTGGAATAGTCAATTATTATACTTGATATAGTTTCTTTTGTAAACCCTCTAACAAACCTTCTTCCTAAAGAAGTTTTTCCAAAACCTGACTTACCTGTAACTAAAACTAATTTATTTTTTATTTTTCCGTTATTTATAGGAAAATCGGCTTCGGTATTATTTATTGTTTTGCCGATATTCATACGATACCTCCTCAAATATTCATTTCGCCAATACCGGTAAGGTAATTTTTATGTATGGCGATAACGCTAAGGGGAGAAGGCTGTCCTATATTTATATTTTTTCTGAACGACTTATTTTTACCACAATCAAGAGCACCTGCATCATATAATGATTTTTTCAACATATGAACACTCATATTGCCATTACAACCTTTCAGGAAAAGTTTTAAATACTCTTCTTTTATACATATAAGATCTTTAAATTCTATTACAAAAGGGTTCTTGTAATTTCTGAAATCAGGGTTTTCTCCACCTTTCTTATAAGTAAATTTTTTTAATTTGCCTTTACTGCAAAGTTCAATATAAGTTTCTGCAAATTTTTCAACAATCCAGTCCCCCATGACATCCTGCTGACTTTCTTTGCAAATAGGCGCAATAAAACATTCATAAAAATTGAGATTTATATCAAACTCTTCATAATATCTCTTTACTAAATCAAACACCCCCCAAAGACAAGCGTACTCTTTGGAAATTTTGATATTTTTTGAAACATTATCATTTAAATCCTTTTCTAACGCTTTTTCAGAAATCCACTTTGCGAAATGTCTTAGATGGCCTGCAACAACTCCATTTTCCGATAAGCAAAAATTCTTATAATCTATGTCGCTCTTTTTTACGAATATATTGAAAAAATCATAAAAAAATAAATCTGAATACTCATTTTCCAATATAATTATACATAAATTTTTGCTTTCACCCTTTATATATTCAAGTGATTTTTCAATCTTATTTATATTATATCGGGTTTTAACATCCGGCGCTTTTACAAAGGCAGCAGCACCATAGCACGAATGTATATAGTTCTCCAACTCCGTTTGCTTTGCCAGTGCTGATATAAAATCTCTGTCATATCTCTGAAAAACAGTCAAAATATTAAGTGCTATGTCTGTATCGAAAATATGTATATAAAAACTCTTTTCCAGCCGATATTCTTTTTTTATAAGTTTTCTGATAATCGGATAATGCAACATCAAAAGAAATATCAATCTGTGTTTATTCTTTTTAAATACTTTCAGATTATCCAAAGTTTTCTTAGCTGCTTTATATCTGCAAACATTAACATTCGGAAGTATATTCATAAAAAACGGTGTCTTTATCTTGTAATTTCTTTCGGCTGCATAATACACACCATTTTCCCAGCAGGTAAATTCAGGATATATAAAATCGAACTTCTCTGCTGCAGAAACAATGTGTTTCCACAGCAGAGCGTTTATCTCATCTTCCTTTATTCCGGCTGCAAATCTGATTCTGCCCTTTTCGGAAAGTATATTCTGTACCCTCTTCCCGTAAAGCTCATCATCAGACAGTATTATTTCACGAGAAATTCCGTCAATTCCCAAAGTTTTCACGAAATATGTGCATTTTATTTCATTTCCGCTATAATACCTTATGCATCGTGATGATTGTATAAGTCCGTTTGAAATACCTTTGTATTTTGGCACCTTATTACTCCTTAATTTCAAAGCCCCCATATTATTTTCGACAGAATTTCCAACAAGAAAATATCCTGTCTCATATTCATATGCCGGTTGAATATAAGCAACTGCCTCCGGTTTTATTGATTCTACTGTATGAACATTTTCTGATATAGGGTTTAATAACCGTGTTTCAGGATTATCAGGAGAAAACCAATCTATATCAATTAATTTTTCCATTAAATATCCTCCTCCTTGAGAAATTCATTCAACTTATTAAGCTCTTTTCTTTTTTGATCCATAAGAACATGCGTATATATATTTCCTGTAACCGTAACAGAACTGTGTCCAAGAATTTCCTGCATTGCCTTTAATGAAATTTCAGCTTCAAAACCTCTTGTAGCAAATGAATGCCTTAAACTATGCGGTGTTAGATGAGGAAGTTTTAACTCCTCAATAACTTCATTAAGCTTCCTGTTTAGATTTCTCGGCTCAATATAAGTGCCTAAATTACTTGAAAAAATCAGATTATTATCCTGATAAAACTCACCCACAGAATTTATGTATTCATCCTGTAAGACCTTATGCGTAAGTAAAAGGTCAAAAGCTTTATCTATAAGAGGTATTACTCTCTTACTTTTTTCAGTTTTAGGTTCACTTACAACAAGCTTGGTTTTATTACCACTTTCATTATATGTTTTCACACGGTTGAGTGTTTTTGTTACCGAAATTGTCTTTTCAGCTTCGTTAAAATCTGCCCATGTAAGTGAAAGCAGTTCACCTCTTCGAAGTCCACTCCATAATCCAAACAACAAACAGCG
>CAZHZL010000094.1:3439-7691 GCA_964537245.1 uncultured Oscillospiraceae bacterium
TTAACAGAATTTCTTTTAAAATTCCATAACCAATTTTTGTTCCATTCTTCAAATGTAGGATTAGTACCTTTTTGAATATAACTTTTGTTTCTTACAGAGACGATTATTTTATTTAACTTCTCAGAAACTTCTTTTCTCGTTTTTCCGTATACACACTTTCTTATAAGTCTTCCGTTATCACCTCTCCCTGTTGTAATGCTGCCCTGCCACCTGCCGTCTGCTCTCTTGCAGATTGTACCTTCACCATTACCTCTCTTACTTATAATTATCCCTCCAATGTTACAGTTTTTTGCTCTTTAGAAGATTCTGACAACCATTCTTCAAATGCTTTTTTAGGAATAATTATTCTTTTGCCAACTGTAATTTTAGGAAATCCCTTGCTGTGTACCAAAGCATATAGATTATTTTTACCTATCGGCAGCACCTCATGAAGCGATTTCATATCGTAGCATAATGTCATATCTAAACCTGATACCATATAACATACCTCCTTCATTTTTTTCTGACATAAAAAAATCTATGCTATAATTATTATAACATAGATTTATCTTTTGTCGTGGTTCAGCGCACTAAAAAAATTTTTACGCCCAATCCCGTTTGTTATTAGGTTTTCACAATCTTCACATATCTTTTGCCCACTCGTAACCAATGCATTTATTCAGTTCTTCTTTCATATTTTTACGAAGTTCCTTGCTTTTATAAGCTAAGGCTTCCTTCTTCTTTTCAATATCTTCAACCATACATCTGAATTCCAATCCATAATTTCCACCAATGCACATTCTTAAGAAATAAATAAAACTGTTTCTCTCGTCGTTATTTTTAAATTTGTAGGATTTTTCAGCATTCAAGATTTCAAATATAGAATTTTGCTCATAGCCATGTACTATGTCCGAGAATTTGAATTTCCTTGATTCTTTCACGAATAGATATATGTCATTGTCTTCTATTTTCAAAAAACCGCTCTTCAGAAATTTTTCATTAAAATATCTGAAAAGTGTTTCATCATCTGTACAAAGCTTTATAGACTCTATCTCCTCATCTATAATTTTACAATAATTATTCCTGAACATATTTCCGTAAAAATCAGTATAAACATTTGTAAATGCAACTAAATTCTCATATTTATTTTTAAATGAATCTGCTACTGCGTGGTTTATGAAAAATGCAATGTAGGAATTAAAATAATCCTCTGTAATCAGATTTTCTCTAACATCTGTAAGTGTCAGCTCTTTGGCGTCCTCGTTCTCCTGCATTTTTAATCTGTCTATCTCATGAAGATAAATTTTGGATAATTCTTCGTCTTTCATACATTGTGTATTATCCAAAGAAATTTTTTCCCTTTTCAGAATGTCATTCAAAATTTCACTGTAAAACATTGGGACAGTTCTCTCACTTTTTGAAATCGCTTTCTTCAAAGCATGGTTTATATTAGTTTCTCTGAACTCTTTTATTCTTCCCAGATAAACTTCATAGGAAAAGCTCCTCGTAATTTCATCAATCAAATTGAGTGCTCTTTTTACAAAAATATCGCTGTCATCGTAATTAGCATTCAAAAAAACAGTTAATAACGATAATATCTTATCAACAAACAAATCGTAGGTTTCCTTCATAATAAGATTATACTTATATGAAGAATCTGTCTTAATAATCCTTTTCTGATATTCAGGAAGACTTTCCGTTTCACTAATGATTTTTTTATTGTAATCAATTATCTTTTTTGCATCCGGATTTTTTATAATTTCCTTAACATCATCAAAATTGGATAAAGCAATTTTCAAAAGCTCGCAAATTTCCGCCTGTATGATATGCTTCGCATGCTCTCCTCTCATTTTATCTAAAGACTTTATCTCAAAATTTTTAATGAAGCTATCGTCTTTTAATAATCTGAGAACTTTATCTTTGGACATAAATATTTCTTTTGCAAGACTTGTAGGACTGCTATCAAGCACAACATCATAAACACCGATTTTTTTATTTCCTTCCATTTTATCGACTCCTAAGACTTAAAAAGAACAACTATTAATCATAAAAATAATATATAATTGAATAAATGGAATTTTGCATATGTTCATTATCCTATTTCAACAATTCTCCGAAACATGCAAATGTAGTCTGCATTAAGTCAAACCTTTCCCATTCGACTTTTTTCAATATATCCTGTCTTTGTTTGAACGCTTCATTAGGCGTTGCTACAGAAAAATATGTATTGAACTTTGCTTTAACTACATTCCTCCTGTTCTGTAAATATTTTTTCCGTTTTGCAGCCTCACACTGTGAAATGCAGTCAATAAAATTTTCACATTTTTCTATTATTTTCTCTTCATCTCCCGTACCGTCTGTCTCTTTAAGATTATCTAGCAGAAACAGTTCTAAGGCCCCTTCTCTTTCCGGTGGTAATACAATGATGTACAACTGTATAACAATGTCTCCATAAAATACATTATCAATCTTTATATCATTCCACCGTGATACGCTCAAGTCGCTATATACACAATCATATTTATCAAAAGCATCGCCTATTTCTTGAATTCTCTGTTGAATCTCTTCTTGCGAATCATTATCTATTATAACTATAAATTTACTTTTAGTGACTTCTGCATTTTTTATAAAAAGTACATTATCATCAATTTTGTTCTTTAAATTTGTAACACCATTTAAATTCTCTATATATACACTATTGTCAGCCTGACTGCTATGAACCAAACACTTTTTTTCTTTGTCGTAACTATAACCATAAATTCTATCAAGAAGATATTGAACTAATACGCTATCTGAATCACCCTCACAAAATATCTTATTTACAATCATCTTAATTCCAACCCCATATCTTCCTTCAATTTTAAAGCTGTTTTTGAATCTAATACACGAACGACTGTTTCATTGTATTTCTTTTTTAGTGTTATAACCTTTATATCCTCAGCTTCATTTTCATTTTTATTATATTTCAGCATTTTCTCTAATGCTTCAATATTGTGAGTTGTTACAAACAACTGAACATTTTTCTCTTTACACACATTAAACAGAGCTTTAAAAACATCATCCATAGCACTGGGATGAATAGCCGTTTCTATTTCATCAACAAGTAAAATTCCGTTTTTAACTGAAGCTACTGCTCCCATTAAAGCAATTACCTTTCTTATACCTTCACCATAAGTTGATAATGGCATATAGCCTAAAATTCTATGGTCAATAGCAACAAATCTACGGCGATCTTCATCCTCAATTATCCTCATATCAACAATATTTTCGTCAAACGATTTTCTCAAAAGTTCGATTACCTGTTCATTCAATTCTTTATTTCTTATAATGGCACTGACATTATCCTGAATAATGTGATCAATAGTTGATAAAAACTTAACATCAAATACTTTTCTGTTTCTGAAGCTTCTGGTTACACTGGTATATCTGTTAAACTCAACATATTGTGATTCACAGTTCATTCCAACAGGGTCAAAATGCCCAACAAAAGTCTTGACCTCCTCATCAACAGCATCAGCTCTTAAAGCTCTATTACTTAATTTTGAAATATCGTTTACATCCAGTAATTTACTTGCAATATTTCCCGATAGAGAGATACCAAATTTTTCATTATTATTTTTAGCATATAATTCGATATTTAATTCTTCTTGTTCTCTATTGAAAATGTTTATAAAAGAATCAAAGTAGGTTTGACTATATCTGGTAGCAAAAAAATGATATCTATCCCTCTGTCGTGAAACAATAATAATATTAGAAAAATCATCCGGCGCACTTAAGATTTCAATAGCTTCAAGTACACTTGTTTTTCCACAATTGTTATCACCTACTAAAATGTTTATAGACCCCAAATCTTTTATTTCCAAATCTTTTAAACCTTTATAAGACTTTATATCCAATTCGGTAATATGTCTATCCATAAAAATTCCTACTTTCCTATTAATATCATTAATCACTTGAAATTAAATTTGCGACTTAAATAACAATACTAAAATTCCACACTAATATAGTTTATTATATTACTTTTATAAAAAAAAGTCAATAGTTTTTCAAATGCTTGTTATAAAATTCATAAATGAATTTTTATTTCCTGTTCAGTGTTGTTTATCGCCATCTTGTATTATTCCCGTTGTTGTCAAATTGTTGTCAAAAAGAGAATTTTTACATTTTTTCAGAAAATGAAAAAAACTTGAAAACGCAGTGTTTTCAAGGTTTTTTGCTTGGTGAGCCATCGGAGATTCGAACTCCGGACAACTTGATTAAAAGTCAAGTGCTC
>CAZHZL010000095.1:0-7581 GCA_964537245.1 uncultured Oscillospiraceae bacterium
GTGCGGCAGCAATAACTGCACCGATTTCCATTCTTTTTGCAACATATCCATCGTGATAAATTTCGTCAACCTGACCGGTAGCGAGACCAATCTGATTACCATACGATGAATAACCGCTTGCAGCAGTTGTAACAATGTTTCTCTGCGGAAGCTTACCCTTCATGGTTTCAGAAACCTTTTTAAGCGGATTTGCAGCACCTGTTACACGCATAGCCGCATAAACATAGCTTCTTCCTGAAAGCGGGTCACGGATTGCTCCGCCGATACAGGTAGCAGCACCACCAAAAGGCTCGATTTCTGTGGGGTGGTTATGTGTTTCATTTTTGAAAAGAAGAAGCCAGTCTTCATCTTTTCCGTCTATTTTAACTTTAATTTTAACTGTACAAGCGTTGATTTCTTCCGATTCATCAAGCTTGTCAAGCTTACCATTCGTTTTTAAGTATTTAACAGCGATTGTAGCTATATCCATAAGAGTTATATCTTTTGTACGGTTGAGCTCTTTTCTCATATTAAGATATTCGTCATATGTGTTTTTCAAAAGCTCATCTTCAAATTCAACGCTGTCAATATTTGTTAAGAAGGTTGTATGACGGCAATGGTCAGACCAATATGTGTCAATCATCTTAATTTCTGTTATTGTCGGGTCTCTATCCTCGGATTTAAAATATTCCTGAGTCATTTTCAGGTCGTCAATATCCATAGCAAGACCATTTTCAGATAAGAAATTCACAAGACCGTCTTCAGATAATTTTATAAATCCTTCAAGAGTTGCAACTTCGGTAGGAATATCATAATTTGTTTTTAATGTATCAAATTTATCCAATGTTGCTTCTCTTGATTCAACAGGATTGATTACATATTTTTTGATTTTGTCCACATCTTCTGCAGTTAATTCTCCAGAAAGGATATAAACTCTTGCTGTACGAACAATACAACGCTCTTTCTGAGAAATAAGCTGAATACATTCCGAAGCAGAGTTTGCTCTCTGGTCAAACTGACCCGGAAGATATTCCACGGCAAATATGTTATCTGTCGGATTTTCAATTTCATCTGTAACAATATCAAGCTGAGGCTCTGAAAAAACTGTTTTCTTTGAATATTCAAACAATTCTTCGTCAATATTTTCAACGTCATATCTGTTTAATAATCTTAAATCAGTAAGATTATTTATGTTAAGAAGATTCACAATATCATTCTTTAAAGATTTTGCTTCGTTGGCAAACTCATTTTTTTTCTCAACGTATATTCTGTAAACCATTATTAAAAAATTCCTTTCATATTATTTTAAAAGCGCTTTCTTACCTATATCCTTACGGTAGTATGCATTTTCAAAAGATACCGTCTGTACCTTTTCATAGGCATTTTTTATAGCATTTTCAAGTGTGTCAGAAACTCCTGTTACACCAAGAACTCTTCCACCGGCAGTTACTATTTTTCCGTCTTTTTCTTTTGCACCGGCAACAAATATTGTTTTATCATCGGGCATCGTAATTTCAAAACCTGAATCGTATTTCTGCGGATAACCTTTTGAAGCCATAATTATACAGCAAGCCGCACCGTCTTTGAATTTAACCTCCGCTTCGTCTAATTTCTGATCGTATATTTTAAGCATGATATCAAGAAGGTCGCTTTCTAAAAGGGGTAATACAACCTGAGTTTCAGGGTCACCGAAACGGCAATTATACTCAATTACCTTTACACCGTCTTTTGTAATCATAAGACCAAAATACAAGCAACCCGAGAACGGTCTTCCTTCTTTAATAAGTGAATTAATAGTAGGGAGGAAGATGTTATTCATACATTCTTCTTCGATTTCTTTTGTATAATACGGATTAGGAGCAATAGTTCCCATACCGCCGGTATTCAAGCCTTCGTCGTTATCAAGTGCTCTTTTGTGGTCCATTGAAGAAACCATTGGAATTATAGTTTTACCGTCTGTAAAAGCAAGCACGGAAACTTCAGGACCTTCCAAGAATTCTTCAACTACGATATTGTTTCCACTTTCTCCGAAAACCTTATCCTCCATTATCTCTTTTACTGCATTATAAGCTTCCTCTCTTGTCTGGGCGATTATAACGCCTTTACCGAGTGCAAGACCGTCAGCCTTTATAACAGTAGGAATCGGAGCTGTTTTTAAATATTCCAAAGCAGAAGAAGCGTCTGAAAACACCTCATACTGTGCAGTAGGAATATTGTATTTTTTCATAAAGTTTTTTGAGAATACTTTACTTCCTTCGAGTATTGCAGCATTTTTCTTAGGTCCGAAGGTTTTTATTCCTTTTTCGTTTAATCTGTCAACACAGCCGAGAACAAGCGGGTCATCAGGAGCAACTATTGCGAAATCTATTTTTTCATTTACTGCAAATTCAACGATTTTCTCAATATCCTTTGCGCCTATATCTACGCATGTTGCGTCTTTTGCGATACCACCATTACCGGGAAGTGCAAAAATCTGTGTAACATTTTTATTTTCTTTTATTTTTTTTATTATGGCGTGTTCTCTGCCACCGCCGCCAACAACCATTATTTTCATATTATGATGTTTTCCTTTCTGTTTTAGTGGTGGAACAGTCTCATATGTGTAAAGCACATTGAAATGCCGTATTTATTACATACCTCAATAACATTATCATCTCTTATTGAGCCGCCAGGCTGAGCGATATATGATACACCGCTTCTGTGAGCGCGTTCAATATTGTCGCCAAAAGGGAAGAAAGCGTCTGAAGCAAGGGCAACACCGCTGATTTTTGAAAGATATTCTTTCTGTTCTTCCTTTGTGAACGGTTCAGGTTTTTCAGAGAATAATGTCTGCCAGATTCCGTCTGCCAAAACATCTTCGTCGTCATCGGAAATATACACATCAATCGCATTATCTCTGTCCGGTCTTTTAACACTGTCTAAAAATGGAAGGTTAAGAACTTTTTCATGCTGTCTTAAGTGCCATATATCAGCTTTGTTTCCTGCAAGTCTTGTACAATGTATTCTTGACTGCTGTCCTGCGCCTACTCCGATTGCCTGTCCGTCAACAGCATAGCAAACTGAATTTGACTGTGTATACTTAAGGGTGATAAGTGCAATTATGAGGTCAATTTTTGCACTTTCGGGAATTTCTTTATTTTCTGTTACAATTTCATTTAAAAGGTCATTGTGGATTTTGAAATTGTTTCTTCCTTGTTGGAATGTTATTCCATAAACCTGTTTTTCCTCTGATTCCATAGGAACATAATTTTCATCTATTTTTATTATGTTATATGAGCCTTTTCTTTTTGTTTTTAAAATTTCCAAAGCTTCATCATCATAGTCAGGTGCGATTACACCGTCTGAAACTTCTCTTGCTATCAGCTTTGCGGTTGTTACATCACATTTGTCAGATAAAGCAATCCAGTCTCCGAAGGAAGACATTCTGTCTGTGCCTCTTGCTCTTGCATAAGCTGTTGCGAGAGGGGAGTCGTCTAAACCTTCAATATCATCAACAAAACAAGCTTTTTTGAGCGAATCACTCATTTTTCTTCCAACTGCCGCAGATGTAGGGCTTACATGCTTAAAAGAAGCAGCACACGGAAGTTTAACAGCTTCTTTAATTTCTTTTACAAGCTGCCAGCTGTTAAGCGCGTCAAGAAAATTGATATATCCGGGTCTGCCTGAGAGAATTTCAATAGGAAGCTCGCTTCCGTCGGACATATAAATTTTTGCCGGCTTCTGATTGGGATTACAGCCGTATTTCAATTCAAATTCTTTCATTTTTTATTCTGTCCTTTCATTTTTATTGAACATCACTTCAACAGTTTCGCTTGTTGTTAAGCTTATATAGCGAACACAAAGAGAAATTTTATTTTCCTCGTTTAAGCTGTTCCATATTTTATCTGCAAATGTATCAATATCATTGTCAATCTTTACTCTGTGAGGCTCACCTGTAAAAGTAGGAAGGGGATTGCCGTCGCAGTTGTATGTGTGAATAAAATGACCGAGTCCGTTAATTGGATTGTATGAATATGTATAACGGTTACATACGCTTCCTTTTTCATCTCCGCTTTTTAATATACTCATTTTATAAGTAAAATCAGTTTCAGAAAAATCAAGTATAGCGCTTATTCTGGGAGTAAAGTTAGGAGCGTCAGGCTCAAATTCTCTTGTTTCAAGTGCCTGTTCAAAGGTTTGTCCGTCCTTGATAAAATCGTATATTGTATCAGTCTGGTCACCGTTTGTAACGATAAGGTTATTCTCATATTCTCTTATCGGTGCATAAATAATAAGAGAAGGGTCTTCAACCTTTGATTCATCAAATGGATATATAATTATATCATTATCTTTTTTTGTGAAAATTCTGTTTCTGCTGTTTGCACTTCTTCCCATAATGAAATAAGCTATAACAGCATTTTTTCCGTCTTCACTTTTTCCGACAACAATACCTCTTCCGGCATATGCGTTGTTTTTTAACATTTCGTCAAGTGAATTAATATTGTATATACTCATTTTTATATTTTTCCTTCCGTAATTTCTTTTGAAATTTTTTCCAAAGCTTGTGGGAATATAATCCATTCAGCTTCTTCCATAACTCTTTTCTGTAAGCTTTCGGGCGTATCATCATCTTGTATTTCGACAGCTTTCTGCATAATTATTTTTCCACCGTCAGGAATTTCATTTACAAAATGTACTGTTGCGCCTGTTAATTTTACGCCGTATTCAAGAGCTGCTTCATGCACCTTAAGTCCGTAAAAGCCTTTTCCGCAAAAAGCCGGAATAAGCGATGGGTGAATATTTAATATTCTGTTTTCGTATTTTTTTGTGAAGCTTTCGGATAATATACTCATAAAGCCTGCAAGAACAATTAGCTTAATATCATTCTCATTAAGAACATCAAGTATTTTTTCTTCAAAAGCCTGTTGACTTCCCAAAGCTTTTTTTGTAATAACTTCAGTTTTTATTCCTGCATTTTCCGCTCTTGTAAGCGCATATGCGCCTTCAACATTTGAAATAACAAGAGAAATTTCGCTGTGCTTTACAATACCTGAATTTATTGCGTCAATAATAGCCTGAAGATTTGTACCGCCACCTGATACCAAAACGGCAGTTTTGATTTTTTTGTTTAGCATATTACCACGCTTTCGTCACCTTTGGAAATTTTCCCTATAACATAAGCGTCTTCGCCGTTTTTCTTTAAGATTTCTATCGCTTTATCAGCGTCCTCGGCATTTACAACGATACTCATACCTACGCCCATATTAAATGTGTTGAACATATCTCTTTCAGGAATATTTCCTGTTTTTGAGATAAGCTCGAAAATAGGAAGAATTTTAAGTGCGCTTCTGTCAATGTTTGCGCAGAATCCTTTTGGTAAGCTTCTTGGAATATTTTCATAGAAGCCACCGCCTGTTATATGAGAAACAGCTTTAACAGTAACCTCTTCAAAAAGTGCAAGCATAGGCTTAACATATATTTTTGTAGGAGTAAGAAGTGCTTCTCCGATTGATTTTCCGCCTAATTCATTAACAGGCGTTTTGATATCTGCGTTTTCTATATCAAATACTTTTCTTACCAAAGAAAAACCGTTTGAATGTACTCCGCTTGAAGGAAGCGCGATTATAACATCTCCTTCTTTAATTGTTGAATTATCAAGTATTTTTGATTTATCTACAACACCTACTGAAAAACCTGCAAGGTCATATTCGTGGACAGGGTAGAAGCCTGGCATTTCTGCCGTTTCACCGCCGACAAGAGAAGCGCCTGACATAACGCAGCCGTCTGCGATTCCTTTTACTATTGACGCAATTTTTTCTGGAACATTTTTTCCGCATGCAATATAGTCAAGGAAAAGAAGCGGTTTCGCACCGCAGCATATAATATCGTTTACACACATTGCAACACAGTCTATTCCGACTGTATCGTGCTTGTCCATAAGAAACGCAAGCTTTAATTTTGTTCCTACGCCGTCTGTTCCACTCACCAAAACAGGCTTTGTAATTCCTGTAATATCAAGTTCAAAAAGACCGCCGAAACCGCCAATGTCAGAAATAGCACCTGAAGTAAGCGTCTTTTTGATGTGTTCTTTCATAAGTTCTACTGCTTTGTATCCGGCTGTAATATCAACGCCGGCATCCTTGTAACTTTCGCTGAAGCTTTTCATTTTTTTCTTACCTTTCTTTTTGTAATATATTCGTTTGATTATTTATTATATTTATCTTCAATGCTCTTATTTTTCAAAAGAACATTTTCGGTTGATTGTTTTCTTTTTTCGTCAATTTTTTTTGCGATATCATTATCTGTAACACCAAGAATCTGAATCGCAAGAAGGGCAGCATTCACCGCACCGTCGATAGCAACTGTTGCAACAGGAATACCGGCAGGCATCTGAACTGTTGACAAAAGTGCGTCAAGTCCGTCTAAGGTTGATGATTTTATCGGAATACCGATAACAGGTAATGTAGTGTTTGCGGCAATAGCGCCTGCAAGATGAGCAGCTTTTCCTGCAGCTGCAATTATAGCACCAAATCCGTTTTCACGGGCATTTTTGGAAAATTCTTTTGCTTCAACAGGAGTTCTGTGAGCAGAATAAACATGTACTTCGAAAGGAATGTCATATTCCTTTAATGTGTCAATAGCTTTTTCGCAAATCGGAAGGTCGCTGTCTGAACCCATAATTATTGCAATTTTTTTCATTTTTTGTTATTTCCTTTCAAGATTATTAAATAAAAAAACGGACAGAACTATCTTGAGAAATAGTTCTGCCCAGACGGTCGGCCTTATTATCCGAAAAAACGGATATATAATCTTTTTGCTTCCCGGCAGTGCTCTGCCATTATCCGTCAGTAACAAAAAGATAGTTTTTTTAACAAATTTATTATACCAAAATATTACGGTAATGTCAAGCTAATTTTTCATTTTTCATCGCTTTTTGACAAAAAATATTCTATTTAAAAAGCGGAGTTGAAAAATATCTTTCTGCAGTATCGGGAAGGACTGTCACAACAGTTTTGCCTTTTCCGAGTTTTTTGGCAAGCTTAATCGCTGCGGCAACATTTGTTCCCGAAGAAATTCCGCACATAATTCCTTCCTTTGAAGCAAGGTCTTTAGCTGTCTGTATAGCTTCATCATCGTTTATAATACATATATCCGAATATATTTGCTGATTAAGAATTTCGGGAATTATTCCGTCTCCAATTCCCATCTGAAGATGAGTTCCGATAGAGCCGCCTGACAAAATTGCGGCGTGCTCAGGCTCAACTGCCCATATGGTAATATCAGGATTGTATTTTTTTAAGGTTTCTCCGATTCCCGTAATTGTACCTCCTGTTCCTATTCCGGAACAAAATCCGTGTATTGGTCCGTCAACCTGATTTATAATCTCCATACCTGTTCTGCTTCTTTGGATTTCAGGATTTGCAGGATTTACAAACTGTTGAGGTACAAAAACATTTTCGTTTTCTTCTTGCATTTTTAAAGCTGTATGTAAACATTCTTCAATACATTCTCCGATATTTCCGGCGTCGTGTATTAAAATAACCTCTGCGCCGTAATGCTCAACAAGCTTTCTTCTTTCTTCGCTTACTGAATCAGGCATAATTATTTTTGTTTTATAGCCTT
>CAZHZL010000096.1:0-7556 GCA_964537245.1 uncultured Oscillospiraceae bacterium
TTTAAAGACTTTTTTGAAAAAAATAACCGCTGACTTTAACTTTGTCAGCGGTCTGTATGCTGTTACCTCATAAGATAACAGCATATAAATTTAACCGATATATTTCAGCCAGTTAAGAAGCAGACTTCCCCACTGTTTTACATGAAGATAAAATGCTTCTTTGCAATTTTCGTCAAGACACAAGCCCAAGCCGTGATGTCCGTGAGGGAAAATATGCATTTCAACATCAACATTTACTTCTCTTAATTTCTTAACATAATCAAGACTGTTTACAACAGGAACACCAGAATCTTCAAATGTATGCCAGATAAACGCTTTCGGTGTTTTTTCTGTTGCAATAAGGTCAGGACTTAACATTTCCCCCATTGTAGCATGGTTTTCACCAAGAAGATTTGCGCCTGAGCCCATATGAGCTTTCCCAACTCCCAAAAGCTTTATAACAGGATAACAAAGTATCTGTGCATTCGGAATGAAAGCTTCTTTATCTATATCATCTGAATTTTCAAAATCAATAGGTTCATAATATGTAGATGTCATAGCGGCAAGATGACCGCCTGCTGATGAGCCCATTACAGCAACCTTATCTTTGTTTACACCGAATTTTTCAGCACAATAACGAACATATCGTACACCTCTCCTTGCATCCAGAAGCGGAAGCGGAAAACGGTGCGGAGAAACTCTATAATCAACAACAAAAGCATTTACGCCGTTATTAGCTAAAAATTCTGCATAGCCTTTACCTTCATGTTCTGCTCTTGCACAGTAGCCACCGCCGGGAAAAATAACTACTGTCCAGTCCGATGTTTTATTTTCAGGCTTATAATATGTTATAGTTGGAATTTCTTCACACATTCCCGGTGTGTTATCCCATAAATTAAATTTTGTCACTTCCATTTTATTAAGTCTCCCTTAGTTACCTTCATTTAGCAATTTTTCTGAACGGTCTGCAGTGATAAGTGCTTCAATTATTGTTTCAATGTTACCGTTCATAATTGTAGGTAACTGCTGAATTGTAAGACCGATTCTGTGGTCGGTAACACGTCCCTGCGGATAGTTATATGTTCTTATTCTTTCAGATCTGTCACCTGTACCAACCTGAGATTTTCTTTCGGCAGCAATGGCACTCTGCTGTTTTGAAAGCTCCATATCGTAAAGCTTTGAACGAAGCATTTTCATTGCCATATCTCTGTTTTTATGCTGTGATCTTTCATTCTGACAAGCAACAATAATGCCTGTCGGCTTATGTGTTATTCTGATAGCAGACTCAGTTTTATTGACATGCTGACCGCCCGCACCGCTTGCACGGTAGGTATCAATTTCCAAATCATCAGGATTAATTTCTACTTCAACATCTTCAACCTCCGGCAAAACAGCAACTGTAACGGTTGAGGTGTGGATTCTGCCGCCTGATTCTGTTTCAGGTATTCTCTGAACTCTGTGAACACCGCTTTCAAATTTAAGCTTTGAATATACGCCTTTACCAGTAATTGAGAAAGTGATTTCCTTGAATCCTCCGATACCGATTTCAGTTTCGGAAATAACTTCTGTTTTAAAACGGTTATTCATTGCATACATTGAATACATTCTGTACAAATCACCTGCAAAAAGCGCGGCCTCATCACCGCCTGCACCTGCTCTGATTTCGACAATAACATTCTTGTCGTCATTAACATCCTTCGGAAGAAGAAGTACCTTTATTTCCTCTAAAATTTCTTCACATAAATCTCTTTTTTCGTAATATTCAATTTCTGCAAGCTCTTTTAATTCTGCGTCTGTCTCTGAATCCATCATTTCCTTTGCACCGTCTCTGTCATCAGCACATTTTTTATATTCCTGATATTTTTCAACAATAGGTGCAAGCTCTGAAATTTCTTTCATAACATCGCGAAAAACATTCTGATCTGATATTATATCAGGGTCAGCCGCTTTTTTGTTAAGCTCAACATATTTATCTTCCAATGATTGTAATTTTCCAAGCATTTATCTGATTTCCTTTCAATTTTTCTTATTCCTGAGCTTTATTTTTTGCCGAATCCTTCAGATACATATTGATAAATTCGTCAAGCTCACCGTCCATAACGGCATTTACATTACCTGTTTCACAGTTAGTTCTGTGGTCCTTAACCATGCTGTACGGATGGAACACATAAGACCTTATCTGGCTTCCCCATCCTATATCAAGCTGTTCACCCTGCAAATCTTCGATTTTTTCTTTATGTGCTTTTTCTTTAAGCTCCAGAAGCTTCATATAAAGCATTTTCATTGCAGTATCACGGTTTTTATGCTGTGACCTTTCATTCTGACACGCAACAACAATTCCTGTCGGAATATGTGTGATACGGATTGCTGATTCGGTCTTATTGATATGCTGACCGCCTGCACCGCTTGAACGATAGGTATCAACCTTTAAATCGTCGGGATTTATATCTATAACCTTATCGTCTCCGATTTCAGGAAGAACATCAAGAGAAGCAAAGGAAGTATGTCTTCTTCCCGAAGCGTCAAAAGGTGAAATTCGCACTAATCTGTGAACGCCTTTTTCACATTTTAAATATCCGTAAGCTTTTTCACCGCTTACTAAAAAGGTTACGCTTTTGATTCCTGCTTCATCACCCTCAAGATAATCAAGCGTTTCAGTTTTATAGCCATGTTTTTCTGCCCATCTGAGATACATTCTGTAAAGCATTTGTACCCAGTCCTGTGCTTCTGTACCGCCTGCGCCTGCATGAAGAGACAAAATAGCGTTGTTATCGTCATATTCACCGCTTAACAATGTCTCAATTCTCAGTGTTTCAAGACCTTCTGTCAAGCTTTTTTCAATATCAAGCGCTTCATTTGCAAGTGATTCATCATCTTCATCTCCTGCAAGCTCGATTATTGCTTCAATATCCTCATACATGGAGTGCAGAGAATTAAAGCTTTCAATTTTTGCTTTTTTATTTTTCAGCGTCCGCAAAACCTTCTGAGAATTTTCCAAATCCTCCCAGAAATCCGCAGCAGCAGTCTGTTTATCAAGCTCTTCAACATCGTTTAATAATCCTGCGATGTTAAAGTGAATCCCTCAGTTCTTCAATCTGTTTTTTCACATCGTTTATTCTGACTTTCAATTCTTCGAGTTCTAACAAATTTTTTCACTTCTTTCTTTATATAATTTTATATCTCTTATTCCTCATACATACCGCAGCATTTTTTATACTTTTTGCCGCTTCCGCAAGGACATGGGTCGTTTCTGCCAACCTTCTGACCTACCTTAACAGGCTTCTTTGCTTCTGAACCGTCTCCGCCGTGACTTGCGTTTACAGGCTTTGCAACTTCTTTTCTTTCAACAGGATTGTTAAGTGTAACTGTAAGCAGCATTTTTGCTGTATCCTCTGAAATAGCCTTTGTCATAGCGTTAAACATATCATAGCTTTCGTATTTAAACTCTAACACAGGGTCCTTCTGACCGTATGCACGAAGTCCGATACCGCCTTTTAACTGGTCCATATCATCGATATGATCCATCCATTTTGAATCAACATTACGAAGAAGAATTACACGCTCAACCTCTCTCATTACATCAGGAGTAAATTCAGCTTCTTTAGCTTCGTATTTTTCTATTGCAAGGTCATAAATGATATTTGTAACGGAATCTCTTGTAAGAACTTCCATATCCTCTGAAGTAATCTCAAAAGGTTTTTCCTCGGTTGTATATATTTTATTCACCATATCAACAAGACCGGCTACATTCCAGTCGTCAGGATAATCTGAAAAACCGCAGTATTCGTTTACTGTTCCCTCAACGCTTTCGCGGATATGCTTAATCATAATTTCTCTTAAGTTTTCACCGTTGAGAACTCTCTGACGCTCTTTATAGATGATTTCTCTTTGCTGATTCATTACATTATCGTATTCAAGGACATGCTTTCTTATGCTGAAGTTTTTGCCTTCAACAGTTCTCTGCGCATTTTCAATAGCCTTTGTGAGCATTCCTGCTTCGATAGGCTGGTCGTCCGGAAGTCCGAGCGCTTCAACCATGCCTTTCATTCTGTCTGAGCCAAAAAGTCTCATAAGGTCATCTTCCATAGATAAGAAGAATTTCGTAAATCCGGGGTCGCCCTGTCGTCCAGCTCTACCTCTGAGCTGATTGTCAATTCGTCTTGATTCGTGGCGCTCTGTACCTAAAATACAAAGTCCGCCTGCATTAACAACATCTTCTTTATCTTTTGCAAGCATTTCATTGTATTCTTTTAAATAATTCTGATATTTTTCTCTTGCTTCAAGGATTGTCTCGTCAGATGTATCTGCAAAGCCTGTTGCCTGAGAAATAACCTCATCCTCGTAGCCATCCTTTTCCAATGCGGATTTTGCGAGATATTCGCTGTTACCGCCAAGCACGATATCAGTACCACGACCTGCCATGTTTGTAGCTATTGTTACAGCTCCTTTTTTACCTGCCTGAGCGACAATCATAGCTTCCTTATCGTGATTTTTAGCATTAAGCACTTCATGCTTTATTCCGTGGCGCTTAAGCATAGCAGAAAGTATTTCCGATTTATCAATGGAAACAGTTCCGACTAGAACAGGCTGTCCTTGTTCGTGTCTCTTTATAATTTCATCTATTACAGCATTATATTTTGCTAAAACTGTTTTATAGATAGCGTCCTGGTCATCAATTCTTTTAACTTCTTTATTTGTTGGGATTTCAATAACATCAAGTCTGTAAATTTCCTGAAATTCTTCTTCCTCGGTTTTTGCAGTACCTGTCATACCCGAAAGCTTGTCGTAAAGTCTGAAATAATTCTGGAAGGTAATAGTAGCAAGTGTTTTTGATTCTCTTTCTACCTTTACGCCTTCTTTCGCTTCAATCGCCTGATGAAGTCCGTCAGAATAACGACGACCAAACATCATACGACCTGTAAATTCATCCACAATAATAACCTCGCCGTCTTTTACAACATAGTCCTTATCCTTTTTCATAATACCGTTTGCTCTTAAAGCCTGGTTTATGTGATGTGACAAGGAAAGGTTATTTGAATCTGATAAGTTTTCCAAATTAAATGCCTGTTCAGCCTTTTTTATACCCTGTGCGGTAAGTGTGGCTGATTTTGCTTTTTCATCAACAATATAATCAGCGTCTCCCTCATCAGTAAGCTCTTTTGAATTTTCCTCAACAACAACCTTTTTCTTTAAGGTTTTTACAAATCTGTCCGCAATAGCATAAACCTCTGTCGATTTATCTCCCTGACCTGAAATAATAAGCGGAGTTCTTGCTTCATCGACCAAAATACTGTCAACCTCATCGACAACAGCAAAATTGTGACCTCTCTGCACCATACGCTCTTTGTAAATAACCATGTTATCTCTCAGATAGTCAAAACCAAATTCGTTGTTTGTACCATAGGTTATATCACAGTCGTATTCTTTTTTTCTGTCAGTCGGCTCAACTGCATGAACAACAAGACCAACAGTAAGGCCTAAAAACTGATATACCTTCCCCATCCACTCGCTGTCACGGCGTGCAAGATAGTCGTTAACAGTTACAATATGAACGCCTTTTTTTGTAAGGGCGTTAAGATAAGCAGGAAGTGTGGCAACAAGAGTTTTACCTTCACCTGTTCTCATTTCGGCAATTCTGCCCTGATGGAGAACAATACCGCCTATAATCTGAACAGGATAATGTTTAAGACCGAGAACTCTCCACGAAGCCTCACGACAGGTCGCAAATGCTTCAGGAAGAATATCGTCTAAAGTCTCCCCGTTATTAAGTCTGTCAATAAATTCGCCTGTCTTTGCTTTAAGCTCGCTGTCAGACAGCTTCTCGTATTCTTCTTCATATGATAAAACCTTATCAACAATAGGCTTGATTCTTTTAAGTTCGCGTTGGGAATAGCTTCCGAACACTTTTTCAATCATGTCTTTAAACATATCGTACCTCAACTTTCTTATATATGAGAAATATATATACATTATAATACATTGTATTATTATAACATATTTTTTCCATTAGTGCAATAGATTTTACAAAATTTTAAATTTTTTTAAATTTTTTCAAAAAAATGTAGACAAACTGTAATTAAATGTGCTATAATAAAGTTTAGTAAAATTACAAATTTACAATATAAAGCTTTTGGAGGTTTAGATTTTATGAGCAAATTCACAACAGAAGTTGAACACATGAGTTGTGTTTGTAAAGGTCCTAACCACGGACCTGCACCAATTCCTGAAGAAGGAAGATGGGTACAAGCAAAAGAGATTAAAGATATTTCAGGTCTTACACACGGTGTAGGCTGGTGTGCTCCTCAGCAGGGCGCATGTAAGCTTACTCTCAATGTAAAAAACGGTATTATCGAAGAAGCACTCGTTGAAACATTGGGCTGTACAGGTATGACACATTCTGCTGCTATGGCTGCTGAAATTCTTACAGGTAAAACAATTCTTGAAGCACTCAACACAGACCTTGTGTGTGACGCTATCAACACAGCTATGAGAGAATTGTTCTTACAGATAGTTTACGGAAGAACACAGACTGCTTTTTCAGAAGACGGTCTTCCAATCGGTGCCGGCTTAGAAGATTTGGGTAAAGGCTTAAGAGGTCAGATTGGTACTATGTACGCTACAAGCGAAAAAGGACCAAGATATTTGGAAATGGCTGAAGGCTATGTTACTAAGCTTGCTCTTGATAAAGACAAACAGATTATCGGTTATGAATTTATCAACTTCGGAAGAATGATGGATATGATTAAAGCCGGTGAAACACCTGAAGACGCTATGAAGAAAGCTTCAGGAACATATGGAAGATTTGAAGGCGCTGATTCATATATCGATCCGCGTAAAGAATAGGAGGTAAACTAATATGCAGTTATTTGAAGGTTATGAAAGAAGAATTGACGGTATCAATAAATGTTTAAAAGAAAATGGTATCGCGTCATTAGATGAAGCTAAAAAAATCTGTGACGATAAAGGTATTGATGTTTACTCAATTATAAAAGGTATTCAGCCAATATGCTTTGAAAACGCTTGCTGGGCATACACATTAGGTGCTGCTCTCGCAATCAAAAGAGGCGCTACAACTGCTGCTGACGCTGCTGAAATAATCGGTGAAGGCTTACAGGCTTTCTGTATTCCCGGTTCAGTTGCTGACGACAGAAAGGTTGGTCTCGGTCACGGTAACTTAGCTGCTATGTTGCTCCGTGAAGAAACAAAATGCTTCGCATTCTTAGCAGGTCACGAATCATTCGCTGCTGCTGAAGGTGCTATCGGTATTGCAAAATCAGCTAACAAAGTAAGAAAAGAGCCGCTCCGAGTAATCCTTAACGGTCTTGGTAAAGATGCTGCTCAGATTATTTCAAGAATAAACGGCTTCACATATGTTCAGACAAAGTTTGACTACTATACAGGTAAAGTTGATATCGTAAAAGAAATCGCTTACTCAGACGGAGAAAGAGCAAAAGTTAGATGTTACGGTGCTGACGATGTTAGAGAAGGTGTTGGCATTATGACTATGGAAGGCGTTGATGTATCTATCACAGGTAACTCAACAAACCCAACAAGATTCCAGCATCCTGTTGCAGGTA
>CAZHZL010000097.1:0-7486 GCA_964537245.1 uncultured Oscillospiraceae bacterium
GTAATTTTTTCTCCATATTTTCTACTATCTCCAAAATCTATATCTATATATTCGGGGATAAAAGACTACGCCTCATATATAGCCCCTCCAGGGGATGCACACACACGCGTACAAGGAATTTGTCACTTCGTGACCGCGTGTGGCGCAGGCGTGATTTTTAATCACCGCCTATATACATAACATTTTACAAAAGCTGCATATACAATTCAATCTTTATTTTATTGAAAATCAAAAAGAGAATGCACCACTACATATAGTAATCTACATTCTCTCTTCTTATTTTTTAATACTGGTTTTCAATTTTTGATAACTATTCTAAAAATAGACAGACTATCCCCTTGGAATGCTATCAGCCACACAAAGTGTTCCCCAGCCCGTTGATGTCAAGTTAATGCTAAGAACTTTTTTAACTTTTTTTAAAGAAATTCTCGCCAACCCGCATATCTTCGTTGGGATAATGGTAAATGTCTGCTAAGTTCAGTAAAAATTGATGGGAAGTTATTGCTAAGCTATAAAAAGAGAATGTCTATACCACAGTTATAAACATTCCCTCTTTATGGTTAACTTTAATCCAATTATATCTCGCCGTTACGGGCTTTTTCCAAAATTGCTTCTATTCGAGCTTTTGTTTTCGATTCAATTTCAGCCGAATCATCAATTTTATCATACGAAAAATGATTAACATCAAATGGAACACTCTTAACATCGTCTGTTTCTTGGAAGTAAAAAACCATTCGTCCCATATCTATATGTTTTAAAGCATAACCAACTTCTACCATAACATTATGCCTAGCTCCTGTCAGATCTGCAATAAATATATCACACTCTCTAATATCATGATACATTACTTCACGTATATCAAATGCTCCAGTAATACGTGTTCCTAAATCAGTTAATTCTAAATCCAATTCTTCAGCAACTTTTTTAATGGCTTTTACTCTATGCACTGATTTTTGGTAAGCCGGATCAGTATCAGCAGGATACCATCTTGCAAGAAATGCTTTTTTAGGAACATGATTATAAATTTCATCATACAACTTTATAACATCGTCTATGTGTAGTTTATCAACATTTCCAATATTATTCTTTTTTACCCATTTCAAAAATCCTCGATACTTAAACCAATCTGTAAGTTTATAATATGCTAATGTTCCAATTATTGCTATATTTGATGTTGTAGCTATAATACTTGATTCTACCAATGCATTTTCGATATCAACCAATTGCGTACGAATAACCTCAATCGCTTCATCATTCTTTTGTATGTCACCATTTTTAAGTAGCAATTTATACAGTTCAAGAAAAAAAGTATTTTTCTCATTGTGTATATAAGTATTAATAGTAGGAAAATATGTTAAATCTACTGTTTCTAATGTTTTTCTAGCCAAATAATATTCCCAACCAAATGACGGATCTGATTTTAATTTATCATCAGAAAAAACATCCGGACTACCTAATATTACATTAAGATTCTCCTCAAGCTTTAGCGGAATTTGTTTAGCATTTATATTATGAAAAATAGCTCTTGAATATTGCTCGTTCTCATTTGGATTTCTAAACAATAATAAACAGTATGGAGCAGCAAAATCATCTACTATTTCATCAGCCGCACTCAAACGATGATTCCCATCAATACGTGTCAGTTTAGTAATATTTTCATTAAACTTAATATGGGCTAAATTCATTCTTTCAATACGAGGTAATAAATCATATGAATTGAGTACATTTTTAGTGCTATTTTGCGAAATACTAAATTGAATATCACCAATAGTCTTATTCCATGTTTTTCCTGCCTGTAAATTAGAATGAAATTCTTCAACTTCCTCAAAATATCGTGTACCATCGGTTAAATTTAATGATAAAATCACTTCAGGAAAGAAACGGTATTCCCCGGTATTCAAAAAATTAGCCATTTCACCTCTATGCGTGTCAATAAGCTCTCGTTGTACTTGTTCATTAGGCTCAGATATAGCACTTAAAAGCTTAAAAGAAGCAAAGCCTCGTAGACACAGAAACCCGCCCATTGAATATTGTAATATTCCACTTAATTTTATCACTGTTATCATCCTCCAAATTCTCGGTCAAAAATTTCCTTTGTTTTTTCTCTAACAATAGGTAACTGTTCTTTCATAACCGCAAGAAGTTTATCAATTTGCACATTACCTATCAAAATCATCTGCTCATCCCCATGTACGTGAGTCCACGACGCAGTTGTCAGCACTTCATATTCACCCTTTTTAACAGTTGTTCGATATTGTTTCTGCTTATGTCCTCTTTCCACAAGATAATCCAAATTATGTTCATTCATATCACGCAAATTTTTAATATCTTGAAGAGGTACAACCACTTCAATACTCGATATAACTTTTTGCAAACTATCATCATTCTCTCTTTGTATTTCTATATCCAACTTCTGCAAATTTTCAATAGCATGATGTAAAGCCGTAATCAAAAACATACGCTCTGCAATAAACATACTGTTATTCTCATTGTTATCCCAAGGTGTTCCACCATGATTGCTTTCTAACAGTTCAAAAAAACGTTTCGCTTGAGCAAAAACCGCATTCCACCATTGGCAAGTTTGCATTGAAAGTATAAATAGCTGATTACTATTCATTCTGCATTCCTTTATTTTTTTGTGCATTAATATTCTCCTAATAATTCTTTTTCAAATTGTATTTTTGCAAATTTCCATTCTTGTTCCGCTATTTCTCGTGTTTCTTTTGCATGTTCTAATGCCACAAACACTTTATCCGCCAAATTTTTTTGAATATCAAATGGTGGTAAAACCATTGGTAACTTTCTCAAAAACATCTCCGAAACACGCTGCTGACCTGCCGATCCGCTAAACATACCTTGTGCTGCCTCCAGAATATGTGAATCAGTAAGAAGGACCCATAGATATGGCATATATACTCTATCATCTTTTTTCCTCATTACATGAAATTCTGTTGATCCGAATCCTTTATCTGTCGGCATCCCTGTAGCCACAAAAGATTTTCCATTCTGCATGCACGGCGTAATTTTTGCCCATAATAAATCATCCTTTTGAAATATTGTGAATCCTGTTTTAACATCTTTATATAGCTTAGTTTCATAAACAACAATATTTGTTCGTTCTTCTACCGCTGGCATAGGAACAAATGACACCAAGGAAGTATCACATAAATCCAGACGACTTGTTGTTGGGTTAATTTCAACAAAATCTTCTAGTTCTCCCGCATAGTATGAATTGTCTCGAATGCAAGAAAAAACTGTATTCAAATATTTACTGTGAGGATTACAAAAAATCCCCATATCTTTGACATCACCTAGCCAACTAAAACTGTACAAAGACGGAATGTATTCAGGAAACGATAATTTTATCATTTCAAAAACATTATCTCTTGCTCTAGTTAAATTTTGTTCGGCATGCATTATTTTTTGTTGATAACTCAAAAATGCATCATCCATAAAGTCTACTAGCTTTCTTTGTTGCTTTAAACTAGGAAGAACTATTTCAAACGATTTGTATTCTTCCTTATTAATGTTTGGTTGACCTGACGGACGTTGAATACCATTTACCCAATTTTTATATGAACTTGTTTTTGTGTACCAATATACATATTTGGGTATGACTATATTTTCGTCAAATCTAAATCTAATACAATACCCTGCAAAAAGTGCATTGCCTATTTTACCATCATAAAAATAGGTTTTTCCTACAGTGCCACCAGTTCTTGCAAACAAAATATCATTCGACTTCAACAAATGCTTTTTTGTATAAGAAGCCACAGTCATATATTGGTGATTATCTTCAATCCCCAAATCATCAAAATCTGTTATTCGAATATATTTAGGTTGAGTCTCATCATTACGTTCAATTGCTGCCGCTGAACTTCCATAGCACGGTTCTTCTAATGTCAAACTCCCTAAAGCCACCTTTTTAACAGAAGAATTTACACTAAATTGATTGTATTTGAGATTTCTAACATCAAATCTTCCTTCAATATTCCCCCGTTGAACAGCAAATGCACAAAGCTCATTCGCAACGGGGGCTATATAAAAAAAGGGGACGCGTCCTTTTGGAATTCTTCATATTTTTTCACTATCTCATCAAATTGTGAATCTGTTCTTTTTCCCGTTGCATCATAACCTATCAATTCAGGTGCCGCCATAAATATAGCCTCATTTTCATCAAGTTTTTCGTCATCAAAACGCTTTCTAATAAATATTATAGATGCTTTTACGCCTGCACCAAAATGAGCAAATGCACATTGAGGCAAACTTACAACTGCAAGCAATTGAAACTTCTCAAGGATATAATCACGAACATATTGCATCGAACTATTTGTCAATATGCCATCAGGTAATACAATAGCTGCTTTTCCTAATCCTGGTTTCAAAAACTGCCAAATGCGTTCAATAAATAAAACTTCAGAACTCTGATTCTTCCGAGGTTTTCTTTTTCCTTTTGCATCTACACTATTTCCCAATTCATACATAGACAAATATGGCTTTTCTGCAAAATTAATTGTAGATCCAAACGGCGGATTCGTTAGAACTAAATCAAATCGATTTTCTGCAAATCCCTTATTATGTTCATGCATTTTGTCAATACTTTCAAGTGCATCATGACTAATAACATTGGTATGTCCATCATCATGTACAATCATGTTCATTTTTGCAACACGTGCAATTTCATCATTGATTTCAATTCCATATAGATGTTTTGCCGCAAAATCATGCCAATAATTAAAATATTCTACTGGTTGTGCTGATTTATCAAAATAATCCCCTGCTTGATTACGCATATAGTCAAGAGTGTGGAGTAAGAAACCACCAGAACCGCATGATGGATCAAGAACATCCCAATCTTGTTCCGGTTTCATCATCTTTACGCAAAATTCGATAATTGGACGCGGTGTAAAATATTGACCAAAATCACCTTTAAAAAAGCCGTCCATAAACTGTTCAAAAGCAACACCTTTAACATCAAGATCTGTTTTATTAAGATTGATTGCTTCTAAGTGCGAAACCACTGTACGAAGTACACGGTCATCAACTTTAATGGATTCTGTAAACACCTCAGGGTCTTTTATCTTTTGCTCATTGTAAAGTGCATTTATACGCTCTGCAAGCCTTGAAGAAGGCTCATGTGTCTTAATTTGAAATTGATAAGGTTCGCCCTTTTTTCGTGGTTTCTGTTCATCACTTATTTTTACAAAAATAAGTTTGCATAGTTCTCCAAATGCAGTAGGCGGCGAAAGGCGTCCGCCACCCCAAAGGGTTTGATGACATTTTTTTATAGCGGCAATCAATTCTTCTCTTGCAACAGGTTTTATATCATTATCTGTTCCTTTATAAAATCGAAAATCTTGTGGTTTACCATATGCACGCGGTAAATCCGCAAGAATGTTTTTTTCTCGCTCTAAAGCGCCAAATTTATCAGAAACGTCAAGTACTCGACGCGTTCCACCAGCAATTATAACAACATATTCTGCACGAAGTTTTACCCATGTTGCATTTCCTACACCTTGTTCAATTGCTTGATTAAATTCTGCATCAGTGACACCTTCTTTTTTGCATTCTACAATAGCATAAGGACGCTTACACTCATCATCACTAAAAACTACTATATCGGCACGATCTGTAGGCAAACGATCCGGTACAATAACTTCTAGTTTGATTCGATTTGCAGGATACTCATATTTGTAAATTAGTTCTGCAAAGAAATCTGCACGAACTTTTTCTTCTGGATCTTCGTAATTTTCTACATGTTTCTCTACAGTAATATATTCGATTTTTCTCTTACCTTCATTACCAGTAATATTAACATATCCATCTTTTTGTGCTCTTTGTAGAGGAGACAACACTATCGACTCCATATTTTCTTTTATCATCTCATTAAAATCAAACATTTATATTCTCCTTATTTTTCATTATAAGCACAATTTATTAAGTGCTGTGTTTTTTCAAAGCCCCCAGTGTTTCTATATAATACATAAATTATGCTTTCACAAATTTTTGTTTTGAACTTTTAGGTTTTTCCGGCAAAGTAAGTTTCAATTTACCACTGTCAATAAGCGGTTGTACCATTTGCGTCATTGTATAGGTTCTGGATTTTCCTGTAAATGCAATTAACTCCGCTCTTGTTCTGGGTGTAAGGCAAAATTCCACAATAGAGTCCGATATTGACTGTGATTCTTTATTGTATCCATTCCTCATAACCACTTTAAATTCTCCATGAACAACCGAGAAAATCGGTGCTGGCAAACCTGCATTCAAACACTCTATTCGCATAGTTGGAATTCCTGAGTATCTATTTTCTGTTACCTTTAATAACTCAAGAATATTTGCCAATACGGCATTTCTTGTTTCTGGATGCACTTTTCCGAGAGCATCGATAGAAATTTTTCCATATAGCCCGCCACTATTTGTAATTTCCATGCGATCACGATACATTTCGATACGTATTGGCACATTTTCCGTGTGAATGCTATAATCACGATGAACCAATGCATTAAGAATCGCTTCACGTACTGCTTTAATCGGATATTCTGCTTTATCATTTCGATGACCTGTTTCATCTATAATGGTCTTTGTACGACTGTTTTTTCTAACAAATTCAACAGCCTCCTCTAACATGTCTGGGATGGATCCAGTAATTCTCTTATTATCAATAAAACGTTCGCCATCCTCCCCAACAGCCCCCATTTCTGTTCCCGGAAGTGCCACTGCTGTAATGCATAATTGTGGGAAATAGGTTTGTGGATATTTTGAAAAAGTCATAAGACCTGCGAGCGTTGGTGTTCCATCAGCAGTAATCCCCATCAGTTCCATAATTTCTTCGTTTGAAACATTCTCCGCAAGATTTTTTCTTTCATCTTTTACCGCATCCATGTAATCTTTCATACGCTTTTCATCAAGTAACTGCATTTTGGAATTACTTATTGTTCTGATATCATCACGTATTCTCTTACGAAAGGCCTCATAACTATATATTTCATATTCACTCATAGGTTCATCTGACTCACCCACTCGGACATAGGAACCTTTTATCCGTCCAACTCCTTTGTAAAAAACCGGACGTTCTGAAATATCCACTCCCGGAATCTCAGCAGAAACAATTATTTTCCCCACAATTTCGCAAATAGTAAATAATGCACGAACTGTAGGTTCCATTTGTTTACATTGCTCAGTAACTTTTTTTTGCAAATCCTGCGGATCATAGACTCCCTTTATAGCAAAATTCTCTTTCTCGTCTAATCCAAAAATGATTACACCACCTTCATCTTGATTGGAAAAAGATGACAATGTATCAAAAAGACGAGTAGGACATCCCTTTGTTGCTGCTTTTACTTCAATATTTTGTGACTCAGATTGTTTATTACAAATATCCATCACTAATTTTTTTAAATAATCTGTCTGCATATCACTAATCTCCATTCCATAGAATATGATTCTATATTATCCAAAAAAATTTGTTACGTCAAGTTTTGATAAC
>CAZHZL010000098.1:0-7210 GCA_964537245.1 uncultured Oscillospiraceae bacterium
TCAAAAGAAATCACAACTGTTGGTTCATGGGTATATACACTTCGTGATTATGCAACAACCTTCGATTTCTTAAAGAGAGCTAAGGGAATTGGTTTACCGCTTGAAAAGCTTATAACACACAGATTCCCACTTGATAAAATCAATGAAGCTCATGAAACTAACCTCAAAATGGAAGGCTTAAAAATTGCAATTATCAATGAATAAAAGCCTTTAGGGAGGATGTGAATTATGAACGCATTGGGAATGGTTGAGGTTTTCGGCTTTACAACTGCAATATGCTGTGCAGACATAGCGGCAAAAGCGGCTGATGTTAAAATTATTGCTCTTGACAAAAACAAGCCATTAAACGGTGATGACGCTTTGGTGCCTCTTATTATGAATGTTAAAATAGAGGGCAGCGTTGCGGCTGTTGAGGAAGCAGTAAATGCAGCAAAGGCGCACGCAGTATCAAAAAATCTTTTTGTTACATCTCATGTTATTCCGCGTCCGGGTATCGGCACTGAAAAGCTTGCTGTGATAAGTGATGTCGGCAGAGACAGATGGATTGAAGAAAAGAAAGCTGAGAAAAAGGTTGAACAAAAGCCTGAGAAAACTGAAACAGTAAAAGAAGAAAAGCAGATTGGACTTTCTGAAATAGCTGAAGTTAAGACCGAAGCTAAGGTTGAAGAGAATCCGCCTGCACCAAAAAAGCCGAGAGGCAGAAAACCTAAAACAGACAAATAGGTTAAAAATAAATAAGTTTAAAAATTATATTATATAGAAGGTATTAAAAATACCTCAGGGAGGAAAAAATTATGAATTTCGAAGCATTAGGAATGGTAGAAACAAGAGGACTCGTAGCTGCGATCGAAGCTGCAGACGCTATGGTTAAAGCTGCAAATGTTACATTAATCGGAACAGAAAAAATCGGTTCAGGATTAGTAAGCGTTATGGTTAGAGGCGATGTTGGTGCTGTTAAAGCTGCAACAGAAGCAGGCTCACAGGCTGCTGCAAGACTTGGTGAAATCGTTGCTGTACATGTAATCCCAAGACCACATCAGGATGTTGAACTCATTCTTCCAACACTCAAAGCATCTAAGTAATTTAGACAAAACAGACTGTGGCAGAAAAATCTGTCGCAGTCTGCTACCAAACTAAACAGTAAGCGAGGGAAAGCTGATGTATGAAGCTATTGGCTTGTTAGAGGTTCAGTCTTTGGTAGCAGCAATCGAAGGACTTGATACTATGGTAAAAACTGCTGATGTAAGGCTCGTTCATATTGAACGCAGACTTGGCGGAAGAATGGTATCGATTGTTGTGGCAGGAAGCGTTTCTGCTGTAAAATCTGCAACAGAAGCCGGCTCACAGGCTGCTGCAAAAGTCGGAAAAGTCAAATGCTGCGAAGTCATTGCAAGACCTCACAGTGAAGTGACAAAATTTTTAAAAGGGTACGACAACCCTGCAAATTTATAAAAGTGTAAAATACATTGATAAATAAAAATACAGGAGGAAAAAATTATGAATTTCGAAGCATTAGGAATGATCGAAACAAGAGGACTCGTAGCTGCAATCGAAGCTGCAGACGCTATGGTTAAAGCTGCAAATGTTACATTAATCGGAACAGAAAAAATCGGTTCAGGATTAGTAAGCGTTATGGTTAGAGGCGATGTTGGTGCTGTTAAAGCTGCAACAGAAGCAGGCTCACAGGCTGCTGCAAGACTTGGTGAAATCGTTGCTGTACATGTAATCCCAAGACCACATCAGGATGTTGAACTCATTCTTCCAAAAATTAAATAATATTTAATTTCACAAAAAATTAAACGGGTTGAAGCTGTTTTTTCGGCTTCGACCCGGTTTAAGAATTAAAAAAAGAAATACAGGTGAAGAAAATGGCAAATAATGACGCGTTGATTTCTGCAGTTGTTGCGGAAGTTATGAAATCTATGAATAACAGTGATGACAAAGTTTGTAATGAAGTTAAAATTGACGGCGAAATAAAAGTAGGAGTTTCTCAGAGACATATTCATTTGTCGAGAGAAGACTTGGATATTCTTTTCGGAAAGGGCTATGAGCTTACATTGTTAAAGCCGCTTATGGGAAAAGAATTTGCGTCTAAAGAGGTTGTAACCTTAGTCGGAAAATCTCTTAAGCCTATCGAAAATGTAAGAGTATTGGGACCTGTAAGAAAGAATACACAGGTTGAAATTTCAAGAACTGATACTTTTGTTCTTAAAGTAAGCCCTCCTGTAAGACCGTCAGGCGAGGTTGCCGGCTCAGAAAGAATAGTTGTTGTCGGTCCTAAAGGTACTGTATATCTTAAAGAAGGCGTTATAATCGCAAACAGACATATTCATATGCCTCCATGTGTTGCCGAACAGTACAATCTTAAGGATAACGACTATGTGGATGTTGTAGTTGACGGCGAAAAACCGACAAAATTCTACGATGTTCAGATCCGTGTAAGAGAAGATTTTGAAGCAGAGATGCACATTGATACTGATGACGCGAACTCATCTGCTCTCAGAAACGGAGATAAAGTAAGAATTATTACAAAATAATAAGGAATGAATTAATATGGTTATTGGTAAAATTACCGGTTCAATTGTATCAACAAGAAAGCTTGACAGCTTGGTTGGCTATAAGCTTATGGTGGTAAAATTGAGCGGAAACGATAAAAAAACCGACGAATATGTGGTTGCAATCGACACTCTCGGTTCCGGAATTAACGATACAGTTCTGGTTACAGTAGGTGACAGCGCAAGATTTGGTTGTGATAATTTTGAAGTACCCGTTGACGCTGTAATTGTCGGAATTGTGGATCAATCCAATTATTCAAAATAAAATGGAAAATCAGGTGCGTCTTTTATGTAAAAAGACGCGTTCAGGTATAGATTATGCAAGACTTAAAGAAAATGATACTTGGGGCAGGTGTTGTCGGCGCCGGAGGTGCCGGATTTCCAACCCATGTAAAATTTGGTGAAAACATAGAGACCGTTCTAATAAACGGTGCTGAATGTGAGCCGCTTGCAAAAACGGATTTATATCTTTTGAAGGAATATTCAAAAGAGCTTGAAGAAACCTTGAATTATATTGTGGAAAAGGTTGGCGCGAAAAGAGGAGTCATCGGTATAAAAATGCATACCGGAGAAGCTCTCGGAATTGCTGATGGAACACAGAATAAAAAGGTAAGCTACAAGCACCTTCCCGATATTTATCCGGCAGGTGATGAAATTATTCTTATAAAGGAAGCTCTTGACCTAAATGTTCCCGGCGGAAATCTTCCTATTTCTGTCGGTGTAGTGGTTTTGAATGTTGAAACACTTTTCAATATCAAAAATGCACTTGAAGGAAAAGCAGTTTATGAGAAATTTCTAACTGTTGGCGGTGAGACAGGAAAAACATATGTAACTAAAGTTCCTGTTGGAACTCCCGTTAAACATATTTTTGACAGTTTAGGCATAAAAATCCCGTCACATTGTGAAGTGCTTGACGGCGGTCCTATGATGGGAAATATTATAAATCCCGATACTGCTGTCGTTACAAAAACAACGAAGGCATTACTTTTGATAGATGAGAATACTCTATGTATAAAAATTAAGAAAAAAAATCTCAGCCGGGCGATTAATCAGGCATCGTCAAATTGCTGCAGTTGCCGTATGTGCACAGATTTATGTCCACGTTATCTTATGGGATATCCGATAGAGCCTCATAAAATAATTTCAACGGTTGCAAACAGCGTTGCCGATACAAAAACCTTTATGGGAAGCTTTTATTGCTCAAACTGCGGTGTGTGCAGGACTGTTGCCTGTCCGCAGAATTTAATTCCGTCTGTTGTTTTTTCGAGAGTTAAAAACGAGCTTTCAAAGCATGGCGTTCGTGCAAATGTTATGAAAACAACTACACCGTCACCGCTTCGTGAATACAGAAAAATTCCTGTTTCGCGTGTCGTTGCAAGACTTGGTGTAAAAAAATATGACAGAGATACTTTTGAAAAAGTAGAAATTCCTGCTTCTTCAAATGTGATATTACCGCTTAAGATGCATATCGGTGCTCCATGCGTAAGCGTAGTCAAGGCAGGAGATAAGGTGAAGGAAGGTCAGCTTATTGCAAAGGCTCCCGAAAATGCTTTGGGAACTTCTCTTCATTCATCTGTAACCGGTACTGTTAAAGAGGTAAGCGAAAGCGGTATCGTAATCAACAGAGACTAAATTTTATAAAAAGGAGTCATAACTGTGGTTTCAATTGGTGTTATAGAAATTAGTAATATTGTTAAAGGATATGTGGCTTGTGACAATATCCTGAAAGCTACAAAAATCGAGATGGTTATGGCACAGCCTATATGTCCGGGAAAATTTGTTATGATTTTCGGCGGAACAATATCATCAATAGATACAGCCTGTGCGTATGTGAGTGAAAATTTCTCGGAATATATACTCGATATACAGAAATTCGGAAATATAGATAAGCGCGTGTTTGACGGTCTTAACGGTGCCTGTGCCGGTGACGGAAAAGGAGCTTTGGGACTTGTAGAAACATTTACTGCTGCGTCATGTATTCTGGCAGCAGACGCTATGCTGAAGGCTGCAAATGTTGAACTTTCTGAAATCAGAATTGCGCGTGGCATGGGGGGGAAATCCTATGTTGCAGTATGCGGAAGTGTTGGAGCAGTCAATGCTGCAGTTGAAGCGGGAGCGATTAACTCCACGGAAAGCGGAACGCTGGTCGATAAGGCTGTTATTGCTTCTCCGCATGAGGATTTGTGGCAGTACATACAATAAATATTCCGGCATGTGACTGAAGAACATTAACGATGTTCTTCGGTTGTGTGCTGTTTTTGGTTTTAATAAATAATTGTTTTTTGGAAGGCGGTGCTTGTTTGTTTGCACTTGAAAGACAGAAAAAGATAATGGAAGCTCTCCATAAAAACGGAAGCGTTATGGTAAATGACCTTTCGGCGTCTTTGGGAGTTACGGTCGAAACTATAAGAAGAGATCTGGAGAAGCTTGAAAAATCTGAGCAGCTTAGGCGTACACACGGTGGTGCTGTGCTTTACGAAGAAGCTATGCTTGATTTATCTTTGGAAAAAAGAAGCGGTCTTAATACAGAAGGTAAAACAGCTATTGCAAAGAAAGCTCTCGAATTTGTAAGGCAGGGTGATACAATTTTCTTAGATAGCTCAACAACTTCATATCAATTTTCAAAATTTCTTAAAGATTTTGAAAATATCACAGTAATTACAAATAATTTGCTTATAATAAATGAACTGCAAAACTGCGAAAAAATAAAGGTCATCGCCACGGGTGGTACGCTTGATATGAAAAATTTGTCATTTGTGGGCGAGATTGCGCTCAGAAATATAGAAAATAATCTGTGCGCAAATAAGGTTTTTTTCAGTAGTAAGCGTGTTGACCCTACGCACGGTATTACTGAGTCAAATGATGTTGAATATCAGATAAAGACAGCTATGATAAAAAATTCAAAACAAAGAATATGTCTTGTTGATAAAAGTAAATTTGACGGAGTTGCCTGCATAAAGCTTGCTAATTTTTCAGATATAGATTATCTTATAACAGACAATCCTTTAGATGAAAAATTCAAAAAGGTTCTGAAAGTAAATAAAGTTGAATACAGATAAATAAAAAACGAAAGGAAAAAATAATATGGCAAAAAAAGTTCTTGCATTCGATTTTGGCGCTTCAAGCGGAAGAGCTATTATCGGTACATATGAAAATGATAAAATTGATTTGAAGGAAGTGCATAGATTTTCAAATGACCCTGTAAATATTCACGGTACATTATATTGGGATGCACTCAGATTATTCCACGAAATCAAACAGGGAATACTCCACGCCCATCATAACGGTGGCTTTGACAGTATCGGTATTGATACATGGGGGGTTGATTTCGGACTTCTTGATAAAAACGGTCAGCTTATTGAAAATCCTGTTCATTACAGAGATTCAAGAACAGATAATATGATGGAGGAAGTATTTGCAATTATCCCTAAAGAAGAGATATATGCCCGTACAGGCAACCAATTTGCTACGCTCAATACTATTTTCCAGCTTTTCTATCTTGCAAAATACAGACCTGAAATATTGGAAAGAACTGATAAATTCCTTCTTATTCCTGATTTGTTTGGATATTTCTTAACAGGAGTAAAAACTGTTGAATATACTCATGCTTCAACAACTCAGCTTCTTAACTACAAAACAAAAGAGTGGGATTTTGAGCTTATTGAAAAGCTTGGTATACCAACTCATATTTTCCCTGAAATCGTTAAGCCGGGAACAACAAAAGGTATGATTTTACCTGAAATTTGTGAGGAACTCGGTATTGAATCAGCACCTGTCTGTGCAATCGGCTCACACGATACAGCTTCAGCTGTTCTTGCTGTTCCGACTGATAAAAAAGATTTCATATATGTAAGCTGCGGCACATGGTCATTATTCGGGACTGAAACCGATGAGCCATACATAAATGAAAAATCGGTAGGCTATAATCTCACAAACGAAGGCGGTTATGGAGATAAAATCAGATTCCTTAAAAATATTATGGGACTCTGGCTTATCCAGGAATCAAGACGCCAGTGGATAAGAGAAGGCTTCCAGGTAAGCTATGCTGATTTGGAGAGAGAAGCACTTTTGGAGGATTCCTTTAAAGCGTTTATCGATCCTGACTATCCTGTATTCGGTAAGCCGGGTAACATGCCTAAGTTTGTTAAGGAATACTGCAAAAATACAAATCAGTATGTTCCTGAAAATCGTGGACAGGTTATGAGAATTATATACGAAAGCTTAGCTTTGAAATACAGAAAGGCTTTTGAAGAAATTATTGATGTTACAGGAAAATCCTACGATTCAATACATATAGTAGGAGGCGGAACAAAGGATAAGCTTCTTTGCCAGCTTGCTGCAAATGCTTGTAACACAAAGGTTATTGCAGGACCTATTGAAGCAACTGCGCTTGGTAATGTTGCAGCTCAGCTTATCGCAAGCGGAGACATAAAAGATATGTGGGATGCAAGAAGAGTTATCTCAAATTCAGAAGAAACTAAGATTTATGAGCCGAAGGATGTTGAAATCTGGGAAGAAGCTTATAAAAATTATCTGAAAATACTTTAAAATTTTAAAGTAAAATAGCGTTATACTATATATTTATAGCATAATACCATTTACAATACAGCTTATCATAAATTATAATAATATTATCAAATAAAAAAATGGAGGAA
>CAZHZL010000099.1:0-3438 GCA_964537245.1 uncultured Oscillospiraceae bacterium
TAACTTTTCACTCCATTCACTTTCTTTAAATCCAACCAAAACAAAGTCATCACCTACTAAAAGAGGGCGTTTTACAAGCATTCCATCTGTCGTAAGTAATTTTAACTGTTCTTCTTCAGACATTGTAGAAAGCTTCTTTTTAATCTCCAATGACTTATACAAAAGTCCGGATGTGTTAAAAAATTTCTTTAAAGGAAGTCCGCTTGCTTTGTGCCAAGCAGATAATTCTTCAAGGTTTGGGTTATTTTCTTTTATATCACGAAGTTCATATTCTATTTGGTTGTCGTCAAGCCACTTTTTCGCTTTTTGGCAAGTTGTACATTTAGGGTAACAAATAAAATTAATCATCGTATTTCTCCAATTTTATTACATAAATTCATTCAAAAATAATTATTTTACCCAATCAAAATTAGGAAGTTCAATGCTTCGCTTGTTTCTTATTTCTGCTTGTCTTTCAATAGCCTTTTTGTAACAGCCCTTTATTAAATAATCACCGTTTTTCAAGCGGTCATAATACAGAGTTTCCGCAAGGAAATAGAAATTATATGCTTCATTCCAATCAGACTCTGTACCGATACCTTCAAAATAGCAATCACCCATACGGAGCATAATATCAGCTCCAACAAGCAGCAGAGCTTCTTCTGTTAATGTTTCCAAGCAACGCTTGTATATTCTATAAGCTTCAACAGGACTTTTATCAACATAATATCCGTTTCGGTACATATCGCCGATTTTATACAATGAATTTAGATGTCCGTCAAATGCTCCGAGTGCAAAATAATGAAATGCTTTTTTATAATCAACTTCTACATCTCGTCCGTAATAGTAGCAATATCCGAGATTTTCCTGTGCCTGACGGCAACCACCATTTGCGGCAATATTATAATAGTGTACCGCCTTTTTAAAATCCACCTTGCCAAATCTGCCCTTATAATACAATGAGCCCAAATCGCAAGCAGCATCTGCAAAGCCATCATTAATCATTCCAGTATATAGCGAAATAATAAATTCTGAAACATTTTCAGGCAATACATTAGTCTGGTCAGCGTTAAAAACATCCTGCGTTATTTCATATATCCACTCGTCAACATCATCAATATCAGCATAATACTTTAATGTTTCTGCAAGCTGCGGATATTTATTTTCATCTAAATTTTCTAATAAATTTTTTATTTTACTTTGTAATTCTTCGTGTGTCATTTTATTCCCTCCAAGTATAATATACTAAACGATAATTTAGTCCATTATTCAATGGTTGCCTGACCTGTCATTAGTAAAGGCAAAAGCAGATTGCGTAGTTCTAATAATTGTTTATTTTCTTTTTCATTCATTAGAACTTGGTCAATCATTTCGTTTACGACACGGCTGTAAGAGTAGTCTAACGAATTATTTGGGTAAGCAATATAGTAATCCATAACTGTTGTTGGACTAAGAACGGGTTGTTCAGAACCGTAAGAATTTTTTGTCGCATAGTTTATAAAATGTTCCGAGAAAACAGTTTCAAATATAAACCCTAAATTGCTTTCCTCGTTAGGAGTAATAATGATTACGGTATCTCTTGTAGCGCCATCAAACGGAGATATACATACCTTATGAAAATAAACTCGTCTATTTGACAAAAGAATTGCTTTAGCAGGGAAAGGACACAATCCCGTAGTAGCTTTACTTGTGTCTGCCGTTTCATAAAAACTAATTCTTTTGCGTGGAATTACTTCAATTGGCACATATACTCTATCTTTAATCTCAGATGGCGACATTCTTTCGTTTGAGATGTTGATAATACTTGATAGTTTTCGTGTTGTCCACGCTTCAGGAATGTTTTTGCGGAGTGCTTCATTCCAAACCATCTTACCGCCTGAAGATTTATAAGGTTTTCCATCTTTATTAGGAAAATCAAATTGAACAAACCAATAATCGTATAAAGTTTGCATTTGATTCTGTAAATTATCGTTTATCGCTTCATTTAACTCTATTTTTCTATCTATCTTAGAAAATATTTCGGCGATTTCCTTTTGCTTAGATAGTGAAGGGAGATATATAGGCATATCTTTTATTACATCTAAAGATAACGCAAATCTTTGACCACTTCCAGTTGCATTTAATTCAAAATATTTTTGAACAAACTTGGTATGAAAAAAAGCATTAAGATATTTACCACTCAGCTTGTTTTCGTTTGGCGTAATCAAAGCACAATGATACCCTAAAATAACATTATCTAAATCATCAGCAATATATGCCGCCACTCCAATATCATTTTTCGTTTCACTATCTTTTGTTATAGCTACTTGACCTTTTTTTAATGCAAATCGGTCTATTTCACTTTGTTTCGCAGTTGCTTTCATAAAAGAGTCAGTTTTTCTCTCTGTAATAGCCCAATTATAATAAACATCGACAAAATTACAAAGAGATATTTCAATCTCGTTTTCTTTACATTTTTTATCTACACTACTTATTTCTACATCAGCAACATCTTTTAACTTTACATATGAAAACATTTCTTTACTCATATTTCACCTTTTTTAACTGTTCCAAGATTTCAGTTTGCAGTTTTTCACTTTCTGCAAAATAAGTTTGCAATTTTGCAGTATATTCATTCATTTTCACATTGAACTCTTCTTGTGAAAGTTCGATATATTCAATTTTTACATCGAAATATTGACCCGCTGCAAGAGAATACTTTTTCTCTTTGATTTCATCATATGTAACAGCAACCGAAAAATCATCCACTGCTTCTTTATTCAAGAATGTATCAACAATTTTATCAATTTCAAAATCACGGAGTCTGCGTTTCTGATTGTTTCCGTCTTTGTATTCTTCACCAAGCTTTGAAGCGTCTATCAAAACAACTTTTTCAGTTTTTCTTGAATTGTCAAAGAAAAGTACTGATACATTTGTTCCTGTGTTTGCAAAAACATTTGACGGCATGCTAACGCAGCCATAAACAATTTTTTCATCCACGATATGTTTGAGGATTGTACTTTCAACACCACTTTTTGCAGTAATAAATCCCGTGGGAATAACGATAGCACCTTTACCGGTTGTTTTCAGTGAATTTATCACGTGCTGAATGAAACAAGTGTAAATTGCCATACTCTCTTTTTTCTTTGCAGGAACTTTAGGCACACCAGCCCAAAATCTTGCAGGCATTGCGGCAATTTTTTCTCTTGTATCCGAAAAATCCATTTTGAATGGTGGGTTAGATACAACATAATCAAATTGTCTGAGTCCTTGTCCGTCGTCAGTTTTATGATATGGTGAAACCAATGTATCACCTTGAACAGCGTGGTCAAGCGAAGAAACCAAACCATTTAAGATAAGGTTTAATTTCAGCATTTTATTGCTACGTTGTGAAATGTCCTGAGCAAAGATGGTACATTTATCTTCGCCGATTTGATGTCCCAAAGCCATCAAAAGAGTACCTGTTCCGGCTGATGGGTC
>CAZHZL010000099.1:3538-7207 GCA_964537245.1 uncultured Oscillospiraceae bacterium
ACTTCATCTTCTGACATTTCAGCATAGACAAGCTCCCATTTTTCAGCATCACGAAGTTTTGGACTGAGTTTTTTTACCTCGTATCCGAATTTGTCATTGATAAATTTATATAGGAATACCTGAGTGATGATTTTATATTCATTACCGTCATTACCCATACCATATGTCTGGCAGGTTGCTTTTAATGCGTCTATCAGAGATATTGTTTTTTCTTTTATATCCATAAATTTGCTCCTTTATGCAACGGTATATGTTGCATTGTACTGATTGAGATATTGCTTTGTTATTCGGCTTTGAATGAACACTCTGTCCTCACGCACATTGGCAATCCCCAATTTATCCATACCTTCTTTTATCTGCGTCATAACCGTTTGTTCAAAATATGCGTCCTTTTTCAATATGTCATTTTTATCATATACCTTTTGGTCAATATCGGATTTAATTGATAAAAGTACATTCATAATAGACATATCAAAATCAGAAACAATCGGATTAAGGTTTGCTGCCTTTCGCATTGCATTTTCCTCACGAATGCGTTTATGAACTCGTGCAAATTTCGCATCGCCATTATATTTTCTGAGCAGAACAGAATTTTTCTGTTGCAAGTCATTTAATTTTTTTATGATTTCTTCAAGTTCTCTGCTCTGTTCTTCAATTTCAGAAATGCTTTTAGGGGTAAAGCCGTGTTCCTTAAACCGTTGTAAAAACGCCTCCTGCAAGGTGATATATTCAGGGTCTTCGGGGTCTATATTTTGTGTAAATGCACGAACTGTTCGTCTGTATTTTTCATTCACTGCATCCTTGCCACCAACAAGCTTTAATTCTTCTTCACTTATTTTGCTAAAGTTGAAAGTAATATCTTCCATAGCTTCGTTTACTAGAAGCTTTGTAGTATCATCGCTTGCAAACATCTCTTTTTGATTGATATTGTCAATATGATACTGTACTTCTGAAATGAGCATAGGGAGCTTTGTCAGTTCCATTTTTGCAAATGTCTCTTTTAATTCTTCATCGCCAAAAGTTCTTACAAGATTGCAGCAATCACGTGCAGCAACAAGAACTTTTTTCAGTTTTAAAAGTTCTTGCTTGTCTTCAATTGTAGATATTTCCGAACTGAACAATTCAGCATTGTCTGTTGAATAATTAAATAGAACCTGCTGTACTTCCTGCATTTGTGCTATTAAAGCATCCGGGTCTTCAATTACTTGCCTAAATGTGTCGGTTTCATTACCTTGTCCCACTTCTTCAGGGTCATTGAATCTGTTAAGTTCCTGAAGATATGCTTCGTTTGTTTCGTCAAAATTCTTTTTTATATCTGCAAAATCAATTACATAACCATATTTATTTTCTTTGTACGGTCTATTTACTCTTGTTATCGCTTGTAAAAGATTATGGTCTTTAAGTTTTCTGCCAAAATAAAGCCGTTTAAGTCTTGGGGCATCAAATCCTGTCAATAACATATTAAATACTATCAGGATATCTATAGTCATATTCTTTTTAAAGCTATTAACAATGTTATCTCTTGTTTCCTTATCATCGCTGTCATAGAGAATAAGTCCTGCTTTTAAATGGCTTTGAAGTGAAGCTTCCTTATTAAGCTCGGCTTGAATTTCATCAAAATAAGCATAAAGCTTACGGGCTTGTTCACTTGTTTCGCAAATAATCATACCACCAAGAGTTTTATCACCTTGAATTTGTCTAAATCTCTTTAAATCAGTTATGATATATCTAAGTAACTCTTTTACATAATTATCGTGCTCTACAATTTGATTTTTCTTTACGTCTTTTTTCTCAACCAAAGTTTCAAGCTTTTCGTATATTTCAGAAAGTCGTTCCTTATACTGTGTTTCTATATCTTCACGAATAATTTTGAGAGTATATCCATCAAGAATAGATTTATCATAATAATATGTATGCAAATAATTTCCAAACACACGCCAAGACTCACGTTCCTCTTTAAGAAGCGGAGTTCCTGTCAATGCGATTTTTATTGCATTTTTGTCTGCCTCAAGCAAATTTGCAAGGAATGAGCCTTCAGGTTTATACCCTCGATGCGCTTCGTCAATAATAAATACACGCTGTAAATTTGTGGCATATTCGGGTAAATTTACTTTTTCTTTATCTTCAGCAAACCTTTGTATATTTACAACTGTTATTTCAGGCTTACCGCTATGACCTTCAAGAGCTTGATTAGTCCTGAATTGTTCCATCAGCTCCGCTCGGGTATTTGCTGTTTTTACTTCCAAGCCACGAGCTTCAAATTCATCTGTAGCTTGCTTTAATAAATCAAGTCTGTCAACAATAAAATAAAATTTAGCAACTTTTTTGTGTTCGCTGAAATAGTCTGATAAAACATATGTCAAGTTATATGACAACGCAGTTTTTCCGCTTCCTTGTGTATGCCAAATAACACCTGACGTTATGCCTTCTTCAATTTTATTTCTTACTGTCATTGCGGCAAACATTTGCTGATAACGCATTATATGCTTTTGGTCGGTTGACTCTATTTTTCCGTCAACTTCCTTTTGTAATCTAACATATGTAATGCCATATTTCAAAATAAATAGTATTCTTTCAGGACTGCACATAGATGTTATAATTCTGTTTGTAGGAGTATTAACATCAAGATTTGTTCTGTATTCAGGTGCAGTGTGTATTACCTGACAGTTAAAATCAGTGAGTATCTTTTTCTCTGCAATCGGGTCAACATCTAAATATGGGAAATCTGCATTATATGGAGCAACATCTAAATTTGTCGGATTTTCTTCTCTAAAGCAGTTGAATGGGACAGCATCACGTGCACCTGTACAATAAAAAGCTCCCTGAATAGGCACAATACCGCCCATTGTGTCATATTCCATATTATTTGAGAAAATCATTAATTGCGTTATGTTTATAAATCTTCTGAATTTCTTATTAGGAAATCTCTGATTGTTCATTCTCTTACTTTCAGCAACCATACCGCCGTGATTATTTGGTTTTTTTACTTCTATAAAACAAAGTGGTAATCCGTTTATAAACAATGTTATATCAGGGCGAAATTCATCTTGGTCACGCTTGCAAGTAAACTCAGCGGTAAAATGATATGTATTGTTTTTGGGGTTTTCAAAATCAATAAAACGAACGGGAGAAACAGTTGTTAATCTATCGTAGAAGCTTCTGCCCAAGTCATCATTATCCAATTCTTGTTTTATTGTTTTTAATATTTGTTCTGTTTCACCCTTATGCTCTGGATTTAATTTTTCAAATTGTTCTTTGAAAACAGAAAGCAAAATATTAGTGTCAGGATCATATACCGTTCCTGCCATATCTTCACTTATTTTACCAAAATATTTGTAACCAAGCCGCAAAAGATGAACCATTGCCGGCATTTGTACTCGTGTTGCTTCGTTGAAACTATTTTTAGCCATAACGAAAACCTCCGTTATATTTTTATATCAAAATTTGCCCACTTAATCGCATTATCAATACGCTCTGTAAGCTCGTTATATTGTCTTTCTGACAGATATGTTTTTACTTCTGTTAAATCTATTGCTTTTAACTTTTCTGCAATATCCGTATGCTCCTTTATAAATCTTTCGCAAAGGTCATCAAGAGGAAGAGAGGCACAATTACCCATTGTTGTTCTTGTAAGCCCCAAGAAACCTTCCTGAAATGCTACATTATGGT
>CAZHZL010000100.1:0-7177 GCA_964537245.1 uncultured Oscillospiraceae bacterium
CGGAAATTTAGTGGAATTTGAAAACAAAAGTGTCGTATTTATTGACGCAAATCATTTACCACATTTTAAAGAAGGCGGTTACTCTATGGAAAGACGTATAACAGTTATTCCCTTTCCCGCTACATTTGATAAAAGTAATATTGATTTACATATGTCACAGAAATTAGCACATAAAAGCTGTCAGACTGCAATACTATCATGGCTTATTGAAGGGACTTTGCGTTATATGAGGTTTGGGTTATTCCCTACAAAAAGAGTACAGGAAGCAACTAAAGAATACTTTGCTTCCGAAAACACAATCAAAATGTTTTTAGAGGAAGCAACAACGGAAGATATTTCGGGCAAGGTATATTTCAGCGATTTATATTCAGCTTATGAGTATTATTGTAAGCAAAATATACTACAGCCTAAATCCAAGGATGTTTTCAGTAAATCTGCGGAAATAAAGAAATATCCCAATAAAAAAGACGGTATCAACAGATACAGACAAGGTATTCGTTTAAAAACGGAATACGAAAATATTCAGAATAAGGAGAATTGATGTTATGGAAGATAAAGTTAAAATTAAAGGTAGTTTTTCAGAGTATTCGAGAATTATAGATGAATTTTTTGCAAGAGAAGCTGAGCTTTTTCGTAAAGAACATCCGGAAATTATTGAGAAAGTGTTAAAAGAACAATCAAAGAATAAATAATATTTTGTGTTCTTGGAAGATTTTTTCTTTCAAGAACACACCTGTTCATATCACACATTTCTTAAAAAATGTATTTAATTTTATAAAAAGGAAAAAATAGATTAAGAGGTGATAAATATCGAATTGAAAGTAAAAGAAATATGGTTCAGTTATTTTAATAAAGTTCTTTTTGAAAAAGGTATTATCACCGAAAAAGAACGAAATAAGATGAATCACTTGATTTATCTGAAATGCAACTCTAAAAATGAAAACAGAAAAAAATAAAACTAAAAGCAATTTTTTTAAAAAAGCTTTTAGTTTTATTTTTATTCTAATTCTATATCATCCAGACAGGTACAATATAGTTATCACTATCAACGGCAGAAAATGTTTCTTTCATACAAATGACAGCACCTTTTCCTCTTGGAACAGAAGCTTTAGCCAATAACCTGAAAGGTCTTATTAACTCTGTCGCAGGACTTGCAGTACGCTTTATTTCTATCGGATGAAGCATACCGTCACTTTCGATAACAAGATCAATTTCATTGCTGTTTGTATCACGGTAATACCATAAGAGGCATTCCTTAGCATTGTTATGGTAGGTTTTTATGATTTCAGATACAACATAATTTTCTAATATTGCTCCGTTAATTGCACCATTTGCCAAAACCTCGGGAGAAGAATATCTTGTGAGATATGCAACAAGACCTGTATCAAAGAAATACATTTTAGGTGTTTTAATTGTTCTTTTTAATAAATTGTTTGAATAAGGGCGTAAGAAAAATATAATGTCTGATTTTTCAAGAATTTTCAGCCAACGCTTTGCTGTATCATTGGAAATTCCAACATCCTGGGCAATATCTGAAATATTAAGCATCTGACCTGCTCTGCAAGCAGCCGAACGAATAAAATCGCTAAATAGTATGTTATCATCAATATCTGCAATATCCTTGACATCTCGTTCAATATAAGTTTGAAGATAACTACTGTAAAACAAATCTCTATCTGTATATTTTCCGCTGACGTGTCCGGGCAACGAGCCACTCCATATACGTCTGTATATTTCATTTAAATCTGCCGGTTTGTTTATTTTACTGCGTTTTTTTAACTTCTCTAAATCAATAGAAAACGGCTCAGTTTCATCAGTTCCATATATCTCATGCTGAGAGAGCGGAGGCATATGAATAATAGCAATTCTGCCGGCAAGAGTTTCCTGAGCAAGTTCCATAAGCTTAAAGGGTTGAGAACCGGTGAGCCAAAAAGAACCCGGCGCAGCACCTTTATCGATCGCCATTTTTATATAAGAAAACAGTTCAGGAGCATACTGAACTTCATCTATCAAAATCGGTAATGAGTGCATTTGCAGAAAAAGAGCAGGATCCTTTGATGCCAACTTTCTTTCTTCAATGTCATCTAATAATACTACTTCACGATTATCCTCCATAAGTTGCTTCAACACAGTTGATTTGCCAACTTGCCTTGCACCCGTTATTAAAATACACGCATATTCTTTAGATGCCGCCATTATTTTTTCTTCTAAATCACGATTTATATATGCCATGGATAGTCTCCTTCCATATTTTAATGCAATTATAGTATAAACTATTTTTTTTGATTTGTCAAGGTTAATTTAAGATTGTATCGTAAATTAACCTATTTTAGTTTCTCCAATATTATATTTTTTACATCGAAAGACCTGATAAATTAAATTTCACAAAAAACTCTTGCTTTTCTTTTTCATATATGTTATAATTTTAAATGATGATACAACGAAACTTTTTTGATAATGAAGAGGTGTCGCTTATGAATATACATGAGATAAGACAACAGATGAAATTAAAGTCAATATATGATATACCTATGAGGGTTACTTTTTATGCCCGAGTTTCATCTGAAAAGGACGAGCAGCTTAATTCTTTGGATAATCAGGTCATGTATTATACCAATCTGATAAAAGAAAACAAAAACTGGGAATATATTCCGGGTTATATAGATGAAGGTTTATCGGGAATATCGACTAAAAAAAGAGAAAATTTTCATAATATGATCGGTGATGCAAAAATGGGAAAATTTGACTTTGTTATAACAAAAGAAATATCCCGTTTTGCAAGAAATACACTTGACAGTATTCAATTTACAAGAGAGCTTTTAAATTACGGAGTCGGTGTTTTTTTTCAGAATGATAATATTAATACCTTAGACGAAGACAGCGAATTAAGGCTGACTATTATGTCGGGTATTGCTCAGGATGAATTGAGAAAGCTTTCTTCCCGTATAAAATTCGGACATCAGCAGGCAATAAAAAACAATGTGGTTTTAGGAAATTCAAGAATTTTCGGATACGATAAAAAAGATAAAAAGCTTGTCATAAATGAAGAAGAAGCAAAAATGGTAAGAGAGCTTTTTGAACTTTATGCCACAAATGAATACAGCATGAAACAGCTTGAAAATCTTTTTTATAAAAAAGGATACCGCAACAGAAACGGAAATAAAATTGCACATTCCACAATGTCAAACACAATTTCAAATCCTAAATATAAAGGGTACTACGTTGGAAACAAAGTAAAGATAGTTGATATGTTTACTAAAAAACAGCATTTTCTTCCACCCGAAGAATGGGTTATGTTTAAAGATGAAACGGGTGAAATTGTGCCTGCAATCGTATCAGAAGAATTATGGGACCAGGCAAACAAAGTCTTAAAAAGAAGAAGCTCAGATGTAAAGTCAAGACAGAATTTATGTAATCACGGAAATTTGCTTACGGGAAAGCTTTTTTGCAGTCATTGCGGATGCTCATATTACAGACGCGAAAGCAAGGATAAAAAAGGAAATAAAAACAGCAAGTGGGTATGCTCAAATAAAATTAACAACGGTGCTGACACCTGCCCTTCTTTTGCAATTTATGAAGAAGAAATAAAACCTATACTTCTTGACACATTTAACGAAACATCAAAGGTTGCAGAAGATTTAATCGAAGAATATATCGAAATGTATAAGACCATTGACGAAGATAACGAAAATATAAAAAGAATAAATGAGCTTAATAAGCTTATTGAAACTGAAAACAAGAAAAAATCAAAGCTTCTTACCTATAATGTCAACGGTGATATTTCCGATAAAGAATACCTTCAAATGACTAATGAATGTAAAAAAAATATAAAGGAATATGAATCAGAACTTTTTGAGCTTAATGAAAAACAGAACTCAAAAGAGGATTTTAAAAATCATATTGAAACCATTCGTTCTGTCCTGAAAAAAGCGCAGGAAGATGCAGTAGACGGAATTATAACAAAAGAGTTTGTTGATAAGTATATTGATAAAATTTTCATTACTCCCGAAGATGACCGCTTAAAGCTTGAAATCAAGGTATTTACAGGAGAATCCTGCGAAAAGCACCTTACTAAACTCAGAAGTCGTTCGGGACACACTTTTAAAAAGATGATTCACGAATACGAAAACAACATGAAATAACATTTTCTTAATTATTAATTAAGAAAAAAAGAAATGCCGTTATATAACTTTTTTAAGCTATATAACGGCATTTTACCATTACTGTTTCATTACCTTTTGTTTTAATATAACTTTATTCATAAATAAAATCGTTACGCCAACAATCAAAAGAGAAATCAATGCAAGAAGCTGTTGACCGTAAATATGAAATCCAAAAATCATATTGTTATTCTTTTGTATCATTTCAAGAACCTTACCGCCAAGTATGGAGGCGCCAAAGCCACAAATTCCTCCGATACTGTTTTTAATCGCCATAGCCTGCGATATGTATTTTGAATCCACATAGCTGTATGAAATATTATAGGAATTTGCATTTGTACCTGCATAAGAGCAGTTGAAAAATATTGTGAATAAAATAACTAGCCACCATGTTTTGTTTGATGTAAAGATGAGCATTACATATGCCAGTGCTGACAAAAAAAGACCAAGTCTGAAGCCCTTTGCGTATGATGTTTTATCCGAATATTTTCCGATAGGCTTTGATACCAGCACTCTGCAACCGTTTGCAACAATATTTATAATCTGAATTAAAAATACTGAAAGCAATAGGTCGTTTGTTTTGAATACACCCACAAAGCCCAATGTGAAATATCTTGATACATCAAAAAGAACAGTCAGAATTATAATGCTACGGAAATTCTTGTTTCCGAGCGTGTTTCTAAGAACAACCGAAAAAGGCTCACTGTCAGCACGATGTTCACTCACATCTTCTTTTTTTATCATAGAAAGGCAAATAAAATTACATATGTTTAGTATTAATATTGCAGAAGCAATAAATAAAAAGCCGCCTTCTATATTTCCAAGTCCTTCAAATTTGTCAATTATAAAGCCCATAACAGCTGTAAAAATCATTCCCGTTATAAGCGAAAGAATTTCTTTATTTGCTGAATAGCTCGCTCTTTTTGTCGGCTCAACATAGGAATTTGCCCATTTAAAGCAAAGAGAATAAATCAGATATTTTCCTGCATATGCTATAAGCACACTCAATATCACCAGAACTGTTCTTTCGGTTGCACCGACAGGAACAAACGGTATCAGATACAAAAGCATGAAGAAAACTATGCTCAATGTATCAAAAAAGACAATAAGCTTCTTTGTACTAACTTTTAATCTTACAAGAAAAATTGCCGCAAGCTGAATAACAAACGCCATTGAAATAAACGACGAAATAATACCTATTAAATAGTCGCTTATACCGATATGAGTAAGCAGCTTAGCCAAAAATGCGTCCGTAACCAAAAGTGAAATAAAATACTCCACCGTACACTGCACCATATATGCGCTTCTTGAACGCTTATATTCATTTGAATTAAAATCCGACATTTTTATACCTCCATTCTCTTTAATAATTATAGTTAAAATTTTTATATTGTCAACTGATTTATTATCGAAAATTTTTCGAAATTTTCCGTCCTGTATTGCAATTTTGAATATTCTGTTGTATAATAAAATCCGAGGTGATAAAAATGATTACACTTTCAAAAATCGCCGCTCTTGCACATGTTTCCGTTTCTACTGCTTCAAAGGCATTTTCGGGAAGCAAAGAAGTAAACGAAGAAACAAGAGAGCTGATTTTTAATATAGCAAAACAGTATGACTGCTTTAAGAAATATTACAATATAAAATACCCGAAATATGTTATTGCAGTTATTTGTCCTGAATTTAAAAGCAGCCTTTACTCCTCTTATCTGAATATAATACAGGACGAGCTTTCAAAGAATAACTGCGAAATTTGCGTTGCCGCAACAGAATTCAGCGCTGAAGCAGAAAAAAATCTTCTTGAATATTACACTATGCATTCAACGGTCGATGGTATCATTGTTATAAATCCAAAAACTAATTTAAAACCCGAAATACAAATCCCCCTTGCATCAGTAGGAAAATACATAGACAACGGCAATATCATATCCACAACAGATAATTTTGACGAAATAATATGTGAGGCAATTAAATATTTTAAAGAAAAAAATGTGAAAGATATAGGCTTTATCGGTGAGACACTTACAACACACAAAAATAAAACTTTCCTTGAAGCAATGGAAAAAAACTCCTTATCCGTAAATAAAGACTTCATTTTTATCACCAAAAAGCGTTTTGAGGAAGGCGGCTATTATGCTATGGAAAAGCTTTTTGAAAAAAACAAGCTTCCGAGAGCAATAATATGCGCTTACGACAATATGGCAATCGGTGCAATGCGCTGTATTTTTGATAAAGGACTAAAAATTCCTGCTGATATAGCTGTATTGGGAATGGACAATAATGTTGAGGCGAAATATATAAATCCTCAGCTTTCATCAATAGATTACGGAGTAGAGCTTGCCTGCCGCACCGCAACAAAAGAGCTTATGAATAAAATAACCGACAAACCTGTAAAATATAAAATTTTCATACCATGCGAGCTTAATTTAAAAGAATCAACCAATATATAAAAAAACAGAATTTACCCTATTTAAAGGATAAATTCTGTTTTTTTATATTAAAATTAATTATGCAAGTCTTGATTTCAAGCCTTCCAATTCAGAATCAAGCTCTTTTGGAAGCTTATCGCCAAATTTAGCGAAGAATTCACCTATTCCTGCGATTTCTTCTGACCATACAGCTTTATCTACGCTGAGAAGTTCTTCTAATGTTGCATCAGAAATATCCAAGCCTTCAACATTGATATCTTCTTTCTTAGGAAGGTATCCGATAGCTGTTTCAACAGCGTCAACCTTATCGTCACATCTGTCGAGTATCCAGTTGAGAACTCTGATGTTATCACCGAATCCAGGCCACATAAATTTGCCTTCAGCATTTGTTCTGAACCAGTTAACATGGAAAATTTTCGGTGGGTTAGGAATTTTCTTGCCCATTTCCAACCAATGACCGAAGTAATCACCCATGTTGTATCCGCAGAACGGAATCATAGCCATAGGGTCTCTTCTTACAACACCAACTGCACCTGCTGCTGCGGCTGTTGTCTCAGAAGCCATTGTAGCACCAATGAATACACCGTG
>CAZHZL010000101.1:0-7150 GCA_964537245.1 uncultured Oscillospiraceae bacterium
TGCGCAGCCGAAGCTACGCACTGAAAAATGCACAACTCCGATTGCTGCGACACAAACCTCGACACCTCATGCAAGTATGCGAAAATAGAGTATGCATTTTTACCAAAAAGGTAAAAAAATACACACTTACATGAAGCTTGTCAATATTAAGATTTATGTCGCAATTATAGTATAGCATATATGGAAATAAATTGCAAGAAAAAAATTACAGAAATTCTACAAACGAAAAAAATGATGAGGTTATCCAAAAAAGCCTCATCATTTTTTTATGTAGTTTTAATTAAATTCTTTTATTAAATATCAAGCTTCAAATCATCCTCTTTTATCCAGCCTTTTTTTCTGAAAGGAATACTGATTAACCAGGTAAGAACTGCCGGAAGAACAAAAGAGATAAGTATAAGTCCAATCCAGTCAAATGCCGTTACTGCTTTTCCTTCTGCAATCCAGCCTGAATATACGCCTATCTGTCCGACAAAGCCACAAGTTCCCATTCCCGATGAAACGGCAGGACCATTCATTTCAAGCTTGAAAATGCAGGTAGCTATTGGACCTGTTATTGCGGAGGTGATAATAGGCGGAATCCATATTTTAGGATTTTTAACTATATTTCCCATTTGGAGCATACTCGTGCCGACTCCCTGTGCAACTAAACCACTCCAACGGTTTTCCTTAAAGCTCATAACTGCAAATCCAATCATATTTGCACAGCAGCCTGCAACTGCCGCACCGCCTGCAATACCCGTTAAGCTTAGCGCTGCACAAATTGCCGCCGAGCTAATCGGAAGCGTTAATGCTACACCAACAATAACTGAAACGATAATACCCATAAGAAACGGCTGAAGCTCAGTCGCCCACATAATCGCATTCCCGACACTACTTGCAGCCGCACCAATGTGAGGCGCCCACCACGCCGAAAGAAGACATCCCGATATAATGGTAACAAGCGGAGTAACAAGAATATCAACTTTTGTTTCCTTGCTTACAAGCTTACCAAGCTCGCACGCAATAATTGAAACAACTAAAACTGCTAAAGGGCCGCCCGCACCGCCAAGTGAGTTTGCTGCATGACCGACAGCGGCTAAAGAAAAAAGCACGAGTGGGGGACAGTTGAGTGCAAATGCGATTGAAATCGCCATCGCAGGCCCTGTAACACCTTTTGCAAAAGCACCAATTTCGTTTAACATTTTAATATTAAGCTGAGTTCCCAATGTGTCTAAAATTGTTCCGATGAGAAGGGAAGCAAAAAGTCCCTGTGCCATAGCTCCCAAAGCATCAATTCCGTAGCGTTTTAAAGATACTTCAACATTTTTCTTCTTAAAAAAGCTTTTTACTTTAGTCATTGTTGTATGCCTCCTTAAGCATTTCTATTTCATTTGCATATCCGTCAAGCTCGTTTGGAGTTTCAAGCAAAAACGGAAGATTTTTTAATTTTGGATGGTTGATTATTTTTACCATAGCCTGAAAGCCGATTGAGCCTTCTCCGATTTTTTCGTGTCTGTCTTTATGACTGTCAAACGCATTTTTGCTGTCGTTTAAGTGGATAGCCTTTAATTTGTCAAGTCCGATAACAGAATCAAATTCATCTAACACTTTATCAAGATTTTCGACAATATCGTATCCGCCGTCAAAAACATGACAGGTGTCTAAACATACACCGATTTTGTCTTTTAAATTAACTTTATCGTAGATTGCTTTTATTTCCTCAAAAGTGCGTCCGATTTCCGTTCCTTTTCCCGCCATTGTTTCTAAAAGAACAGTTGTGGTTTGATTTGGCGTCATAATTTCATTAAGAATTTCTGCGATAAGCTCAATTCCTTTTTCAGCACCCTGACCTACATGGTTACCGGGATGAAAATTATAATAGTTCCCCGGAACATATTCCATTCTTTGTAAATCGTCTTTCATAGTTCTTCTTGCAAATTCTCTTATCTTTTCATCTGCCGCACTTAAATTAAGAGTATAAGGTGCGTGTGCCACGATTTTTGCAAAATTATTTTCCTTTGCAAATTTTAAGTAAGCTTCTACATCTTCTTTTGAAATATCTTTCGCCCGACCGCCGCGAGGGTTCCTTGTAAAAAACTGAAAGGTATTAGCACCGATTGATAAGGCTTCCTTTCCCATGTGTAAAAAACCTTTTGAGTTGGAAAGGTGACAGCCTATGTTCAGCCTTTTTTCCATAACAACACTCCCTATAATGAAATTTATATAAAAAACGACGGAACTCATCTGCGAGGCAGATAAGTCTCGTCGTTTAAGATGAAACTGATAGCTTTTGATTTTTGTGCTATCTTTGATATTATTCGTTTATTTATAAAGAATATAACACAAAAATCAAAAAAAGTCAATAGAAAATTAAACGAAAAATTTTTGACTATTTTCCAAACCAACAGCACAGCATCCTTATAAGTCGTCCGTTTGCAGATGCATTCGGGAGCCATGGCACATAATACGGATCATTTGAAGCGTATCTTTCGAGCATATAAAACTCTTTTGTCATGCCATATTTCATTTGTCCTTTCAAGGTTTCCCATGCCATTTTTTTGTCGTTTATTGCCATATAGTGATAAAACCAGTGAGAATCGGCAGTTGAAGTGTATTTTGTGTAACCGCTCCAGGGATTGTTGTACGCACCGCTCGCGTGCATCGTTGCATGAAGTCCGTTTTCTATGTAGCCCCTGTTTTTGTAATAGTTCTTTATTTTTCGCATTTCTTCGCCGTCATTCTCTATTATTCCAAGCTCTGCAAGAAATATGGAGTCTGAAAGGCATACGGTATCAACTGTAGGGTCAGTGATAACTGTTCCTGCCGGTGCGCAATAAAGTATTTCTTCGTCATCTTCAAATGTAGTTTTTGTATTTTTAATGATTTTTCGCATACATTCTTTGTAATTTGCGAGAGCTTTTTTTATTTCTTCTGTTTCAGGGGCTTGGAAAAATTCAAAGCACTTTGCTAATTCTATGTATCCGTCGATGAGTTTTGAACAGGTTTTTATCGTTTCTTTTTATAAGATGATAAGAAAGACCCTTTATACCTGAGCCTGTAATACTTGCCCAGGGGATTGAGCCGTCAAGAGTGTTTATCATCCCCTTGTTTTCTCCGTCTTTTTCCTGAAGAACATCAAAAAACAGCTGATATGCTCTCTCGGTGTATGAATAGAAATCACCTATTTTATCAAGTGCCATTAAGAAGTCATAAGCTTCTCCAACCCAGATATTTCTCTGAAGTCCACCCTGTCTTGGCAGAACATAGTCATATTTTCCAACATGGTGACAAAACATTTGCAGGCATTGACACACAAGCGATTTTATGAGTGTTTTATACTCCTTCTTTTCCGAAGGATATACTTTTATTTTCTCGATTTCACTTTCCCAATAGGAAATGCACTTTTCTCTTTCACATTCATAATCAAATTCACTTTCCTTGCTTTTTTTAACGCAAAGAAAAACTCACATTCTTCATCTACATCAAGCTTAAAATCAAGCTTCAAAATTCCTCTTTTATACCAGGGCAGTCCTTTTTCTTCGCCTTGCCATCTTGTTGATATATTTTTGGGTAAAATCATATTGAGGGTGTATTTTCCGTCTGTGAGAATAGCATCTTTTAATTTCCAAGTTCTTGGAACATTTCCCCATATTCTGAAATTTGGAGCGTGAGAACAGTAGCCGTCTATGTCATTCATTCCGTGAAGATAACATTCCTTTCCTGTTCTTGAAGCTATCGAAAGGGTATCAGAAATCTCCCAAAGAGAAGTATTTTTTATTTTTATTTTTATAAATACTGTCGGAGAAACCTTGATATTACAGAAGCTTTCAGCTTTGATTTCCCAGTCGCCCATGTCAAACGAAAATGCGTGTACAGGTATTCCATCATCACGCACCTGATACTTTATTTTTTTAAAGTCAAATTCGTTGTCGTCCTTTCCATGAAGAAAACGGATTGCAGCAGAGGGGGTTGTCTGATCGTTTTTTTGTAAACATCACCTAGCATAAACATAAACTGAGCCCATATTGTTGCCATTTCTTCACAAAACGGGGGATGAAGGTACATTCTTGTTGTAAAAGGTCTTTGCCACAATTCTTTATCGCTTATATAAATATCACTCATTTTTTCTTTCCTCGTTTCCCAAACTAAAATAGATGAAATTTTATACTTTTAAGGCAATTGTAACATTATAGTACCTGATTGTCAATGAATTTTCTTCCCTTAATGTTATACTTTTTTCCTTGACAAAATATAATACTGCAGGTATAATATTATGTGTGCAGAAATATGAAATTTCTGTTGAAAAAGCTGTGCAAAACTGTGGAAAACCTGTGGAAATGTTGAAAACTTCTGTGTTTTTCCATGTAAAAACAGCCTTTTTCATTGTGGAAAACCAATTTTTTTGTAGTATTTTTTAAAAAAAGATAAAACGGAGACAGATACATATGGAAAGAAAAAGCGGTGTATTGATACATATTTCTTCATTACACGGGGACTATTCCATCGGAAGCCTGGGAAGAAATGCAAAAGAATTTATAGATTTTTTGGCTGAATGTAATTTTTCGTATTGGCAGGTGTTGCCGTTTTGCATGACCGACGATTGCAATTCTCCTTATTCATCATACAGTGCGTTCAGTTTAAATCCTTATTTTGTTGATCTTGATATACTTCATTCAAAAAATCTTATTACGCCTGAAGAAGCGGAGGAACAAAAGCAGAAAACACCTTACAGTTGCGAATATTCAAGATTATACCATAAGAGATTGGACTTGTTGTATAAGGCATCACTTCGTGTAAAAAACCGTGAGGAAATCGAAGAATACATATCTAAAAAGCCATATGTTGAGAAATTCTGCGAGTTTATGGGCAGAAAAAGCGTGAACGACAATAAGGCGTGGTATGATTGGGATAACGATGATGAAGATGAGAATATCACATTTATGTGGAAATTTATACAGTACGAGTTTTTTATTCAGTGGGCAGAAGTTAAAGCTTATGCCAATAGCAAAAACATAAAGATTATAGGTGATATTCCCATTTATGTGGCTCTTGACAGCAGTGATGTCTGGAGCAATCCGAAAGGCTTTATACTTGATAGTGATAACAAACCGAAATGCGTTGCAGGAGTTCCGCCGGATTATTTCTGTCCTGACGGACAGCTTTGGGGGAATCCGATTTACAACTGGGCGAATATGAAAAAAGATGGTTACACCTGGTGGTGCGACAGAATGAAGCATATGTTCGAGCTTTTTGACGGAGTAAGGCTCGACCATTTCAGAGGCTTCGAATCTTATTGGAGTGTTCCGTCATCTGAAAAAACGGCGAGAAACGGGAAGTGGGAAAAAGGACCGGGGATGGAGCTTATGAAAAAATTTAAAGACCTTGCCGGAGATAAGCTTATCATTGCTGAGGATTTAGGGGAAATAACCGACGATGTAAGAAAGCTTGTGGAAGAAAGCGGATTTCCGGGAATGAATGTTTTTCAGTTCGGATTTTTCGGCGATACAAAAAGCAATCATATGCCGCATAACTACAAGAAAAATTCAGTTTCTTATTCAGGCACTCACGATAATAACACGCTTCTGGGATATCTGTGGGAACTTAATGATGATACAAGAAAATATATGCTTTCTTATTGCGGATATGAAAGTTCTGACTGGGAAAGAGGCTTTGACAGTATGCTCCGAACAATTTTTCAGAGTCATAGCGACCTTGTGATTTTTCCTATACAGGATTTGCTCGGTTACGGTAGTGATACCCGTCTTAATATACCGGGAAAATCCGACGGAAACTGGCAGTTCAGAATTACTCGCGACCAACTTTTTTCCATTGATAAACAAAAATTTATAAGATTAAATGAGCTTTATGCAAGAAAATAGAAATTTTTTGTTGACAATAATCTCAAAAAGTGGTAAAATATATAGAAATATCAAAAAAATAAATCAGTACAGAAATTAACAACCGAAAGGAGCTATATTATGGCATTTTATTTTGATCAGCCTTCACACACATTCAGTGAATATTTACTTGTACCCGGTTATTCTTCAAGCGAATGTCGTCCGGACAGAGTTTCATTAAAAACTCCGCTTGTTAAACATAAGGTTGGAGAAGAAGCTGAAATAAGTTTAAATACACCTATGGTTTCAGCTATTATGCAGTCCGTTTCCAACGATACACTCGCTGTTGCACTTGCAATGGAGGGTGGAATTTCGTTTATTTACGGCTCGCAGACTATCGAAGAAGAAGCTGCAATGGTAAGAAAGGTAAAAGCCTTTAAGGCAGGTTTTGTTTACAGTGACTCAAACATCAAGCCGGATGCTACTTTAACCGATATTCTTGATTTACTTGAAAAAACAGGTCATTCAACTGTTGCTGTTACAGCTGATGGTATGCCTAACGGAAAGCTTCTTGGAGTTGTTACAAGCAGAGATTACAGAGTTTCAAGACTTGATCCAGACACAAAGGTAAAAGAGTTTATGACTCCGCTTGATGCACTCATAGTTGGTAAGAAAGAAACTACATTGTCCGAAGCAAACGATATAATATGGGAAAATAAATTAAATTCATTACCTATCGTTGATGATGACGGAAATCTTATGTATTTTGTGTTCCGTAAGGATTACAGCGCTCACAAAAATAATCCTTATGAGCTTCTTGACAAAAACAAAAGCTATATGGTTGGTGCAGGAATCAACACAAGGGACTATGCCGAAAGAGTTCCGGCTCTTGTTGAGGCAGGTGCTGATGTTTTGTGTATAGATTCATCCGAAGGATTTTCAGAATGGCAGCTTCTTACTTTGAAATGGGTAAGAGAAAAATACGGTGATAAGGTAAAAGTAGGTGCCGGAAATGTTGTTGATGCAGAGGGCTTCAGATTTTTGGCTGAAGCAGGTGCCGACTTTATAAAAATCGGTATTGGCGGAGGCTCTATTTGTATCACAAGAGAAACAAAAGGTATCGGTAGAGGACAGGCAACAAGCGTTATTGATGTTGCAAAGGCAAGAGACGAATATGCAAAGGAAACAGGAATTTATGTTCCGATTTGCTCCGACGGCGGTATCGTTCACGATTATCATATTACCCTTGCACTTGCTATGGGATGCGATTTTGTAATGCTCGGAAGATATTTCTCAAGATTTGATGAAAGCCCTACCGAAAAAGTAAATAT
>CAZHZL010000102.1:0-6764 GCA_964537245.1 uncultured Oscillospiraceae bacterium
AAGGGTGTAGGGCGGGCAACCGTCGCGAGGGTTCAAATCCCTCCTTCTCCGCCAAGGTAAAAACCCAGTATAAAGCTGTAACGCTTGTAAATACTGGGTTTTTATCTGTTTTTCAACTTCTTAGTTTTATACTCATGTCATATTAAAAGAAGCGAGTTTTCTATAAAATATGACACAAAAAGTATGACACAAAATTTTATACAACAGCGACAATATCGTTTACATTGATTATGTAAAATGTTTCGTTATCATAAGGAACTTTGACTGCTGCATATTTGTTTATGAGGATTTCTGCATTTTCCTTTATAAGCTCTGACGCATTTTTTCCGCAGTCAATTATTTTTGCTTTCTGAATAGGATTATTGTTTTCCTTTTCATAAACAATTATAAGACTTTCTTTTTTCTCTTTTTCTTCCTCAACAAATTTAATTAAAATATTTTCATTTAATGGTTTTATCATAGTATTTTTTCCTTTCTTATAATTGGTCATGTGCCTGTTGGTTTATATGTTTTGTAATTTTGTCGTGAGCTTTGGTAACTTCTCCGTTACAGCCTAATTGTTTCAAACCGTCAAGAGCTGCTAAAAGTCCGTAAGTAACAACGCATAATTCATTTTCTACACTTTCGATATCATCATTGTGTTTATTTTTTAAATCAACAATATCAGCTGATTGTTTTTCTTGCTTCTGAAGCCAACGGAAAATTCCGAAGAGTAGGATAGATTTCTTCAAGCACTTTATTAATAGCGTCTAAATAATCATTGTAAATTTTTCTTATATATTTATCAGCCATAGCAATTCTAAACCAGTCATTCGGGAAATCTCTTTTTAAATTTGCAAGAGTATATTCTGTCTGCTTTAAAAATTTTGTCTTTTTCCCATCAACAGTTTTATATTCAAAATACTGCCGATAACCTTCTCCGTACCATTGAAGCGCTGCGCTTTCTTTGCTGCCCAATTTTATACCATATTGTCCAACAATAACATTATAAAAGCTATCAAGCTTTGAAGTCATTGAATTTGTAAAATTAGCTTTTGCTTTGAAAAAAGGTATCTCAATTTCATTTCTTAGAAATATCCTCAAAAGCTTATTATTTCCGGCAAGATAATCAAGATTTCTTGATAAATCGTTGTTTATAAAAAGATGAGGACCATTTTTAAAATTGTTTGCAACCTGCCATTTTGTAATATCTCCTTCCGTTGGTTTTGTATGATTGTTATTAATGATTTCATTTAACTTCGAGTCTCCGAAATCAAATTCTTTATCATCGGAAGAAGCTTCATCACTCGCCAGTTCTGAACTTATTTGATTCATAAGATAATTGTTATAAATATCCTCGGAAGCAATTTTTTTACGGGAATTATTATTTTGTGATGGATTTTTGTTGACATTCCCGTTTTCTTGTGATATACTGTTATTAGAGTCAATGTAGGTTTGAACCACCGAGGGCAATCGTAGCCCGAAGGTCGAAAACCATGATTGACTTTTTTTATTTGCATAAACAAAATTGCCTTTTTTTACTTGATTATCAATGAAACTTTGAGTATGATCTTTGTAAGTTTCAGTATTCATTCTAGAATGAACACTTGAAATATTGGTTACTCTGCTTCTTCCTTCAAATTTATTCAAATGAATTGCTACAACAACAGGAATATTATAATTGTTTTTCATTTCAACAAAAAGCACATACGCATTTTTTACTGTATCAGATTTAAAAATCATCAAAGGATCTTGTATTTTCTCAGCTAGTTTTGACATTTCTTCGATACTTATAGAGTGCTTATTTCCTGTTGCTTTAACCAAAACATCGTCACGCATTATAATATTATTTTGACTTTTTATCTTATCTGCTAAAATTTTTGTAGGAAAACCTAAATCAAAATAACCTTTTTGAGGAACAATACCATCTTCAAAAAATTTTTTTACATCTTTTTTGTAATCTTCAACAATATTGTTATTTTGTGATAAATTAATTTTATATCTTACATCAGGATTGTTTTTGTTAAATGTTCCGATGTTGTCTGTTGCGGATTTTATGTTTTCAGGTTTTAAAACTATATATTCAGTAAAGCCTTCTCCCATATCATTAATAATCACACCATCATATCCTTCTGAAACAAGATATTCATAAGCTTTTCTGTAGCTTCCTTTTTCTTTTGCAAGTGAATATACAGTATCAGTATATGGATTTGTGATTTTTATATAAAAAGACCTTATGTCTCCATATCCTGAACTTTCTTCGTTATTCTCTGAAAAATAAAATCCAGGCAAATCGTAATCAGGTGTACCATTCCAGCTTCTTGATTTTGTTATATCAAATATATTGAACTTTTCTGCACTTCCATGATACACAACCTTTGGTGTTCCATCTTCGTTGACAACCTTACTTGCAGGCTTAGGATTAAAATTTTTATCATATGTCTTGACAAATTGGAATAAATCTGATATACTTAGTTCATCAGCAGTTGAAGCAGAAGGAGCTAGGGATTTATCCTGAACTCTATCGTTCAGCTGCTGTTTTACTATATTCTGCAGCTGATAGCTTCTTTTTATTGTTCCGTCACTATTTACATCGTTTAATTCCTCTACATAAAGCTTTAACAATTGTTTTCCGCTTCCAATATCAGCAATAGCATAAAAGCTATGCATTATCATTGATTTTTCAGATTTCGCTTTATCAGCAGAAATTATATGACTGTCAAACAAGACAGCATTTTCTACAATAGAATTAATGTAATCAAGATACGGCTGTGCATTAATATTATAAATTTGCTTGTGTGCTTTTGTCTCATTAAACACTTTTCCTGATATCTGAATATCCCAACCTGTATCACTATTCTTTGTTATACCTCTTGCATAGCCTTTTTCAGTTACTATATGAACAGGAGTTTTATCAAATTCTCTCCAGTCGCCAAACCAAGCTCTGAAGAATGGAGATTTTACTCCAAGATCACCATATAGCTTTCTTGCTATAGGCTCAATGAGTTTTAATTCTTCATTAGATAATTCGTTTATACTCTTTCTGCCGATAGACTGAATCTTTTTCACATCATCCATAGTAATTTGATTATCAAGAGGAATTTTATACTGAGTTTCATTATTAAAGGTATTTACATTTTCAACAGTATTTAGAACATCGGTAAGCTTTGAAACAATATCACTTGCATATTTTGAATCGGAATTTGAAATACCAAGCTTATCTTTTATATTTGTAAAAAAGTCACGGATATAGTTTAAAATTTTTCTGAAGCCTGTGTCCTGTTGTGCCATACGGTGAAGATAAGAAACATCTTGCGTAAGAATGTCAGCAACATAATCAGCAACAATTTCACTTTCAATTATTCGCATATCTTCTGTTTTATAGGATTGCGCATATGCTGATTTTAATTGTTCTAAAGAATCATAACTCTGTCTTTGCGCCCAAGCAGAAACTCTGCCGCCTTCAAAAATCTCTCGTTTAAATTCTTCATATTTAGGACTATTCTCACCGTGATGAACAAGCTCATGAGCAAAAACATTCTGATGAATACTCTTTGAATTCGGATTTACAAATATAGTACCATCCATGTATTCGCCTTCATACTGTAAATTTGAATCAACAACAAATTTTGTACCGAATATTTTTGAAAGCTTATCAAAAAGCTCAACATCGCTGTCGCTTATTCGCGCACTATCTGCTACAGAAGCAAAATGCACATCTTTATACTTATATTTTCTTTCCTCAAAAGAAAGCTCGTCTACAAGTGTATGTAAGTTTTCGTTAAGCTGTTCATATTTTTTATATGCTTCGCTGTTTTCATCAAGAATACTGTCGGGATTTTTGTGAAATTCATTGATTTCTGATACTGTTTGAGAAAGCTCCGTTATCTTTTCGTCCGTTGCGTGTGAAAATTTAATTTTAAGTTTATTTATATCCGAAGATAAGCTATAATATTTTGCACGCTCAGCTTTATCTTTTCTTACCTCAGAAATAACATCTCCTATTATTCCGGCTTTTTTTACCTTAAGCGCTGCGTATTCCGGTGTGTTTTCCTTGCCTTGCTTCTGAAGCGCAATAATTTCATTGTTTACCTCAATAAGAGGCTTTACAATTTCAGAATATTTTGCACCCTTAAAGGTTTTGTTTACCTTTTTATTATCCGTTGAATTAAGCGTATTAAACTGATTTGTGCTTATTCCCAGCTTATGCGCTGTCTGCCTGTTTCGAATAGATGTTCCCAACTGAGAAGAAAAGCTCATTCCCATCCCCGACAAACCGCCTGCAAGTATTGAAGAAGCGACCTGACTTGCGGAATCTGCTAAGGTATACTGCATAGCTGTTTTATTGTCATAGCCCAATTTTTTATATTCATTGTATCTCGCTACAAGTTCGCTGTCGCTGCCATTTATAATTAAATCAACAAACCCTGTTGTAACTTCTGCAACGCCTTCTTCGCTTCCTTCCGCAACAAAGCCACGCGCTAACCCTTTGAGAAAAGTTTTTGGTTGCTTTAAAATATTATCAATACTGTATTTTTCTGTTGCAGCTTCGACAAGTCCTGTTGCAATTCCAAGACCTAAAGCTCGCGCGTCAGGTAAGCCTCTTTCTATTCCGGTAACAACCGCGTCGGCTGCTGCACTCGAAGCCATTGATGCACTTACAAATCCACTTATCGCTTTTCTTGCAGTTTCAACATTTGATATACCACCGAATAAAGCCTGACCGGTTGCTAATGTAATTGCAGAATCACCCATACTCATTCCGGCATTGTATAAAAAGCTTCCAACATTCCCGATAACAGGAAGCTCTTTACCGCCAAAAGCCTTAGAAGCGTGATGTTTATCAACAGACCGTCTTATCTCATTTGTTGTATTCCCTGCTCTATGCGCGTTGCTCAATGGATCAATTTCTTTTCCTTGAGATACATTTATTGTATCTTCAACGGTGGCAATTAAGCTTGCAACGCTCCTCGGAACTGCGCCTGCAATCGTTAAAGCAGAAGACAAAACAGGATGGTCTTTTCCCATTTGATAATTTAAGTTTCTTCCCACAAGAGCCTCAAGAAGCTTAAAATCATTTTCCTCTTCTTCAGTTGTGAGCTTTTTCCCGAATAGTCCGTCACGCTTAGGAACAAATTGAACGCCACTGTCTGCACTTCCTTCTAACTTAAAATTATGCTTATTTGTCCATTCCATCAAATCATCAAAAGAAATTGTTTCAGGATCATAACCATATTTTTTAGCAACATCATAGCTTTTTGAATAAATATTACCATTATAAGAATTGGTTAATTTTATTTTTTCTTTTTCAATCTGACTTTTTATATATTCATTGCGGTTTAAAACGCTATCAGCATTGAACGGCTCAACTGTTCTTTTATTTTCTTCAGAAATTTTTGGAACAGTTAAAGTATTATTTGGAATTGATTTAGAAACTAATGTATTTTTTTGGGTATTTTGATTATAGCTTAATAGAGGAATATTTCCTGTATTTTTCTTATAAACTTCCAAAACTGTTTCTTTATTATCAGGCATTACAACATTTTCAGGCTTTTTAAACTCTTGCATTTTATTTGGTATCTTCGGGTCATCATAATAAGCATTACCGAAGCTGTCAACTACCTTATTATCCGTTCCGCCTATTTTCACCGAAGCAATCCCCTGCGGAGATAAAGGGACTAAGGTTTGAACAGTGTTTGTTTTTTGGGGTGTGGTTGTTTTGTGTTTAGTTCCGAGTAAATCTTCACTTGCTGCTTTGTAATACTCATAATTTTTAGTTATATTTGCAGTTTTTTTATTGGTAGGAGTATTTTTTGAAGGAACTTTTGTTTTTGCTGCTTTAGATTTAGTTCCGAGCAAGTCCTCGCTTGCTGCTTTGTAATACTCATAATTTTTAACTATAGAAGACCTTTCTATGTGCGATATTGATGATACTCAAATAATTAGAATTGGTAAGGATGAAAAACTTGCTGAATTGGTGAGAAACAAGTATGCTGTGGACTACGCAAAAGAACGTTGGATTAAATCAATTATTGAGAAAAGCACTCTTAAAATTGTTGAAGTGTTAAATGAACTTTCTGTATCAGAAGATGATTTTTATGCTTACTTTGATGCTTTGTCAAAAAACAAAGGAACTACTGCATCGTCAAAAGAAAAAGATAAGCATACTAAAATTATTGATGCATTTGAATGTAAATACCCTGAACAGATAAAACACAAGGATTTTAAGACAATTCTTCTTACATACGAATGGACAAAAAGAATTTTTAATAGCGAAGAATTACCTTCATATTTTGTCAAAAATTCAGTTGTTGTTTCCGGAACCTGTACTGGTTTTTTAGCTAATAGTGCAATTCATAATATGACTTTTGATTATGTTATTATTGACGAGGCCGCAAAAGCAACTTTTCCCGAATTAATAATATCATTTATAAAAGCAAAAAAAATAGTGCTCGTAGGAGACCATATGCAACTTCCTCCTATATTAGAAGAAGACACTATCAAGGAAAATGCTAGCGTATTTAAAGATAGTGACATAGATAGTTCAACTTTATATATTCTTCGTAACCAAGATGTTCGTCAAGCTCCGCTTCCATCATTTCCTGAATCGTTCCGCCAAGGAGATCCTTTAGTGCTTCCTGAATATCTGCCGCTGTTTTGATGTCGTATTCCTGAATTAAACCAGCTATGATATTCTTTTTCCCTTCACTCATTTTTTCTCTTCTTCGTCTTGCCATAAAAAATTCCTCCTATGATATTTTTATTCTATCATAGAAGGAATCAAT
>CAZHZL010000103.1:0-6756 GCA_964537245.1 uncultured Oscillospiraceae bacterium
TGCAATCGTCCTCATTTTTCTTTAATTTTAAGCTGTTATTTTGTCACAGCCCCTTCTTATATCTTAAATAATAAAATAAATATTGCTGTGCTATTCCGCAGTATTCTCCGAACATATCTTCTGATTTTTCTTTTATATCCTTATCGCTAACATTATACAGCTGATCCATAGCCTTTTTTATCCAGGTATCAGTCGGAAACGCTTCAAAAAAACCAAAAGAAAACAAACAAATACAGTCAGCAACCTTTTCTCCTACACCTTTTATTGTGAGAAGTTTTTCTTTTACCTTTTCATAAGGCAGTACTTTTAATTCTTCGATATCAATCTCACCGCTGTTTATTTTTTCAACTGCATTAATTATGTAGGGACTTCGGTAACCGCATTTTACAGATTCAAGGTCTTTTTGGGTTATGCCCTTCATTTGCTCGGGAGTTGGAAATGTGTAATAAGTATTCCCGTTATATGTTATTTTATTTCCGAAAAGTCTTGCTGTTTCTTCGACACACTTAGCAATTTTAGGAATATTTGAACGCTGAGAATATATAAATGTAAGGAGCGTTTCAAAAAAATCCTGTTTGAGTATACGGATTCCTCTTCCGAAATCCATCGCATTTCTCATTGCCTCGTCTGTTTTTAAAAGGTTTTCAATCCTTTCATAGTCTCTTTTTAAATCAAAGAACTCCTCAAGCTTGTTTATGCTCAGCTTGTCTGATGTTTTTATTACATAACCGTTTTCTTCTTCAAAAAGCTCTATTACATTATCGAATGCAACGCCTGTAAAGGCATTTTCTTTTTTTGAAAATCTAAAGCATTGACCGCAGTCAAAAAATAACTGCGGCACAAAGTACGGATTTTTTTCAATATAAAAATTATTGTCTTTAATTCTGATATCCATGATTATTTTATAACTTCCTTTAACGCAACCGCTAAGCTTGATAAACTCTGTAGTTCTGACGGAATGATGATTTTTGTTGCCTGACCGTCAGCCACTTCTTTAAGTGCGTCTAAGCTTTGAAGAGCGATAATGTTGTTGTCTAATCCGACTTCTTTTATAAGCTTAAGTCCTTCTGCGGTAGCTTTCTGAACCTCAAGTATCGCCTGAGCTTCACCTTCAGCTTTGCGTATCTGAGCTTCCTTTGCTGCTTCTGCGCGAAGAATCATAGATTCCTTTTCACCTTCAGCAACAAGAATCTGAGAATGCTTTTCACCTTCTGCTTTAAGGATTGATTCTCTTCTTTCTCTTTCGGCCTTCATCTGTTTTTCCATCGCGTCCTGAATTTCACGTGGAGGAAGAATATTTTTCAGTTCAACACGGTTAATTTTTATACCCCATGCGTCTGTTGCTTCATCCAGAATGGAACGCATTTTTGTATTAACGGTATCTCTTGATGTGAGTGTTTCGTCAAGTTCAAGGTCTCCGACAATATTTCTGAGTGTTGTAGCTGTCAGATTTTCAATTGCCATCATAGGATTGTCAACGCCGTAGGTGTAGAGCTTTCCGTCTGTAATCTGATAATATACAACAGTATCAATCTGCATTGTAACATTATCCTTTGTTATAACAGGCTGCGGCGGGAAATCAACAACCTTTTCCTTAAGGCTTACTACCCTTGCGACTTTTTCTATAAACGGAATTTTAAAATGAACTCCGACAGTCCAGGTTTCTGAATACGCTCCGAGTCTTTCAATAATATAAATGTGTGCTTGCGGTACTATTCTTATACATCTTATAAGAATAACGATGATTGCGATACCTAAAATAATCGGTATTAAAGGCATAACGATTCCTCCTTTACTTCTGATACGATAAGCTTAACGCCTTCAATCTTTTCTATTTTTACTTTTTTGTTTTTTTCGATTTCGTTGCCTTCAGACGACCTTGCGGACCATATCTGACCTTTTATTTTGACATAACCGACAGCTTCAAGATTGTTTATATACTCCGTGACGATTGCCGTTTCGCCGATCAGTCTGTCTGCATTTGTGCTTACCTCTTTTGTTTTTACTTTATTCACAAAAGGCTTAGTGAGTAATATAAGAATAATTGAAGTGGCTACGCATATTATAATCTGTGCCCAATACATTTCCGGAAAGAAATATGCAAAAACACAAGTCACAAGCGAGGCTAAGCTTACCCATATAGATACAAAGCTCGCTGTTACCCCTTCAAGAACCAAAAGAACAACGAAAAGAATAAGATAAAATATATACATAAAAGTCACTTCCCTTCAATCCAGCTTACATTTATTTTAACACAGATATTATCAGTTTGTCAAGAGATTGATAAATTTATATAAAAAAGTGCCTGTTTTTTTCATATATTACTTGCAAATTTAACAAAAGTATAGTATAATATATTTGTATGTGAAAAAAAGTGTGAAAATAACATATATTTTTTATGTAAATATCTTGACAAAAACAAAAAAAAAGAGTATAATACAAAAAAAAACAAAAGCAAACACAGAAAAAAGGAGATTTTCAATCATGGTTAATGAGTATGAAATCAAAAAAGAGATATGCGAAATAGGCAAAAGAATTTATAACAGAGGCATGGTTGCCGCAAATGACGGAAATATTTCTGTTAAGCTTAACGACAATGAATTTTTGTGTACACCAACAGGTGTAAGTAAAGGCTTCATGACTACTGATTACATATGTAAGGTTGATGCAAACGGTAATGTTTTGCAGGCAAACGGTAATTTTAAGCCATCTTCAGAAATCAAAATGCATATGAGAGTTTACAAGGAAAGACCTGATGTTCAGTCTGTTGTTCACGCTCATCCTATTTATGCAACAAGCTTTGCTATCGCAGGTATTCCGCTTACACAGCCGATTATGCCTGAAGCAGTTATAGCTTTAGGTTGTGTTCCGATTGCTGAATACGGCACACCTTCAACAGAAGAAATTCCTGATGCAGTATCAAAATATCTCCAGTACTATGATGCAGTTTTACTTGCAAATCACGGTGCTCTTACATATTCTGATTCACTTTTGGCTGCATATCATAAGATGGAATCACTTGAGTTTTATGCTGAACTTCTGTTCAAAGCTAAACAGCTTGGCGGACCACAGGAGCTCAACGCTGATCAGGTTTCTAAATTATATGAAATCAGAAGAAAATTCGGTATGAAGGGTAAACACCCTGCTGATTTATGTCCAAATGTTAAATCAGGAAAACCAAGCTGCCACAGCTGCAGCGGTATTTCATGCGATACAGTTGGAGCAGGAAACGATGACGCTCTTATCGCTGAAATTACAAAGAAAGTTTTAGCTGCAATGAAATAATTTTTAATTTCATGTGAGGTGTGAGGCTCGTAATGATATATACAAAAAGAGGCGATGAGGGCTATACCGAAAATGCCAGAAACATAAGATATCAGAAGGACTATATTCTTTTTGAGCTTATGGGCACTCTGGATGAGCTTTCATCGGTTATGGGAGCCGCAAAAACTGAAAGCAGTTTTGTAGTTAAAGAAGTTATAACAGCATACCAGAAGGAGCTTATCTCATTAAACGGGTATATTGCGGGTGCAGGAGAGTTTGATTTTTCGGGCGCAACAAAGCGTATTGAAACGCTTATTGATACATATTCCCCGAAAATTCCCCGTTTTGAAGGTTTCACTCTTTCCGGAGAGACAAAAGCCGGTGCGTTTTTAGATATGGCAAGAACTGTTGCAAGGCGTGCAGAAAGAACAGCGGTTAAAGCTAACAAAATTTTTGCACTTAAGAAAGAAGAACTTTCTTATTATAACAGAATTTCCGATTTGTTGTATGTTCTTGCAAGATATGAGGATGTCTTAGGAAACGCAAAAAATGAGAAGGTTTCTTATGCAGCACCAACACTAAGCGGTCAGATGAATCTGAAAAAAGCAGAAGAAATCTGTGAAGCTGTTATGACAAAGGCAAGAGAAATAGGTGTTTTATCAGTTTGTGCTGTCTGTGACAGCGGCGGAAATCTCATATGTTTAAAAAGAGATGATAATGCATTTATCGCAAGTTTAAATGTTGCTGCAAATAAGGCTTATACTTCCGTGAGTCTGAAAATGCCGACGAAGAAGCTTGAAGAGCTTACAAAGCCGGGTGATCCACTCTACGGTATACAGCATCAGGACAGTAAACTTGTTGTATTCGGCGGTGGTATACCGATATACGACGGAGACAGAATTGTCGGAGGCTTTGGCGTAAGCGGCGGAAGCTTGGAACAGGATACATTCCTTGCTGATTATGCAGACAACTTATTCAATACAGGAAAGGAAGAAAGATAAATGAACGAAAAAGAAGTTGCTAAAATCGTTGAACAGGTTTTGAACGAATACAAAGCAAATCCTTCTTTGAAGCCTCAGAAAAATCTTAAAGGTGTTTTTGAGACAATGGAAGAAGCGATTGACGCTGTTAAAAAAGCTTATAAACAGTTCCGCGGTTATAGTGTAGAGCAAAGAGAAGCAATGATTGCCAAAATTAAGGAAAAAATCCTTGCCGAAGCTGAGACCATGGCTAAAATGGGCGTTTCGGAAACAAAGATGGGAAGAGTTGCAGATAAAATAATAAAGCATTTGCTTGTCGCTCAGAAAACACCGGGCACAGAGGACTTAGCTCCGAGAGCATACAGCGGTGATAACGGTTTGACACTTGTTGAGCCTGCTCCTTTCGGAATTATCGGTGCGATTACACCTTCAACAAATCCGTCAGAAACAGTTCTTTGTAATTCAATAGGAATGTTAGCCGGCGGAAACTGTGTAATCTTCAATCCGCATCCGAATGCTGCAAAGACTTCAATTTATGCTGTTGACCTTGTTAATAGAGCTGTTCAGGAAGCAGGTGGACCGGAAAATGTTGTTGTAAGCGTATATAAGCCTACAATGGATACTTCAAATATGATGGTCAACTGTCCTGATGTTAAGCTTCTTGTTGCAACAGGCGGTCCCGGCGTTGTTAAAATGCTTCTTTCATCAGGTAAAAAAGCTATCGGTGCAGGTGCAGGTAACCCTCCGGTTGTTGTTGATGAAACAGCTGATATACCTAAGGCAGCGAAGGACATTGTTGACGGTGCAAGCTTTGATAATAATCTCCCTTGTATCGCTGAAAAGGAATGTTTTGCTGTTGCAAGTATTAAAGATGAGCTTATTGCAAATATGACTAAAAACGGAGCTTATCTCCTTAAAAACCAAAAAGATATTGATAATCTCGTTAAGGTTGCACTTAAAGAGGTTGACGATAGAAAAGGCGGAAAGAAGTTTGTTATCAATAAAGACTTTGTTGGTCGTGACGCTTCTAAATTCTTAGACGCAATCGGAATAAAGGACGCACCGGCTGATACAAAGCTTATCATTTGTGAAACTGACTTCAGTCATCCGTTTGTACAGGTTGAAATGATGATGCCGGTACTCGCAATCGTTTCGTGTAAGGATGTTGACGAAGCAATTGAGCTTGGAGTTAAGGCAGAGCATGGTAATCGCCACAGTGCGCACATGCATTCAAAAAATGTTGATAACCTTACTAAGTTTGCACGCGCCGTTGAAACAACAATCTTTGTTAAAAACGGTCCGTCCTATGCAGGTATAGGTGCAGGTGGTGAAGGTCATACAACCTTTACAATTGCCGGCCCGACAGGCGAAGGAATTACATCTGCAAGATCGTTTACAAGACAGAGAAGATGTGTACTTGTTGACGGCTTCAGAATAATATAAAAAAGTATAAAGGAGTGCAGAAAAATGAATTCAAATGAAATTGCTTCTATTGTAAAAGAAGTTCTGAAATCTCTTGAAACTTCTCCATCTTCTGCTCCAAAGGCTGCAGGCCCGATTCCAAAAACTTCAAAAGCAGCGATGCTCACATCATTGGAGCATTATGATATAAAAGAATTTCCAATCCCGGAGCTTGGTGATGACGATATTCTCGTAAAAGTTGAAGGCTGCGGTATCTGCGGAACAGACGCACACGAATTCAAGAGAGACCCGTTTGGACTTATCCCTGTTGTTCTCGGTCACGAAGGAACAGGTGAAATTGTTAAGATGGGCAAAAATGTTAAAAAAGACAGCGCAGGTAAGCCGCTTAATGTAGGTGACAAGGTTGTTACCTGTATGATATTCAAGGATAACCCTGATATCACAATGTTTGACCTTAACAAACAGAATGTTGGCGGTGCTGATGTTTACGGCTTGCTTCCGGACGATGATGTTCACTTAAACGGATGGTTTGCTGATTATATCGTTATAAGAGGTGGTTCGACTGTATTTAATGTTAGTGACCTTGACCTCGACAGCAGAATTCTTATAGAGCCGAGTGCAGTTCTTATCCATGCTGTTGAAAGAGCTAAATCGGTTGGTATTTTAAGATTTAACAGCCGTGTTGTTGTTCAGGGCTGCGGTCCTATCGGACTTTTGTGTATAGCAGTTCTCAGAACTCTTGGTATTGAAAATATCGTAGCCGTAGACGGTGAAGATAAGAGACTTGAGTTTGCAAAGCTTATGGGTGCAACAAAATCTGTAAACTTCAAAAACCATAAGGGTATTGAAGCACTTACAGAGGGCGTAAAAGACGCATTCGGCGGCTATCTTGCAGATTTTGCGTTCCAGTGTACAGGTTCACCTGTTGCTCACGCAAATATATATAAATTTATCAGAAACGGTGGCGGACTTTGTGAGCTTGGCTTCTTTATCAACGGAGGCGACGCTACAATTAATCCTCACTTTGATATCTGTTCAAAAGAAATCACAACTGTTGGTTCATGGGTATATACACTTCGTGATTATGCAA
>CAZHZL010000104.1:0-6616 GCA_964537245.1 uncultured Oscillospiraceae bacterium
GTTGTTCTCGTATCATTTTGGCATCAGCCTTTTGCTCTACCAACCTGAATACTTCTACAAACACGGCACTTTCAATTCCATATTTGTCGCCATACATAATTTCTTCCAATGTGTACTTAGCCATTTGTGTCACCTCCTTTGGCAACACAAACAGTATCACAAGAAGTTGAGTAAGTCAACAAAGGAATTAGTTTTGTTCAGTTATAGTTCCATTTTTTATGTGATATGAGATGTTTCTCTCATTGCAGAAATCAATAACAGTTTTAGCAGTTTTATTAAAGAAATCTTTATGTTTTTTATATTCTGAGACTTTCTTGTTATAATGAATTCTCCCAAATATAATTTTATCACAGAAACTAACTTCATTTAGAATGTCAATGATATTTTGTTCTATGAAATTAGGGGTAGGATATGGTTCTATGCTTACCCATGTCTTACATCCTAATCTATGCAATGTCTTCAGAGACTCAATTCTTTCTGCAAATGTTGCCGAATTAGGCTCATATTCTTTTCTAAAATCTTCACTCAAAGAAACCAAGGTTATGCCATATTCATTATCTGAAGATAATTGGGCAAGTTCTTTAGGTAAAATTCCTTTAGTTAAAACTGTACACTTTATTCCTTCTGCGTTTAATTTTTTGATAATCTTAATACTCATGTCTGACACTTCGTCATATCCGTACATAAAAGGATCTGATGTAAAACACAAATGTACAGAATTAATTTTTTCCTTAAATCTTGGTATTTCTTTGTTCAATATTTCTAATGCATTATCGACAAGTTTAGGTTTACACCACTCATCGTATGTTTTAACTTTCCCAAACCGTTTAGCCATCGACATTGCATAGCAAGGATATTTGCAGCCATGTGAACACCCTTGAATATGATTAATAGTATAATCTCCATATTCAACACCGGTTTTATATAATAAAGTTTTTCTATTTATTTTATCCATCGCAAACCTCACAAAACTTCTATAATGTCACTTTCCTTATATCTTCCTCTCATAGAAGAAACTCTTGTGACCTTCACCTTACCAACTTGTTCAAGTTCAACTAATGCTTGACTCAAATCTTTACTCGTATATGCTATGTCTTCAACCACGTCACTCCATAATTTCTCAAAAGAAATTTTCTTGCCTTTATATTTAATTAAACACAATTTATAAATTTCTTCTGATTTAAAGCAACTAAGATCCCAAAAAGATATTTCTTTGTTATTTTTTCCTAAATACTGAACTCGTCCGTTATTAACACCTGCGAAAGCATCTTTCATCAACGTAATACCATCTATGTGGTTTGTAGCATGAAACAAATAATAATATGTTTGATCTTTATTGGGATAACACAATCGATATGGAAAGACATATTTAGCTTTAGTTACTTCTTTTATTTTTTCTCTGAATATCTTGACTAAAAAATCTTCCCGTTCTTTTTCTTTCATGTTAAGAGCTTGTTTCCACTTATCACTCCCAAAAAAATTGGTATATGCGGTTTCCAACTTTGGAAGTGATAAAAATCTATTAATGAAATCAAACATAAAATTTAATATAATTTCATTTCCTTGCCCTTTCATTAAATATGAAAGACTGTTAATGCAAAAATTAAATCCAAATGGATCTATTAAGAATAATGTTGGATAATTATTATAATACTTTGAAACTGCGTCGTCTATTATCACATCCTCAAAGGTTTTATTATGAGTCATAATCTTAGGGTTACCACAATCATCAAGAACTTCTAAAAAATTATCATAATTCTTTTTGGCAATCTCGCAGTAATATATTCCTGTTTTGGTTTTTCTGTTTTTGTTAATCTCATCAGCAACACTTTTAACGATAATAGAAGAACCGAAAGAAAGATTTCCATCATCATTTAAATATGCACCACAGCCACCATGACAATCAAAAAACAATGTGTTTTTTCTATATCCCAACTTAGAAATCCAAATTTTTGTATATGATTCTAAAACTTTATGTTTGATTTGTGTCTGTTCTTCATAAGGCCATGCAAAATATTTTTTTCCTTCAATCTGTATTTCTTTAGGTTTACTCATATCCTTCTCCTATATCATTTCAAATTCATCCCATCACTAAAAGCCTTGCCAACCACATCACCAATCTTACGGTATGTATGATGTACCGGATCGTAAGTGATAGGGCTGAATTTATTCAAATCAATTTTGCCATTTTCATCAAGAATTCTTTCATCTGCGCAAACATTAACTATTTCACCAACAAGTCTGCAAGTTTCTTCATCATAGCTGATAAGTTTACATTCAATTGCCATAGGCAGTTCATCAAAAAGTGGAGCGTCTACAAATTCACTCTTTGTGATGTGCCAACCGGCTTTTTCTATTTTGTCATGTTCTTTATTGCCGGAAACTATGCCAACATAGTCGCAAGCTACAACATTTTCTGCATCTGCAATACTTACGGTAAACGCACCTGTTTTAACAACATTCTTTGCTGTCTTGTGTCCATCATCAACACAAATAGAAATCTGTGTTTCCTCGCTGATACCACCCCATGCAGCATTCATAGCGTTCGGTTTTCCGTTTTCATCATATGTTCCGATAATCAATACCGGCATTGGATATAAAATCGCTTTCGCTCCAAAATTCTTTCTCATAACTTTTTACTCCATTCACTTTCTTTGAAACCAACCAAAACAAAATCTTTGCCTATCACAAGTGGACGTTTTACGAGCATTCCGTCTGTGGCAAGTAACTTTAATTGTTCTTCCTCTGACATAGTAGGGAGCTTGTCCTTAAGTTCCATTAATTTATATAAAAGACCAGATGTGTTAAAGAATTTCTTCAACAGAAGCCCGCTCATTTTGTACCACATAGACAATTCCTCAAAACTCGGATTATCTTCTTTTATATTACGAAGTTCGTACTCTATATTGTTGTCATCAAGCCATTTCTTTGCCTTCTGACAAGTTGTACATTTTGGATAACAAATAAATTCCATCATAAAAGTCTCCTTCCTAACCACAAACAGATTTTATTTTCTCTAATATCTCTATGTCTGCTGGACAAAAATCATAGTTATCAATTTCTGATACTTTTATCCACTTTATATCATGATGTTCAAGTTTTTGAGGAACTCCTTCTGCAATAGTAGCATTAAACAAAGTCAAATGCACAATAATATCAGGGTATTCATGCACAACATCCATAAACACATGACCAACAGAAAGAGTAACATCAAGTTCCTCTTGGCATTCACGGATAAGCGCCTGTTCTTTTGTTTCGCCAGACTCAACTTTACCACCAACAAACTCCCACAACAATGCTCTTGCTTTATGCGCAGGACGTTGGCATATCATAAATCTATCTTTATCCCATATAAGGGCCGCAACTACTTCAATCATATTTCTTCAATTCCCAAACCCTTCAAATACTCATACGTGCCATCATAGTACTCTGGAAGACGTGTAGTATCCTCCCAAAAGCCGCTCAAAGTCTTATTAGAGTTGCCCCTAGGAACACAAATTACCATTCCTGACCTCGCTCGTGTCAGAAGCACACGATAAGCATTCAACATATATTTGCGTAGTTCTTGTTTGCTTTCGCTGATTGGCAGTTGTTCATTCCACTTTGTTGTTCCGTTAAACTTATAAAAACGCCATTCTTCATTATCAAATCGCATATCTGCATCCCAGAGCAAACAGGTGTAATCAAGTTCCAAACCTTGAACTTGTATTTCTGTTGCGGCGTCTTCAAGATAATTTGATGACTTTGTATTAGCCTTATCATCTAAGAACCAGTGAACTGCATTTTCATCGCCTGAAGGCAGTATATGTATTCCCAAAGGCTTAAAACGTGCTGATTCTTTTGTTACAAGAACACCTGTGCGTTCTGTTCCTCTTACCTTGCTATGTAACCAATTCTTTGCTTTTTCCATGTCTCTTGTCAAAACAATCGGATACTTGTCCTTAATTTCTTTATATAATTCTGATGCTTTATTAGGTTCAATCGCCAACAAAGCATGAACAAAAGCAGAAAGTTTTTCAGCTCTATAAGAACGAAGAGAAACGCCAAGATGCAAACTGTCAGAATATGTAACGTTTTTATTCTTTTCAAGTAAATCGTTTACCTTTCCTTCAGCATACTCCGCTTCTGTTAGTTTCGGTGAAATGTAAACCTTCCAATGAGGAAATCTATCATTTAACGCATCAATCCATTCGGATATACCTGCTTCACCTGTATTAATTTCCTGTCCGCCACCAACAAGGCATACAATGGTTGCCCAGTCTTCTCGCTGGTCAAGAGACCATATTAGGAATGCGGCTTCAGACATCGGAAAATTAGGAACTTTTAATTTGTTACCATAAGTTCCACCTCTTTTGAGATAATCAGCAATTCTTTTATGTGTCCATGCACGTTGTGCTTCATCGAAAATTGCAACGTGTTCAACTTCACCGTATCCAGACTCAGCTTGTTTTATTGCCTTTTCAGGATCTATCTCTAAGACTCCGTTTTCTACGGGGTTCTTTATTTTTGCTAACATGTTATCACGATAACGGTGAATTATCTGAATGAATTTCCCCACCTCACGGCGAGAGTCTGTCAGTTTTTTGCCCTTACATTTTTGATAATTATCTTGCGCAAGAGCTTCATTTAACACCGCTACCAAAGGTCCATTTCCAGAAAGATAAACAGCACCTTCATCTTCAACAGGTTCATCATTGCCTTGATAAGTTTGACGAACAGCAACATCAAGACCAACAAGCGTTTTCCCCGCCCCCGGAACTCCGGTTACAAAACAGATACTTTTTTCACCATTTGATTTACTCTTCTGTATTACATCAATAATATACGCAATGGTTGTGTCAGTAGAAACTTTATCTGCCTCATGTCTTGTGATGTTTTCTACAGAATGACTTTCATATAGTGTTTTCGCAGCTTCAATGATTGTTGGAGTAGGAGCATATGGACTAATAGCCCAATTGTTATCTACGGGAGGCTCATCAGGAAATCTATCTAATACTTTTGTTATTAAATCGAAAATACCTGTTTCGCCTGTAACTAATGGGTTAACAACTCTATCATCATATACCGACATTTGAATATCCGTAGAACGGTCTGTGAACTTTGTGGCAACCAAAATCGGCACAATAAGGCTATCTTGGCTTAATTTATGGAAATTTTTCAAATCAAGAGCATAATCTAAAACCTGATCAATGTCTGCCTCAAGTATCTTTGATTCTCCAACTTTAAACTCAATACAGAAAACAATTCCACGGTAAAGAAGTACTACATCAATTCTTTTTCCCAAACGTGGTATATCATACTCAAATATAATTTGACCATTATCGTCACTCAGCTTAGAAAGGACATTACGCATTACACTAATCTCTGATTTCCACGCCTCTCTTGTGGTCGTGAGTGCTTCACCGTGATAGTTATCACATAATATTCCAAATATAGAATTGATATCACTATATAAAAATGATGCCAAATCACTATTAAATAAACAACGCGGATTAGCATTCATAACTAATAACCCCTTTATCTCAATATTTCCAAATATTGCTTAATTCGTTCAATCACATATTCTGCAACCAATTCCATCATCGGTTCTGCAGTATTATTCTTATAGAATTCATCGAATGCAGCGTAGTATTTTTTTCTGTCTGTGAATTTTACATTAATTGCCGGGTATCCATTTTGGATAAGGTCGAGATTTAGAAGTAATCTTCCGCATCTGCCGTTACCGTCAATGAATGGGTGAATGCCCTCGAACTCAAGATGAAACCTTGCAATTCTCTCGATAGTATGCATTTTCTTTTTGCGTTTTTCATTTTCAGAGAGAAGTTCTGTCATTTTCGGTTCAATCATATAGGGTTGAACAGGTTTGGTATATGCACCCATAATGGTTACAGGAATTTTTCGGTATGTTCCCTTATCGTCAGGTCTGTTCATCAGCACAAGTGAATGAATATTTTTGATTACTGATTCACTGATTTTTGTATCCTTTGCAATATCCTCGACATAAAGGAATGCATCTCTATGTCCAACTGCTTCTAGATGGTCTTTCAAAGGTTTCTGGTCAATTGTCATACCTTCGAGTACCATTGCAGTTTCTTTCAAGGTAAGTGTATTGCCCTCTATTGCATTTGAGTTATAGGTAAAGTCCACCATAAATTGCTCACGAAGCCGTTCTGCTTCACCAGTAGTTAACGGTCTTTTAGCGTCGAGTTCTGCCTTTAATGCATCAATTTTTAAAAGGAGCGGAGACAATTCCTCCGGCATTGTAATTCCTTTAAGCGTTCTTGCATCAATTGGCTTTGGTGCATTTTCGGGAATCATATATAACTTCCCCTTTTGTACGACACCATCTATTCTGTTTTGAGCACACAAAAGTCTAACTCTGCGAGGCGAGAGACCCCACTTTTCTGCAGCTTGAGAAACTTTAATATAATTCATAATCATACCTCTTTCGAGTTTGTTACACATAGTATACCACATTTCGGGAATAAAATCAATACAAATCCTAAATTTTATTAATTTACATTATTCCCAAAAAAACAAAAAGGCAACAAACAAAAAGACTCTTTAAGTGAAAATGTAACCGCAACCAAAAGCAAACAAAAATCATCATAAAGCA
>CAZHZL010000105.1:0-6585 GCA_964537245.1 uncultured Oscillospiraceae bacterium
TGTTACCGTCGAGTTTGTCGGTTGGGTAGTCCATGTGATTTCCGGCGTAGTTGCCTCCGTCTCAAAATCATATGTATATTTCACATACGCTCCAGTTGCTTCTCCCTCAAAAGCGGTTACAACTGTGGTGATTGAAAATGCCATAATTGCCGCCAGGATTAAGCTTAGTTTTTTTCTCATAACCTCACTCCTTATTTATTTTGTTCAACAAATTCATTAATCTGTCGCTGTACCTCAGCTAAAATTTCTCTTTGCCCTGCTTCTTCCATTCTTCTTTTAAAATCATCCATATAATTTTCAGGAGCATCAAAGCCTTTGTCTATCGACTGATATTCCCCCTGCACAGAGCTTACCTGAGCTATTTCGTTATTAACAGCGTTTCTGTCAAATGTAAATCCGAGCAAAGGTGATTTCACCGCTTCATCATTCATTTTCTGTGTATCTTCATAAACACTTATATCCATTCCGTCAAGCACAAGTGCGTTGAACTGATTTCCGTATTTCCACTGATGATTAGGATAATATCCTGAACTTTCAATCAATTTGCATTTTCCTTCTTCTGTGATTGTATAATGTTTGTCCTTTATACCGAAGCAAATAAGATTATAAAGCTCATTATCGGAGTTCATAAGCTCTATAAGCTTTATTGCTTTATCAGCATTTTTACTGTTTTTGCCGATTCCAATCATTGTTGCAGTAGCGTTTTTGTATTTAACATAAGGCTCACAGAGAAAATATGCTTTGCTGGAAAATCCGTAAGCATTCTTTACATTAGCTTCGTCACCCGGCTTCCATGTGCTGACGCTTGCGCCTACTTTTCCTAAAGACGCATCTGCCGAGGTATCTGCCGTTGCAATATCAGGACGGATATATCCTTTTTTGTACCATTCATGTATTTTTTTCACACCCTCCTGCCATTCGGGAGTTTCGTAAATAAGAAATGCTTCCATTGAGCTGCCATCTTTTTTTATTGCTACATTTGACTGTATTACTTCGTATTTATCAATATAAAATGACTCAACATTCGGGGAATTATATATTTCTTCTCCGAGACCTTTTACCTCTTCCATAAACGGCTCTATATCGGTTATAGAAATTTTCGTATAAGGCTCAGGAAACTCATAGCTTGTTTTTTCAGCCACATGGTCAGCAACCCAGACTGATGACGGATTTGATACTACCTGTATATTAGGAATAGCATATATTCTTCCTTTAATCTCAGAAGCTTTTAACATCCAATCCGGTATTAACTCTCTGAGTGACGGCGCTTCCTTGTCGATAAGCTCTGTAATATCCATAAGTCCGCCTTTTGTTGCCGCATCGTTATAATCATTCATATAGCCTGTGAAGCATAAATCAAACGGTGTTCCTGATGCCATCATCATCTGCATACGGGTATTGAATGCTCCGTAATCTATAAACTGCAAATCAAGCTTTGCACCGATTTTTTCTTCAATTATTTTGTTTGCCTCCGTCATTACAGTTGCCTTATCAGGCTGGTCATCAGATGGAACATACCATGTGAGAGTCAGGACATCTCCGTTATTTTTCTCACCCTTTTTGTTACAGCCCGTAGCTGCTGCTGTAATCATAATTACCATGATTATTGCTAAAATTTTTTTCATCTTTTTCATTTTCTTCAACCTTCTTTAATTTATATTTTTTTATAATTTAATCAACCTTTGACACTGCCGACAGTTAAACCTTTAACAAAATATTTCTGAAAAAACGGAAAAATAACAAGTGCCGGTCCTGCCGCTATTACTGCCATTGCCATTCTTGCCGTCTCTCCCGGAATATCAATTGCCGCAATATCAATTGCATTCATTGATGAATTTTTCAGAATCTGTATATTATTAAGTATCCTTTGCAGCATATACTGAAGACTTACAAGTGTCTGGTCATCAATATACAAAAGCGAGGTGTACCAGTCATTCCATTTTCCCAAAAATGTCAGAAGCGACACCGTTGCAAGAACGGGTTTTGACAAAGGCAGCATAAACCTGAAAAATATTGTATATTCGCTCGCACCGTCTATAATCGCTGATTCCGTAATCTCATACGGTACATCCTGGAAAAAAGACCTCATCATAAATACATTAAACGGAGCTATAAGACCGGGTAATATATATATCCACATAGTATCATTAAGGTGCAGATACTGTGTATTAAGTATGTAGGTAGGGATAAGTCCTCCACTGAAAAGGCAGGTAAAATATAAATAGAATGCCAGAAAACTCTTACCTTTAAGCCCCCTTCTTGAAAGCGGATACGCCACCATTGCCTGAAGTAAAGTTGAAAGTGCCATTGAACTGAATGAATATATTATGGTCACCTTATAAGCGTCCAGTATCATCTTAGGATTTTTAAATACATACTTGTATGCCGACAAATCAATTTTTCTTGGAAAAAGCTCGTATCCGTATTTAAGAATGTCACTTTCACTTGAAAACGAAGCCGACAGTACCATTAATATCGGTCCTATAAATGCCACGCACAACAGCATAGATATAATCATCAACACTATTTCCGTCGTGCGATTTTTTTTCTTTTTTGATTTAATTACTTCACTCATAATCGCCCTCCTAAAATAATCCGTAATCCGGGTCTATCTTCTTAGCAACATAATTTGTTAGAATTACCATAACAAAACCAACAATGTTCTGAAGCAATCCAACTGCCGAACCCATTGACATATTTCCCATTTGCGTCAGGGAACGGAATATATATGTAGGAATAACATCCGTAGTAGGATAAAGAGTTGACGCGTTCCTTGTAACCTGATAAAACATTCCAAAGTCCGCAGTAAAGATACCTCCTATTGCTAGAATTGTAAGCATAACAACCAGCTTTGTAAGTGCAGGAATCATAATATATCTTATTTTCATCCACTTTGAAGCTCCGTCAATCTCCGCTGCCTCAAATAACTGTGTATCAATTCCCATAAGTGCGGCATAATAAATAACGCTTCCCATTCCTACATTTTTCCACACAGAAGTTACCGTCAGAATCGTCGGCCAGGCATTTGGCGTTGCATACCAGTCGATATTAATCCCCAAAATTCTGTTCAAAGCACCGTAACGCAAATTAAGTAATGCATAAACAATGTATGCAACAATAACCATTGATAAAAAATTAGGCATAATTGCAATGGTCTGAACAGTTTTTACAAACCTTCTTTTACTTATTTCAAACAGCATTATTGCAAAAGCCAGCTTTGCAATAGTACCAAAGAATATAAAAAGTGCATTCATTCCGACAGTATTCCTTGTTATTCTCCAAAAAACATCCGTTTGGAAGAAAAACTTAAAATTGTCAAATCCAACCCACGGACTTCCCAATATACCATCGGTATAGTTATAATTTTTAAATGCTATAACAATTCCGAACATAGGTACATAATTAAACAATAATACCAATAGTACCGGAATCGCACACAGCGAATATAACTGCAGCGTCCTTGTATTTATAAATCTCTTTCTTCGTTTTAGATTTTCGCTTTGCAAATCTTTTTTTGTCTGCGATAAAATCATCTGCAATTCCTCCTTTTTGCTTTCGCATAAATATGATACCATGATTGAAAGTTTTTTTCAATTCGTTTTCTTTTCCTTTTTGTGCTCATTTTTTACTTTCTCTTTACAATCGGGATAAAATGCGTTATAATAAGCATATATCCTGACGGTTCAGGCTGTATAAAAGTTCTCTTTACAGCCATTTTTTAACTATAAAATTTTGAAAGAAGGGTGATTTATGTATAATATGATTATTATAGACGATGACTCCTACGAAATATCTATTTTGCAAACCATCGTTTCTATTCCGGAAAATGTTACGCTGTCACATACTTTTGTCAACAGCACCGATGCAGTTGAATATCTTGAGAAAAATCATGTGGATATTATAATATCTGATATTAAAATGCCTATTTTTGACGGAATAGATATAGCAAAGCTTTGTTACGAAAAATTCCCCCATATAAAAGTAATTCTTATCAGTGCATACCGTGATTTTGAGTATGCACGCAGTGCTATTAAATATAATGTTGTGGACTATATAAAAAAACCGATTAATATTGAGGAATTATCAAATGCTATTTGTGATGCCGTCAGCTCTTTAACGGCAGAACCTCATATTTTTCATGACAATCCGCAATCACTTGTTACCAATTCAAATGAATATATTGCAAAAACACTTTCTGATATTCTTCTTTCTCCTGAACTGTCGGAAGCACAAAAAAAGATACGTATTCTTTTATCAGAGCTTGTTGTTGATTCAGATATTTTAAATCCAAGCAACGCTGATACAGCAAGTGCTTCAATTGCAGCGGCAAACGATGTTATAGCAAAAGCACTTAAATATATGCAGGATAACCTTGATAAACCTATTTCACTTACTGATGTTGCCACACATGTTCATAATAATCCGACATATTTCAGCCGTTATTTCAAATCAAGGCTCAACAAAAAATTTATTGATGTGCTCAAAGAAATGAGGCTGGAGCGTGCCATGCATTTACTTATAACCACAAACTACTCGATTTCTGTAATAAGCGAAATGGTAGGCTATTCTTCCGTGTCATATTTTCATACCTTATTTCAGCGTTACTACAATACCTCACCGGCAGATGCAAGAAATAATGCAACCGCTATAAATCAGAAAGGAACCGTAAATGAACTATTCGATTAAATATGCAAAAAACATATTGCAGAAATACCGTCTCAGTAATATGTTTAAATATTATTTTAAAAGATCTTTTATAATTTTCTGCGTAATTCTTCTTATCCTGGGATTATTAATTTCATCATTTGTTTTAAACACAACCATAAATGCTTATAAGAATGATTCTTATTCTGCTGTCTCACAAATAGATACATATATTTCGGCTCTTTTTGAAGATGCAGCTACTTCTGCGCGCTTTATATCCGAGCAAAGCAACGCTGTTTCATTTCTTTACAGCAAAAATATTATCCCGCCCTCTACTCCTTTGGCACAAAACATTTCATCATTGCAGAAGCTTATGAACAGTACTCTGTATTCCTCATCTCATCTGGATTCAATTTATTTCTACAGTATAATTAATGACTTTGTTGTTTCCACAAGAAACAGCGCCTCTGCGGATAAATTTTATGATAAAACCTTTCTGGAATATTTCAAAAATACCGGAGAAGTAAACTTTTTTATTCCAAGCTCTCTTCATACCACCAATGGAAACAACATTGATGTCATAAGCTGTGCTTACGGAATATACGATGTAAATATTCCCATCGGAATGATTGTATTTAATATAAAAACGGAGCGTATTCGTGATATTATCAGCTCCTCCGGTTTAGATTTTCATAATTTCAATATTTATAATTCCAACGGTGATAAAATATTTGCTGCAAATGACAACTCACCCTCATATACTTCCGGTCGTACATTTTGCTTTTCAGATCGTGGAGTTTTAATGATTCAGAATACCGATATTTCAAGTCTGAATCTGCGCTTTGGAATTGAAATGCTGAGTTACAGAAGCATTGTGCTTTACATTTTAATAACTCTTTCAGTTTGTATTATACTTACCATCGTACTTTCTGCAGTTTCCGCATTATATATATCAGCAAATTTTTACAGCTCAATTGAAAATATTATTTTACTTTTACAAAATAACGATAATAACGAAACCAATGATATATATGATGATATGCAGTTTATTGCAGATAACATCACTAAATATATTCGTGATAAAGAAAATCTTACTCACAGACTTACCACACAAATTGCGCAATATAAACATTTGCAGTCATACACACTGCAGCTGCAATTCAATCCACACTTTTTGTTTAATACTCTCAACATTATCGGACTTGAGATGTATAAAATTTCAGGGAAACATACACCCGCCAATACAGTGCTTTCGTGCCTTGCTGATTTACTGGAGATTTCTCTTGATAACAAAAAAAGTATTGTTAATTTTTACGATGAAGTATCATATGCACAAAAATATCTTGCCATACAGTCAATTTGCGATGATACCTTCGATGTTGTACTTGATATATCAGACAATGCATATAAAACAAAAGTTCCGAAGCTCATACTTCAGCCTGTCTTGGAAAATGCCATAACGCACGGAATAAAATACCTTATGCATAAAAAACGAGGTATAATCAAAATTTCTGCTGAAATAAATGAACAAATGCTTATTATTACCATTTGTGATAACGGCATAGGAATGTCATCAGATAAACTTAATCACATTCGCAACCAGCTGAAAAATAATGATATTCCCTCAAGTACGCATATAGGTCTTTGCAATGTTTTCCAAAGACTTAAGCTGATTTTTGATACACAATGCGACCTTACAGTAGATTCGTTATCTGATCAGGGTACAACCGTAAAAATAAAAATCCCTGCTGAATATGATAATTCACCAACAAAACATTAAATATCATAAATCAAGCAAGGGAGATTTCCAAGTTTTACTAGCGATAAAACTATATTTTTTTGATATTATAGAAAAATTCAATTTTTCACCCATATATTATATCTATGGATATGCATGACATATCTCCGATTGGCATCGGTTCATAGAAAAATATATAAAGA
>CAZHZL010000106.1:0-6493 GCA_964537245.1 uncultured Oscillospiraceae bacterium
GTCAAATCCCTTATGAATACTCAATATGGTGCGAGAGACGGGACTTGAACACGGGTCTAATAGTAATCCGCTAAAAAAATAAGGATTGATAGTATCGAATTCTTTTTGGCACATATTCTTGTCAAACTTTAAAAGCACCCTTGCAAAACTCATAATTAATTCCCAAAAAATTCCCAACTTATAAAAATAATCATTATTCTTATGTGGTTTTTTAGATAAATCTTATTTTAATATAAATGTTGAATTTGAAAGGGGAAACAAATGCTCTTTTTACTTTTTTTCAAGATTTTTTATTTCTAACAGTTTTAAATACAATTCAGGATTTTTATATACAATAATTTTAAGTTCGTTTATCACACGAGTAACTATCTGATAAAGCATCCCTTTTACACTGTAATAATTTATTCTAGTTCTTAGTCTATTATCTTCGTCATATTTAAAATTATTGTCCATAACTAAAGCCACTTTTGGAAATTCTTGTCCAATTACATCATGTGCTTTTATTTCCGATAGCCAAGAAAGTTCGGTAATCGCTTCTATTTGGTGTTGCGAGGCTGTGAAAGTAATAAATTTCCAATCTTCAAAATTTCTGATGTATTGAATATACTCTTCTAAATCTTCTTTATCATCAAAGTATTCAATAGTTATTTCTTCATAATTAAGGTGATTATTGCTATATCCAATTTTTTCTAAATTATAAATAAAAGAAGCAATTTCTTTATTTGTGCGTATTTTGTTAGTTAATTTGCCTTCGTAGATTTTATATGAAGGATAATTTTGTTGCACAAATTTAGCAATATCAGTAGTTTCTTCTTCTCTAAGATATTGTTTGGTATCATAAGAGAATAATAATTTTATCTTTTTGTCATTTGCATAATTTATAATTAATTTTAATTGTTCTTCACGTATGCGTTGAGCTTCGTCAATAATTATCATTGAAATCGAATTGCATAGTTCTTCGATTTTATTTTTTTTCACATCTTTTATTGGGTGTATATTCCAATTAAGTTTGTTAAGTTTTTCATGTCCTTCGTTTAATTTGCCACAATGTATCAAGAGAGTATTATAAGATTCGCTCATCATAGACTTTGCTATATCATAGATTAGCAAAGTTTTTCCAGTACCTGCATTAGCAGAAATACAAAAAACCGTGTTGTTTTCTTTAAGGAATTTTTCCAAAATATTATTTTTGATGTTTTGTTGGTCGGTTGTTAGAAAGTATTCGTTTTCTAAAAATTTTTCAGTAGAATTGAAAGGAGAAATCAAATAATTTGACGGAATAAACATTTTGTTTATATCAATATCTTTGTCAACTTTCTGATTTTCTATTAATTGTATTAATTCCATCAAAGAACTATCAGAACTACTGTTATTTATTGAATTATATTTAAAAACGATACCACCTTTAGTGTAAGTGAAAACATAAATCGGTTTATCTAAAAATTTTAGATAATAATAGTTTTTATGCATTTGATTATTGTTTTTTGTTTCTTCAATTTTAGGGGTTAATTCGCTTTTTAATTCGATGTTAATTATGTAATCTTCGCCAAATCTCAACAAATCAAATTCTTTTCCGATTTGTGGTATTGAATAGCTTATAAAATAGTTTTCAAATAATGCCATGCAGTTGTTAATGCTTTTTATTTTACTGCAAAAATCAACAAGACTTTCTGCTTCGTGTTTTTTTAAGGGTGTTGGAACAGATAGGTCTTTGCCTTCCAAATTGTTGATTGCTTCAATACCGTGACTTATAGAGAGTAAATTTAATGGTTTCATATTACACCTCAAAATGGGATATCATAGTTGTAAGTATAATTAAATTTTATCACATTTTATTTTAATAACAACTATCTATATAAATATATCGAGATTTATTTACACTTTGTGACAAATTTTGTAACACAATTAAATAAAAATATATATTATTCCTTTGATACTATATAGAAAGGAGTACAACAAGCCATAGGGCGAATGCACACCGCATTCGCCCTTCTTTTATATCAAAAATGAAAAAGTTTCATAATGAGAAAGATATTCTTGAAAGCAATCTTTCTGTCCCGATTAAGCGAGTACTACATCAACACTTGCTTGAAATCTGCAACACATACGGGATTAATGACATTTCAGCATTTGGGTCTATCTGTTACATTGAATCACCAACAGATTTAGAAGCTCTTGATTTGTCTGTCATTGAATGGTCTATCGGTATTGAAATCATTACCGACAATAGAAAACAACATCTTTTCTATTTCTGTATTCTAATTGATAACGACACAGGGCTGAATATTTTAGTTGATGAAAAACATATGAAAGGAGCTATGATTACAGAACTAAAAGAACTTATTACACGCAAAGAACAATATGATTTTACACAAAAGTAGGGCAAGTGTGGTTTCGCACTTGCCCTATATTTATTTCAGGAGGAATTTATGAAAAAAGAAATTAAAGTAGTTATGGTTGAGCCATCAAAACACCCTGCCATTACAACAATCGACAATGACCTTGAAAGTTTGCAAAAAGCAGTTGGAGGGTTAATTGAATTTGTAGGTCTTGAAGAAAACACTTGTATTCTTTGTAATGAAGAAGGCAAGTTAATCGGTCTTAAAGGCAATCGAAGATTTTACAACGACATTATTGCAGGCACATTCTATGTGTGTGGATTAGATGATGACGGTGACCTTGATTCTCTTACTCCGTCACAAATGGATAGGTATTTGAGAATGTTTTGGGAGCCTGAATCATTCACACAAGAAGAAATCGACAATTCAATAGTATTTAAATTTATTGAAATAGATTAAAGGAGTTAAAAATATGCCATTAAAAAATTATTCTGTATCAGTTGAAACAGACATCATCACATCAGATGACGGTAAAAACACATTTGAAGTTACGAAAAGATTAAACGGAATTGACGGGGAAAACGGGGTAATTGTATTACTCTACCCTACAAGAAACTGTGACAATATTTTCTCTGAAGATAATACCCTTAATTACTTGGTATCACATATGCAGGAATTACACTTGAAAGAATTGAAAATAATCAATCTTTTCTCAAAAGTAGTATCGGGTAAAATGAGTTCAAGAGGGCTTGAAGTTGACGAAGAAAATATGAAATACATTGAAACTCTTATGAGCGACAAAAACTTTAAAAACACCAAATTCATTGTTGCTTGGGGCAATTCAATGGCTTCATCCTATGCTTGTAAAAAGTCTAAAGTAAATGTTTTGAATATGTTTAAGAATGCAGTACCCAAAGGTATTGTATATCAGTTAATTTCATCGGATGTTGACCTGCGTTCTCAAACCGCACCACATCCCCTCTATCTTGGCATAAGGGGTAATAATTCAAAATGGTCTTTGGCTGAATTGCACATTACCAAGGAAATGCTTAAAGAACCTGAAAAGTATAATCCAAGCAATAATTTAATTAAATTCTCAAAGGAGGGCTAATATGCCATATTACATAGCAGGATTTTTTGGAACACTCGCAATGCTTATCGGTGCAGATTATTTACTTTCTAAAAAGCGAAAGGAAGAGGAGGATAAAGAATGACCTATTTTTTGAGTTCCGCTGTTAAGATTGCAACGGAATATTTTTTTACAGGTGCAATGTCTGCAATCAGCCTTTATTGTGGCACTAAAACCCCTAAAAATCGTAGGAAGAAATAAAGATTTTCTTGTATTACGGTTGTAGAATATTGTCACATAAAGGAAAATTTTGGGAATTTTACAAGGAACAAGTCACCTGACCTGCGACACTACACAGTTCCCAATTTATTGATTATAATTTTTGAAAGGAGCATTTTAATATGCGAGGAGTGACGATAGCCATAGACAAGAATAAAATCAAAGGCGAATATTTAAACGGAGCATACAGTGAGCTTGCAGGATTGCTCGGTATTGACGCAGTACTCAAACTCCATTCAAAATACCGAGGCACACAGGTATTCTTCCCTGTGGAATTATTCAGCAGAGATTTCATTATCAAGCAAATTGTTGATGAGTATGACGGTTACAATATTCGTGAACTCGCCACAAAATATGGTTACACAGAAAAATGGGTAAGAAAAATACTCAAAGACCATATTGATAATAAAGATTAAAGGGAGTGTTGCTAATGAGCACAACAGATAATAATATAACTTGTTTAAAAGAAAAATTCAATTATCTCAAAGAATACATTGACTGTCTTATAAATGGTGAAGATGATTTAGAAAGTTTTTGCAAAGAAAAACTTGATGAAGTATGTCTTCAAATCAACAATATTCAAGGCAATCCAGATACTCTTAAAAAGGAAACAGAGTTAAAAGCACTCGAATTGAAGAAATCAGCTCTTGAAGATATGATTTCTGAAATAGCTTGATTTTTAACAATAAAAAGAAAAGAGGGAAATCAAAATGGGATTATTTGATTCAATTAAAACAAACAGAGAGCAAAAGAAAAGAGAAAAAGAGCAAAATATTGCTAAATGGAATGAGCATATCGGTAGATGTATTTGGAAAAACAGATTAGCTCAGATTCAACATATAGACGAATATTTGAAATTTGATTCTTCTATTGCGTTTAATGTGCTTTTCGCAAAGGCTCATTATTGGTATGTGAAAGACGGTGACTATACAAAAAAGAAAAAAAGCATTACATTCTACGACTCTTCATCCACCGATGCTGATTTGGCAAAAGTTTCAATAGACATCCCAGTTGATGACAATGAATTAGCACGAGTTTTATTGAAAATAATCCCTCTTTTTGTCATTGATGACGACAATGATTTTGTGAATGATATTGATGAGTTAGACATAAAATGGAATCACGGAAGTGATTACGATTGTGACGACAAATACGATGGTAAAAAGTATGTATTTACATTTCAACAAGATTCTTATGATTCATCAATTGAAACAGAAAATGATGTTTTTATCAAAAAATCAGAAATTAAGTATCTGTCAAACGATGTGTTAGTTTATCTCTGCTACATACTTGCTGAATGGGAAAAGAATAATGATATTTGTAATCTTGTAGGTGATTATAATGCATGGAAAGAAAAACGAGAATTCCTTTTAAGTTATAAGTCTGAAATTAACGAAGAGCTTTACAAGCGAGGACGATATTTTAAATATTTCACAGAAAAAATCGGCAATACGAGAACAACTCTTACTAAATATGGATATTCTAAAAATATTGAAAACCTTGATAAAAGCAAACACTTTGATACTGATTGTGATGAATCCGAATTTGAAAAAGAACAAGAGCAAGACACAAATTACGGTGAACAAGGTGAGCAAAATGTTGAGTATTCATTAAAATGGTTGCCAAAGGAATACAGAAAGATTGAAAAAGGTGATGGCATACATTTGTGCGACACCAATGTAAGTGATGAATCACAAGAGATTGACCATATTGTTGTTGGTCCAAATGGTGTTTTCCTTATTGAAACTAAATATTTCAAAGGCAACATTACAATAGACTCTTATGGTAATTGGTCAAGAGAACTTGACGATGGCAAAACCGAAGGTATGAAAAACCCCATTCAGCAAGTTGATAGACATCATACGATTGTTTCTTCGTTACTTTCAGGGATTGTTGATGAAAAAGATATTCACGATATAATATGTCTTGCTTATGATAAGTGTCGAATCAATGGCATTGAAAATTCAACAGTTCCAGTTGTAAAAAGTGACCTTCTTAACAGACATATTCTTGAAACTCAAAGCGAAAAAACTTATACGCCTGATGATATTGAGAATATCATTTCTGTAATAAAACAGAATAGGGTATAAGGTAACCAATATTTAAAGCGAATCTTAATTGTCATCATACATACTTTAAGAAAATCAAAAGGAGTTGTTAAAATGTTAGTAAAAGAATTAGTTATTGAAAAAAATCTTCTAATAGAAAAAGATGCATTTGAGGATGACGAGGATTTCTGCAATCCTGTATATTGTTTGCCCGACGCATACGGGTTGTGTGCTCCTGATATGGACGAAGACGGTGGTTGTGACCCACATTATGACAATGGCTGATTGCTCTTATGCTTGTTTAAGCCCAAATGTATATATGTGCAATGGGTATTGTAATAGTTTGATAATGGATTGCAATACCCAAAAGATTTTTCAACTTGATTCTGAAGCAAATGATTTATTAAGTGCTTTTTTGAATGGAAATAAATACATTCTTGGTGCGAACAAGAAAGCAGATGAACTCATTAGTTTTTTAGAGGAAAAGTCACTAATAAATCTTACGGAAAAGTACATAGAGTCTGTTTTGTTGCCACCGAAGGCAAAAGCACCGCTACAAACTGTTTGGCTTGAATTGAGAAGAAAATGCAATATGCATTGTATTCATTGTTATAATTCTTCCAATCCCTATGCTGAAACAAGTAAACCAATGTCTGTTGAACAATGGAAAATGATTATCAATCAGTTAAAAGCATATCATCCCAAAACCATTGTTTTAATAGGTGGAGAGCCATTACTTTATGAGGAACTCGTTGATT
>CAZHZL010000107.1:0-6280 GCA_964537245.1 uncultured Oscillospiraceae bacterium
TTAATCTTTTATCAATATCATCAGCATATCCAATCTTTACATATTCAGGAAAAGACGGATTTGTTAAGATATAAATAACACCTTTGTTTTCCATACTGCACCTCTTTTGTTTACAAATACTTTTCGATTACTTTATTTTTCATACTTGACAGTTCTAATAATCGAGATTGTAAAGCAGAAATTTCCGATTGACATTTTTTTACCTCATATATTATTTCTTTTTGTTTCATTAAAGGTATTGTAGGGATGTCAATATTTTGATAATACGAAATTGGAACTCTTCTGTGCCCACTTGCTCCTGTCATATTTTTTTCAGCTTCAACTCGCACCTTTGGACGATTTAAAAATCCAAATACATAATCCGGCAGATAATTCTCATCACAACGCACAACATGAAACTCACTACTGCCAAATGCAATGCCGTTTGTTAATCCTTTAGCAACAGCACATTTACCGTTTTCCATACAGGGAGTTATTTTTGCAATAATAATGTCATTCTCTGCGAAATAGGTATAACCGCCTTTTTTAACCTCGCCAAATGGTCTTGATGTCATTTTTTCAATATATCCGTCATTGCTGACTGATGCCATTTCTACAAATGATACCATTGTATCATCTGATACACCTTGTAGAAGTGATTTTGATGGATTGAAAGAAGCAAGGGACGAAAGTTTAACGATGTTCTTCGCCCCCCCATTTTTGGAAATTACTTCCAATTCATCGAAGATATTTTCAATCTTTTTGTGATATTCTTCGATGCTCATTCGGGTAGAGTTGTATTTCTCATCAATTTTTTCACACTCGGAAATAATTTGCTTTTGCACATCAAGTGGTGGAACAGGGATTTTCACTTCTTCTTTCAAATAGGTACTATTCAAGCTCTTGCCAAATGCCTTATCTCCAACATTCTCAAGATTTATAATTTTACTGCTAAACAAATGAAATAAATAATTGTCCAACAGTTCAGTTTTATCTATTGGAATTAACCCAGCAATTGCTTCATTTGTATATAAATCTTTTCCAGCGATAGCCGTTTTGCCTATACTTAACTTGAAGCTTAATAATGTCGTACCTTTTGGGATTATTTTTACATTTGAATTACTTATAGCTTCTTCGGTTATTTTTTCTTTTGTATCTGTTATAACTTGTCCTTGCATTTCAGCAATAGAAACCCATAAGTTTTCTCCTGAAAAATATGAATTTATTGCTCTTGAAGGAGTTCCACCTATAACAACTAAACATTTTTTTCCTAATGGATACAAAGGATATTTGCTAACGATTTTAACTTCTTTTTTTACACTTGTTCTAATTGCCTTATTAAAATTCAATCTTGAAAAATCAAGCATATCCGAAGTTTCAGCGACACTTACATAAACTTTATTTTCTTCTGTTATAGCAGGTGTTTTTTCTTCAAATGAGCTTCTTACAATATGAGCAAGGGTATTTTCTGCACATCTGTCATTATCATTATACATTTTACCACCAGGAGTAATAATCTGTATTCCCTCATTACCTTTTCTATTACTCCAATCATAGCCCAAAAATTCTTTTTGCTTTGCATTATCAACAGGAGAGGTAATAATAACTGTTTGCTGATTGTAGGTTAGGGCAAAATATGTAAGCTTATCATTTTCTGCTGATTTTGCATAACTATAAAACCTGTTTAAAAGCTCTTTTGACTGTTCATCGGCAGATAAATTTTGATAAGCCTTCGTGTTCATATATTTTACAATCGAATTATCGCTCATAAATGCTTCAACATACACATTAAAATATTCATTTTGTTTTAATTCTGCAAAGGAAAGAGTTTGCAAAATAAAACTTTCATAAATACCTTTATCCACTTCTATTTTATTTATGTATGCTTCTAATATCTCTTTATCTTTCCAATCCTTTATTTCTTCGCCTGAAAGTATTGCATCTACGCTATCGGCAACTAAATCCGTATATTTGGGCGGTTCGTTATATTTTTCAAGGAAAAGAACAACTGTATTTGTACCTGTAGCTCCAAAGGTTTTACTTCCGAACTGAACAATGGCACGAATATAGAAATTCTTTAAAATATGCTCTCTTGCACCGACATAGCTTGCCGAGTCATTGCTTAAAATGCTTGACGGCAATACCACCGCAGCAATTCCTTGCGGTTTTAAAAGCTGTTCTATTCTTTCTACAAATAAAGTTTCTATTTCACTACCATTATCGCCAATTGAGTTTAAAAGCGAAAATTCGTTGTTCTTTAATTGCAGGTGTTGTTTGAAATCCTTTACTGCATAGGGCGGATTTGCAACAAGTATATCAAAGCTCCCATTTTCTATTTGTCTTTCGGGAAGATTTTCAAGCCCATCGCCAAATATAATATTACCTTCTCCGGCTCCGTTCATATACAAAGAAATCTTAGATACACGAGCTAAACGATAGTCTTTTTCAACACCGAAAATATGGTCACGAACCCACGAATTTGTCCCATCGGTTTTAACAAAAGCATTTATCGCTTCAATCGCTTCTGTCAAAAAATGACCTGCTCCGCAAGCATAATCTATTATTTTGGGATAAACTGTACCTTTACTTGAATGAGTTATTTTTTCAATAGGCAAAGAGTCCCATATAAATCTTGTAATAGGCGTAGGTGTAAAAAACTGTCCTTCATTTTGCTTAAATCCTTTATTCAAAAGTTGCTCGAATAAATCGCCTAAAAATTGATGCTTTGACGGATAAACAATTCTGTATCTTTCAAATAATTGAACGACCTCTACCAAAATTTTTCCATTCTGATAAAATAATTCTTCGTTGTGAACATCCTTGAAAGCAAAATCGTTATTGGAAAAGAATTTTAATATTCTGATTTTTTCCTTTAAATCTGCGATTGCCTTTTTTCTTGTGTGCCCTGTATATGTTGTAAAGAGCCATTCAGGATAATTTTCAGGAACATAAAAAATTTCTTCGTGCATAAAGGTTTCCATACCTTCTTTATGCAATCTTTGCAACCTATCCTGCAAGGTTTCATAGGTGTCAGTTCCTTGTTTGTATTGAAATTCAACCTCGTCATCATCGTTCTTGTTTATTTCATCAACTAATTTACATATAAATAAAGCCACAAGACGATTGAAAGCATTTTCTTTATCGCTGACATTATTATGCCTTAAAATTTCTTCAAATCTATTTACAATTTTATCATCAGGGGTAAAATCTTTTAAATCTTTCTTTAAAAGCGGTTTTAATCCTATTTTATAAGCTACACTATCTGCTGAAAATATTAAATCATCGTGCCACTTTGAAGAATATGTTTCTTTCCATACATTATGTTTTTCGGTAGCCGTATGAGCTGTTTCATAAAGCCTTACACTCTTATCTTTTTTTGCACTTATTATAACATTCGGGTCATCTTGACAGCTAATAGTCGGAGCTTTCCATATTATCTCATTATCTACAATATCGGAAGCATATAAAACAAGCCACCTTGTAGCTCGTTCTTGCTGCCAATAAGAAAACAACTGTGCTCCATCTAAATTAGTGTCTTTATATGCTTTGTCAAATTCCTTGCCATAGGTCTTACACTCAACAATAAAAAGCATATCGCCTTCGGGTGATGATACACAAATGTCTGCTCTTCCGCTTTTAGCATCGTGTCCAAGATGCCATTCTTTTTCAAGCTCAATATGTTCAGGGCGATACCCTTTATCTAATAACTTATTGACACATTCAAAAACAACAAAATTTTCAGGAGCATCGAAACCATCGTTTCGCTCTCTTCCTTTAATCTCTTTGGGGTAGATTAACCTTTCATTATTAAAATCAACACATAACTCACCCTCAAAATGAGAAAATGTTTTTGAATATATATTTGTTTTTGATGTTTCTATAAAATTCATCAAAGGTAAAATGTTTTTTAAATTACTCTTGTTAATCATACAATAAATCTCCTAACTATCTTGTTGTCCAAGTATGTCGTAAGTTGTACGGACACTTTTTCTACATTTCCGCCCACATAATCGCTTTCTCAATACGCTCCATAAGCTCGTTATATTGTCTTTCCGACAGATAAGTTTTGACTTCCGACAAATCTATCGTTTTCAGTTTTTCTGCTATATCCGTATGTTCCTTTATAAACCTTTCGCAAAGGTCGTCAAGAGGAAGGGATGCAGAATTGCCCATTGTTGTTCTTGTAAGCCCCAAGAAACCTTCCTGAAATGCTACATTATGGTCATAACACGGTGATACGGATTTTAGTTCAAATGTTTTGCTATCATAAAGCAAACCATAATTATCATCGTGCAAGTCGGGATTTGCGATAATGTAATTGAATATAAACATTCTCTGTAAGCCTTTGATTATGTTTAATTTAATAAACCATTTTCTTGTACATATTCTATGAATCCATTTATTATAGCCTTATTTCTTGTCAAAATATCAGTTTCCATAAAATCAGATTTCTCATTTGCAATTTTAATCAATTCTTGGTTTTTTGTTCCTTCTTTAAACTGACCTCTTGAATTTGTAAAACCTTTATAATAGTTTACTTTATCAGAAAATCTGTAATCTGAAGCACGAATATTAATTCGTTTTTCAAGCAATGCTTTATTTCCTAACAATTCAATATTTTTAGCATCAGTAAGACTTCTTTCTTTTTCTTGTCTGTTTTTTGCATATATATGTTCTGTTTCAAATGTAGTTTCAATCGACAACAACTGTTGTTCTTCGTCTTGAAACGCCCACCAAGCAAGAATGGATTTTGTTATCGGTCTACCATTATAAAAGCCAAATGTTTCAAACAGACTTCTTAAAGTTTTTTCATTAAATTTATAATCTTTAAACTCAACATTTCTATTTTCTACAATATTCACCATTTCTGCATAAACAGGTGTACGCAGAGCATTAACACCGGGATTAGTCAATGCGTATGACCAAATAAATGCTGTGATTTTGTTTAAGAATGTATAAAATCTCTCATCATCTAACATTTCTTCGGTGTCTTTGTTTTGCATAAAATAGACAGTAACAAAATATGTCCACATACCATTTGGAGCATAATTAAGTACAAATAATTTTCGGAGAACTCTATCAGAAAATCTTTCCACATTCTGATTTGAAACATCATTCCAAAATTGTGCTAAAACGATAAGATTTTCAAATAAATCATCATTCTTTAATAATTTGTAGCTATCTTTTTCATAAAATTTACGAAGTGCTTCTGTTGTTGAGCTTTTTATTCCCATTTTAGCTCTTTCATAGTACATATATCTGGTAAATAATTCATCCATAGGTGTTCCGGAAATAGGATGGAATATTTTTTCACAGAGTTCCTCTAATGATTTCCATTTCTTTATAAATTCATCCTTTTCACCTTTAGCAGAATAATATTTATAGAATTGTGCCTTGAATATGTCTGCATCTGAAAGTGGTTTACCTCTATCATTTAATGTTGAGAAAATTCTCAAAGCAGTATCTTGCGATTCAGCTTCAATTGGTAACAAGATACAATTATTCAAAATGCGAATAGGCAAATAAGAAAAATATCCGGGGAAAGAGTTGAGAAACTCTTCTATTTTGTTTTGGAAAAATCTATAATTTGTTGCATAATTGCTTTTCATTTCCTTTGGTGCATTGCCATCTTTCAAAATAGATAGAAATTCATCTTTGTCATTATCAGTTGCAACTTCAGAATTGATTTTTAGGGCACTCATATTAGGTTTACCAAATTCGTCTGTTTTCCAAATACACTTTTCTATGCTTTCTCTAGTTGCTTTTGCTTCTGCATCTTGCATATTACCATAACGAGCATAAAATGCTCGTAGGAATAACAATAATGTTGTTAGGCGTTGCTGTCCATCGATAATTTCCATTTTTTCATTTTCGTTTTTGAATGTAACAATCGGACCTAAGAAATACTCATCATTAGAACTATTAAATTTATCTTTATCATTATCCGGGAAAGCAAAAGAAAATATATCTTCCCACAAAGTTAAGCACTCACTTTCGCTCCAAGCGTAAGGGCGTTGATAATCTGGAATTAAAAAATCTGATTTTTTATTTTCAAACAATTCTTTTACTGTTTTTTGGTCGACATTTAATTTTGACATTGTTTTTTTCTCCTATATATTTCTTGTAGTATTTTTACTTCAATTCTTCCGTCTTAAAGGTTGTATATCCCTCATAATAATAGCTATGGTCTATGCCTTTCATATACACCTCGCGGTTTTCTATTTCATTGGTCAAGGCGTTTTTCAGGATATGCTTTATTTCAATATCCTTAACGGGACTTCTCTCCATTGCAAGCAGATAA
>CAZHZL010000108.1:0-3403 GCA_964537245.1 uncultured Oscillospiraceae bacterium
TGGAAACATATTTTTCAAAAAAACCGTATTTGTGTCTTTGGCGATTATGATACCGACGGTGTCACCTCATCGGCGATAATGTTTTTAACACTTAAAAGGCTTGGTGCTGATGTAGCTGTAAGATTGCCTGATAGAATAGGTGAAGGTTATGGAATTAATTCAAAAGCTATTGAAGAGCAGATTGAATTAGGAACAAAGCTTTTTATAACCGTAGATAATGGTGTCAGGGCAAATGCTGAGGTAGATCTTATAAAAAGGCAAGGCTGTGATGTTGTAGTAATAGACCACCACGAGCCGGGAGAAATTCTTCCGAATGCGGATGTAATAATAGATTTACATATCGCAGGCGAAACTTATCCTTTTAAAGAGCTTACCGGCTCAGGAGTTTCGTGGAAAGTGGCTCACTATATGCTTGAACAGGTACACGAGCATGATTTTGCGATGTCTCTTATTGACCTTGCTGCTATTGGAACTATCGGTGATGTAGCACCACTTATAGGTGAGAACAGAGTGATTGTAAAAAGAGCAATTAAGATGATGCGGTCCTGCAGATATGAACGATATGGTGTATCTGCGATTATGGGTGATTTGTCGTCAGTGACAGCAGAGAATATTGCATATAAGTTGTCACCATGTCTTAATGCTTCTGGAAGACTTAATTCTCACGGTGCTGAATTGCCGTTGATCCTTTTGCTTGAAAACAACCCGCAAATTGCTTTAGAACTTGCTAATAAGCTTGTAAGTGAAAACGAGCGAAGGAAATCTCTACAGGCGGATTGTTATAAATCAATTAAAGCACTTGCCAAAGAACAAATTGATAAGGGTAATAGAATTCTTGTCATTTGTCATCCCGATGCACAAAGTGGTATTGCCGGACTTTTAGCAGGAAATTTAAAGGAGGAGTACAATAGACCTGCAATCGTGTTTTGCCCGAAGGAAGATATAAACGGTAATACTGTATGGACAGGAAGCGCACGTTCAACCGAAGATTTTCATATTCTTAATGCAATAATTGTGTGTGGAGATTATCTTATAAGATACGGCGGTCATGCAATGGCTGCAGGCTTGACAATTGAGGCTGAAAGTTTAAAGCTGTTGCAATTTGAGAATGCAATAAACTGTTATGCCGAAAGTATAGGGTTTGAGGTTTCAGAACCGATTGGCAAGTGGGATATTGAAATAGATTCGGATAAAATCTCTGACAGTATTTATGAAGAAATTGAAGCGCTTGAACCTTTTGGTGCAGGTGTTCTAGAGCCTATTATTAAAACCAAAGTTAAACTTTGTGACGACGTCAGCCATAAAATTATAGGAAATAATAAGGAACATATTAAATTATTTTCTGATAGTTTTTCTATGATTGGATTTAATCTTGCAGACAAATATATTACCGCTCAGTTGCCGCAGAAACTAACTGTGTACGGTAATCTTTCAAGCAATTACTTTAAAGGTGAGCGTCATAATGAAATTGTGATTGCAGATTTTGAAACTGAAAACTGAATATGGGGAGTGAGGCTAAATGGCCGGAAAGACCAATACTAAGCAGATATGCGTCTTTAAAACTCAAAAGGTGTTAATTGAGTTTATGGATGACACACGGTATGAATCGAAGGCTATGGCGTGGCCTCATTCTACGATGTCAAGAATAAGAATCAATGTAAAAGATTATAGTAAAGGCACCGGTGATTTAGCAGTTGATGCTTTTTATAATCTTTCACCCGAAGAGTTTCACAGACTTCATAATGCAGTATTGAAGGCGAAATTGTATACTACAAATGATTTTAATCGTTGTCAAAAATATTTAGAAAGACTGCAAAAGATTAAAAAAGGGTATTCAAGGAATGTGAGTGATACTTCATCTTTTAAGGAAATTAAAGATTTAGCATTGCAATTCAAGACAAGCGAGAACGAGTTGTTTAGCGAAGCGGGTGAACAAATAATGAGCGCCTTAGAAAAAATATCTGTTAATAAACAGGATGACAATATTATTGATTCAATGATATCTGAATGTGAAGCAGAGCTTGATGAAATAAAAAAATCTCGGGAGTTATTTTCAGATATAAAGATGTTGAATTACGATAAATATGCAAATCCCGAAAATCCTGAGGAAAGGCGTATAACGTCCTTTAAGGTGGTCTTTAATCCTAAAATGAATTATCCTTATTCCTTTACTGTCTCAAACGGTTGGGGAGTACCTTATGTACTCAAACAAAAGGGTGTTTTGATTAAGGAAGGCAGCGCAAGATTTGTGAGTACAGTAAATATTTGTATTGATGAAAAAAATCTTTTGCCAATGCTAAAAAGAGTTGAGGTGTTTCTACAGGCGATGACAACACACGGACTCAATAAATATTTTGAGACCGTTACAAATCCAATTCTTTATAATGAAATGGAATAAAAGGAGAAAGAATTATGTCAATGGAAATTAGCAAAGAAAAGATGGAAACTATAAACAAAATGTGTGATAAACACACGGATTTATCTTTGATTGGTGAAAAATATATTATTCGACCATTTGAGGATTGGTACGATTTTCTTAATGAAGGCACAGAACTTCATCACGCAGTACATTATTATGCAGTTAATAAGTACAGTAAGGGCGAGGATTTTCTTTTTGCAATGCGAAAAGCAGATGCACCTGATATGCCTTATATCACTTTGGAATTTGATATGGGCGGGAATCTGTTGTTAGCAAAAAAACAACATAATATGTGTGTTGACGGTGAGGATGAACTTGAATTTATTGAGAATTTCAAAAATAATGTTCTGATGACATATATTATGAAAAAATGAATGTAATGATTTAAACAGTAAAATAAATAGAAAAGATGAGTCGTACTAAAATGCGGCTCATTTTCTTTTTTTCTTGAAAATGTTTTTTTGTTTTGTAAATTATGAAAAACATTTTTAAGGAGAGTATTTGATGAAAAATAATACAAGTATAAAAAGAATGGAAATATATATGGCGAAGTTGATTTCGCAAGGCGGTTCTGTACAATGCGGAGAGCGTCCGGTACTTATTGTACAGAATAATATTGGCAATGCGAATTCTCCAACAGTTATTGTTGTACCTTTAACAAGCAAAGCGAAAAAAGATATGCCGACTCATGTTGAGATTCCAATTAAAAACGGCTTAACGGTTGAATCTGTTGCATTATGTGAGCAGATAATAACATTGCCTACAAATAGGTTAGAGAAGAAAATGGGAATGATTCGGGATAAAGGATTAACGAAAAAAATTAATGAAGCATTGAAAGTATCGTTGGGATTGATTTAGTTATTACATATACGAAAAAATGTGTTAATATAATGCGGAATTATCATATTTTCTTAATAAAAACATCAGTCAAAATTGTTGTCAAGAACATACATGGGAATCATACAAACATCCAGTTTCCCGGAC
>CAZHZL010000108.1:3413-6215 GCA_964537245.1 uncultured Oscillospiraceae bacterium
TTTACAACCTACCTGATTTAGAAAAAATATAAACACGCGTTTCAAGATTAGATAAAAGAAATTATAAATTAGATAATAACTGAACATTGAAAGAAAAGTCGAAATATGGTAAAATATAATTAATTAAATGTGGTGGATGTAGCTCAACTGCAAATACATATATCGAAAAAAGGTTATAGGGTGATATATATTAAATATCTAAAATTAAATTCTAATAGTTCAGATTTGCACAAGCAAGATTTTGAAAAACTTGTTCTTTTATACGGTGCAGAGCTTGATAGCCACCAAAATCGAAATACCCCAAAAGAGAAATTAACAAAGTGGGATAACAGTATGGTAAACATACAGGGTGATACCGATAGGCACTTAGAACTATGCTATGATGGCAATAGTCTAATAGGTTTTTTATATGGAAAAATCGACCATACTGACCACAAAGGTTATATCAAGGTTGGATATGGTTACATAATGGAATTTTATGTGTTGCCCGAATTTCGCCGTAATGGATACGGCAAACAGATGTATTCACATTTAGAAGAATTATTAATATCTGACGGTGCTAAAGGCCTTTATTTAACTTCAGACCCCGTTACCGGCAAACCGTTTTGGGAAGCTGTTGGGTATACAAGCACAGGTGAAAATTCCCTTGAAAACAATCAAGAAATATATGAAAAGAGTTTATAAAAAATGTTTCAATATATGAACCTTGTCCCATCTGCTTTTAGTAAGATTGCGGATGGTATCAAAACAATTGAATTAAGGTTAAATGATGAGAAACGGCAACGAATCAATGTTGAAGATACTGTTGTTTTTAACTGTTCCTCAACAAAAGATATCATCACAGCACAGGTTTCCAGATTACATAAATTCTGTGATTTTGAAGAACTGTATAAAACGTTACCGCTTGAAAAGTGCGGTTATACAGTTGCAGAACTTGATACTGCCCATTACACCGATATGGAACGGTATTATACCAAGGAGCAAATTAAAAAATATGGTGCTTTAGGTATAGAACTTTGCAATGTGTTTTCAATATGTGACATTAAAGAAATAATAACCGAACCCGATATTTTAAAATTACTTGCACCGAGCGTATACAATCCCACTGAAGAACGATTACTGAACAGGGCAAAGAAATATCAAGAAGATGAAAACGCCAATATCTATGCTTATAAACATAATGGTCAATATAAAGGGATAGTTATTTTTAAGATAACAGACAATTTGTCAACCATACTTGATATTGCTGTAAATCCTGAATACCAAGGTCAAGGCATTGGTAGTAAACTTATTAATTTCATCTTTAACAGTTTTAATGTCCAAAATATCACGGCCGAAACCGATGACGATGCTATAGGATTTTATAAAAAGTATGGGTTTACTGTTACTGACACAAAGGTTGAATTCGATACCAAAAGGTATACTTGTGTAAAGAATAAATAAAAAATGAAGTTATGCCGTTTGCAATGGCAAGCGGCATTTATAAAACTCACCAACTCAACCTGCGGTTGCATACAGGTAAACGGTTATGTTATACACATTTGAACTGCTATGATTTATACTATAATCAGAAAGCGCTTTTGAATAAAATTTTGGAGTGAATGCTATGTTAAAAATCGGCGAAAAAATAAAGGAATTGCGTAAAGCACAGGATGTAACCCAAGAAAAGTTGGCTGATTATCTTAATATCTCGTATCAGGCGGTTAGCAAATGGGAAAACGGTTTGGCTCTGCCGGATTTATCACTTATTCCTGCTTTGTCTAATTTCTTTGGTGTAACCTCGGATTATTTGTTAGGTATTAAAGCGGATGAAAATGAAGAGAAAATAAACGAATATTTTGAAAAAGCAATGAATTGTTCCCATACAGGTGAAGTGGAAAAAGGTATTGAAATAATCCAAGAAGCCTTAAAAACATACCCCAATAATTCCAAGCTTTTGTCTGTGCTTATTGGTTTTCTTTTTGGTTCTTTTTGTGCTAACGGCAAAAAAGAACTTTTGGAGGAAATAGTAGCCAAAGCAGAATTGGTTTTGCAGGATAGTACCAATGAAGAAGAACGTATTGATGTATTAGAAAAGTTAGCATATTCATACAACTATCTTGAAATGCAGGACAAAGCAATAGAAACGGCAAACCGTCTGCCTGATACAGTTGTAAACAGACAACTGGTGCTTTCTAACATAATTATGCCTATGAATAAACGCAAAGAAAAGAAGCAGGAATGTGTGTTTTACAGTTTTGAAGTGATGATAAATAATATTTTATGGCTTGGCGGAATTTCACTCGGTAGAAAAGAATTTTCAAAAGCTATTGATATTTATAGCCGAGCTATCATTCTTATAGAAAACATTGGGAACGAGGGATTCTTTTTACTTAAATCAGCGGGCGCTCATAACGGTCTGGCTATGGCATATTCCTCAATTGGCGAGGTTGATAAAGCTTATGAGAATATCGACAAGGTTATCGAATGTTATGTTGGGTTTGAAGAAGCTTTAAAAAGCGGGAAGTATTCTTACAAAACACCAATGCTTGATATGCTTGTTTTTAATCGAGATAATTTACACGCAAATTCAACCGTAACCGAGTTTGAGGATTGGTATGCAAAAATGGGTCATGATTATAAAAATTACTTTGCGGCAGTAATAAGCGACAAGCGTTTTCCTCATCTTCGCACAAGGATTGAGAAAATACTATCAGATATTAAGAGAGATAAATTATTATAATTAGCCGCCTTAAAGAAAAATGTAACTTATACCTAACCAACCTCTAATTTTGCCGACTATATAGGCGTAACAATCATGAT
>CAZHZL010000109.1:0-5983 GCA_964537245.1 uncultured Oscillospiraceae bacterium
AGTTTATCCTTTGTTGTAGCCTTCATATTAGGCTCAAGGTCTTCTCCGAGGAGTTCTGCAAATTTTGCTGCGTGTTCTGCTTCTTCATAAGCTGCTTTTTCCCAGTAAAGACCAACTTCGGGATAACCTTCTCTATGAGCAATTCTTGCCATACAAAGATACATACCAACTTCTGCACATTCGCCGTTAAAGTTTGCCATAAGCTGGTCAAATATAAACTTCTTATCTTCGTCTGAAATATCAGGATTATTTTTTACAGTTTTGCCGTATACTCCATATTCATGCTCTGCTGCTAAAGCTGCACCTTCCTGCATTTCCTTGAATTTTTCTGCCGGAACCTTACATACCGGACATTTTTCAGGAGCTGAATCTCCCTTGTGAACATAACCACATACTGAACATACAAATTTTTTCATAACGTTTTATCCTTTCTTTATTAAAAATTAAATAATATTATTTTTACACTCATGGCAATAGCCATTTAAAACCAAATCAAAACCCTCAATCTGAATTCCGTTTTCACTTCTGACATTCAGAGAGACCTTTTCCCGGGGAATGTCAATTATTTTTTTACACGAAATACATTGCATATGATAATGCGGGGAAATATCACCGTCAAAATGCGAAGCATTTCCATACGAAAGTTCTAATATTTCACCCGAATCGCTGAGCTGTCGCAGATTCCTGTAAACTGTTCCCAAGGATATATTGGGATACTTCTTACGAAGCCCTGTGTACAGCCACTCTGCATCAGGGTGTGTCTTTGTAGAACGCAGAAGTTCTAAAAGCGCTTCTCTTTGTTTGCTATACCTCATAAATGCCTCCTTTCACAATAACAGTAATCATTACTGTTATCTTGTGTTTTTATAATAGCATAGGTAAATTTAAATGTCAATACTTTTTTTGAAAATTTTTCAAATGATTTTTCTGATAATTATTTAGGCAATGTTTATTGACTCGTTTAGTGGATTTGTCTTTTCATATAAACTTATGGAAATAATATTCAATTAAAACTTGTATTAGTAATATTTTTATGATATAATTCCATTGAACGGAGGCGGATTCATTGAATTACTGTGGTTATTGCGGTGTAAAAACCGATGACAATATGTCCTTTTTGCCCTAATTGCGGCAAGGAGTTGGATTCCTTTAAATGCAATGAGAAAATTGATTCCTGTACTCAAAATGCTCCATTAACGGACAACCGTCCGGTTTCAGTTGGAGAAACAAAAATAAATGTTGATGAAAAAAGTGCGGATCATGTTACAGATACATATGAAATCGAAGAAGACACATTAAAAGAAGCTTCTTTCTTGGAAAACTCTCCCGCTGATATAGCAGCTTCTTCTAACAGCAAGCCGGATAACGGACTTTCTTATATGTCATTACCTGATAACAAAACTTCCGCCGGAGCTACAGTAATGGGGATAATAGCTCTTGTTCTTGGAATATTGAGTCTATCCAGTATTGTATCATCATTTATGCTTACAATTGATGTTTATAAGCAACTCACTATACCTCCCCGCTCCTTTGTGGTCGCAGTTTCTTCTGCTGTTCCCGGTGTAGTTGCCATCATACTTTCCCAAAAAGCTATTGATAACGGCTATAAATGCGGAGTAAGTAAGGCCGCAGAAATCACCGGAGCTATCGGGGCATTTTGCCATGTCGGTGTATTGTTTATTTTATTACTTGGATTATTCATTTAAGGAGAGTTTTTTATGTTAATTTGTCAAAAATGCGGTCAGACATTGATGGACGGAACACGTTTCTGCACAAATTGCGGAACTGCAGTTGAATACGTTAATCAGCAGGTCAACCAAGCACAGCCTACATATACGGCAACGGCACAACCTGTACCCCCGGCTTATAATGCAGCTCCGACAATTACTCCCGGAACAAGAGTAAAGGGGTTTGTCGGAATGGGACTGGCTATAGAAGGGATTTTCGGCGCTTTTATTGCTTTTATTTACTCTATAATTGCACTTTCGACATACGATTATAATGTAAGCGAAGGCTTTGCGGCAATCACAATTTTTCTTTGTTTCATACAGCTTGCAACTTCTATTGCTGGATTTGTATTGTCGAACATTTCTAGAAATTCCGGTTTTGCAAATGCTGCGACAATGGTTGGAAAAATTCTCGGTTTAATTGCTATAATTCTTTGCGGTATTTCATTTTTCTTTGCTATAATTGCTTTGAGTTGATTTTTAATAATTTTCGAGCAATGCTTGCACTACGCAAGCATTGCTTTTTTACTTGCATTAGTTAAAATTGTATGTTACAATATTCGGGATTATATACATATGAAGAAATGAGTTTACATTATGAAACGAAAATTCAAAAAATTAATTGTAAAAAACCTCACTTTACTTGAAAATTCAAATAAAGATCTGGAGTCAATTTATTCTATTATATTTTCCAACGATGCGGTACTTGCAGAAGATACTGACGGCATACGTATTAACACTCATACATACAAGCAAGTCAACGAAAGAATACTTGAAGTCTCTGCTGCATTACACAACTTAATCGGAGCTACACCTTCTTATGTCGGTCTTGAAATGGAAAACAGTGTTGACTGGATTGTAGCTTTCTGGTCTATAGTACGAAGCGGCAATAAACCTTATCTGATAAATTGCCGGCATCCTAAAAGCATTATATCCTCTGCATTATCAACTTTAAATATCAGATATGTGATTGGTAAAACCTCAACAGGACTTGATGCGGAGTTTATTGATTTTGACACACTCAAAACCGATGAGAGATTTGACGGTGAATTCGAGGACGAGCTTGCTCTTTCAACCTCTGCTACTTCCATGAATGAAATAATATGCTTTTACAACGGCGCACAGTTAAGCTCGCAAATAAGTAACGTCAACTCATTCTTAAAAAAATACCCTGAAATTGTCAGTCACAAAAACAATTCAATAAAAATTCTTGCCTTTCTCCCCTTTTATCACATTTTCGACTTATGGCAGTATACTTCTGGTTTACATTCTTTGGACAGGCAATGGTGTTCTTGAAGGATTATTCTTCCGATACAATTCTGAAAACCTGCAAAAAACATCAGGTTACGCATATTTTTGCTGTACCGCTTCTTTGGCATTCCATAGAAGATACTGTCCTGAAAAAGCTTAAAGAAAAAGATGAGAATAAGAGAAAAAAATTCTACAAAGGACTGTCTCTCTGCACACATTTACAGAATATTTTTCCTCATGCCGGAATGCTTCTGTCTCAAAAAATCATGCACGAGGTAACTGATGAGCTTTTCGGTGACAGTGTGAGGTTCTGCATTAACGGGGGAAGCTATATCAGACGATCAGCTCTAGAAATGATGAACGGCATTGGCTACAGCCTGCATAATGGGTACGGTATGAGCGAAATTGGTATTTCTTCTGTAGAATTACGACCAAGACCAAAACATAAGAACCTGAACTCCATCGGTGAACCCTTCAGTTCAGTAGAGTATAAAATTGACAGCCAGGGTGTTCTTTACGTAAAAGGGACATCTGTATGCTCAAAACTTATGATAAACGGAGCAGAGCAGGATTTGACAGAATGGTTTAACACCGGAGATATTGTTGAATGCAAAGATGGTTATTATTATATAAACGGCAGAATGGGAGATGTTATTATCGGCGATAACGGTGAAAATATAAACCCCGACGTTATCGAACAGAGCTTCCATTTGCCCCAGGCTGAAAATATATCCGTGCTCGGCATCTTATACAACGGAAAAGAAGTTCTTACACTGATTGTTCAAATCAGTAAATATATGTCAGAGGCAAAACAAAATCTTCTTTACAGCAAAATAGAAGAAATCAATTCTTCACTTTCTATTACAAGCCGTATACAAAAAATTTATTTCACCAACGATATGATTATGTCGGCAAACGCAATCAAAGTTAGCAGAAAATGGTTGCTTAAAGCTATTGAAACCGGTGCGGTAAAGCTCTCTGACTATATCAGGACGGATATAACAGACGATATTTATGATTCTTTTATAACGAAGAAATGCTTAACACGGTAATCGGCATTATTGCAGGTGTTCTCGGCATTGATACTGCTTCAATCCGAAAAGATACGCATATATTACTCGACCTTGGAGTCAGCAGCATACAATATTTTTCTATACTGTCGGCTTTGGCGGAAGAGTTTTCAATTGTATCATCATCAAAAGATGAATTCTGCTATACCCCACACGATATGTGTAAATATATAGAAAGGCATTTATGATATGAACAAAACTTATAATATGAGCATATTTCTCGCAGCTTTTGTTAAAATTACAGGTTTCATCCCAGCGGTGCTTTTCTTAAAGCCAAAAGTTTACACTCTGAATAAGAATTGCAAAAGGAATCTGAAAAGTGCATCAATATTGATGTCAAAGCCGAAAACAGCTCCGATGCCAGCTCCGAACGGTTCTACTACAATCTGAATATGCGTATAAACGAGCCCAGATACCAGAACTCCGCAGGTTCAAACCGTTGGATGTATGAGGCAGTACGGATAATTGAAGAACTGCTTGACAAAAAGGTCATCAAGAATATCAAGTCTGAAATGCTGATGGTAATGCCGGCAAAGACACGGTTGTAGAATTAAAACCACAAAGAAAATTTGCCAAAAAGACAGGCTGCGACATCGTATGCTTTGAAAATGCGAAGCACGCACTGTCCAGTATGCCTGGTCCTGATTTAGAGAAATATATGAAAGAAATTGTCGAATTTTTCTCCTGAATTTATTTGATTTTATCATACAAAGGAAAAAATTGCAATACACTTCCACTAATTTGAATGAAACGAGGTCACGTTCTGTGTTAAAATACTTACTTGGCTCTGTTCTTAATACTGATTCAAAAACATACAGAGACTGTTTCAACCTGATGACACCCGACAGGCAAAAAAAAATACTGCGTCTTAAAAATGTCAATCAACAAAAGCTTTCTCTGCTAGGTGATTGGCTTGCAAAAAATCTTATCGCTGAAGCTACCGGTGTTGATATTGATGATCTGGTTTTTGATGCGGACAGTAAGGGTAAACCATATAGTGTTTCTACACCTGAAATCTATTTCAACATAAGTCATTCATGTGATACGGCTATTGCTGTTGTATCAGATAAACCTGTAGGCATTGATATCGAAAAAATACGTCCTGTTTCACTTAAACTGGCAAGACGGACCTGTACCGAAAGTGAGCTTATTTACGTATTCGGTCATAAGCCTGATGCAAATGACTATGAAATCCCCTTTCCCCACCCTGTTTATGAACGTTTTTTTGAAATCTGGACGGCTAAAGAGGCTTATTTTAAATGCGTTGGAACCGGCATCACTGACTTAAAAAGTGTTGATACTCTTAATAGTAACTTCACGAAAGAAATGATTAAAAAAGATGATTGCATTATACATATTGTAACATTGTAAAAACAAAACATATTTCACATATAAAATTATTGACTTTTATTTCCATTGTGATATAATTAAAATGGTATATCATTAAATAATAAGGAGTGTAAATATGAAAAAACATCTTGTATTTATTACCGTTTTTGCTATTCTCACAAGTCTGTTTTCTATTTCTGCTGCTGCAGATGTGATTTACGATGAAAACGGAACGGCACCTCCGTTACGATATTCTCTGCTGAAAACGAAAATGCAATTTTCTGTATTACAGGGCTCGGAAAAGACGGTAAACTTCTTGATATGGCAATAAAAATCGGAGCTTTCGGTCCCGATGAAGATGTAACTTTGTCGTTAAAAGAAGATATTTCCTATGAAAAAATCAAGGCATTTTTCATATACAGTTCAAATCTCAAGCCCATTATCAAAGAATATGAAAAAACACTTCAGTAAGTTATATTAAAAGCTGTAATAGAATTTCATGGCCAAGAGAGAAGGCTCTACGCAAATGTAATGCGTAGAGCCTTCTCTTTTATGGCTCTATAATAAATGTTGGGGTAACCAACAATAGAGCTTTACAAAAAAGAA
>CAZHZL010000110.1:0-5977 GCA_964537245.1 uncultured Oscillospiraceae bacterium
TTGTAGCGTTCGGTTTAAGCAGGTTGGGCTACTACACACGTCCGTATCACCAAACAGATTGAATAGGCAATGGGTAAAGATGGTACCATTTCGGCAAATTCAAAAAGCAGGAGATTTTGAAAATGAACGCAGTAGGAATTGACGTTTCCAAAGGTAAAAGTACAATCGCTGTTATGCGTCCTTTCGGTGAGGTAGTAGCATCACCTTACGATGTGGGTCACACCGAGAGTGAACTCAAAGAACTGGCAAGGTTTTTGAAAAGCCTTCCCGGTGAAACCCGTGTGCTTATGGAATATACGGGGCGCTATTACGAACCAATAGCGCAGTATCTCCATGAAGCAGGTATATTTGTTTCCGTAGTCAATGCTATTCTTGCTCACGACTACAGCGGAAACTCACTACGCAAGGTCAAGACGGACAAGATCGATGCAGTGAAGCTCGCCAATATGGCAATCGATCGCTGGCTTCAGCTTGTGGAATACGTTCCTGAAGATGAAATCCGTCAGACCTTGAAGATCTGCAACCGACAGTACAATCAGTACAACAAGCTAAAGACCATGCTTAAAAACAACTTGATTGCACTGCTTGACCAAACTTTTCCTGATGTTAACAAGTTATTTAGCTCGCTTGCAAGAAAGAGCGACGGTCACGAGAAATGGGTGGATTTTGCTTTGAAATTTTGGCACTCAGAATGTGTTTGCGGCACATCCGAGAAGCAATTCAAGGACAAATATAAGCGTTGGTGTAAACGTAACGGATATTATTACACCTCAGATAAAGCCGAAGATATTTATGCCGAGGCTTGCGGCAACGTCGGACTGCTTCCGATGTGTGAATCGACCAAGATTCTCGTTACACAAGCAATTATTCAATTACAAGCCGTCGAAGAAACCATTGCAGCCATTAAGCGCGAAATGCAAAACCTTGCCTCAACTTTGCCCGAATACGATACTGTTATGGCTCTGTACGGTGTTGGTGAAGTGCTTGGGCCTCAGCTCATCGCCGAGATCGGTGACGTTAGCAGATTCAAAAGCAAGAAGTCGCTGATCGCTTTCGCAGGTATTGATTCACCCGCTGATCAATCGGGACAAGTGGATAACAAGTCAAAAGCAATTACCAAGCGTGGCTCCGCATCACTGCGAAAAACACTCTTCCAAGTGATGACCGTAATTCTTCAAAACAGTCCCGAGGATGAACCCATCTATACATATCTTGATAAGAAGCGTTCGGAAGGCAAACCATATAGAGTCTATATGATTGCTGCCTCAAACAAATTTTTACGTATCTATTACGCAAGAGTCAAAGAATGCCTTGTCAATACTTGAAGTCACGAAGTGAGTTTACAAAAAATTCGGAATCACCATTCTGAATTTTTTGTATGTTGACAACGTGACATCGGTATAATTATCCTTCGGGCGAAGCACTCCTGTGCTTTGCCCTTGTTTGCCTTGACCGGCGCAAAAATTTTCACATTGCGGTGGTCTTTTTTGTTATACCAATTTTTAAAAACTCAAAATACTATATACTTTTTTGATTTTGGGCTTGACTTTTATTAGCAGGTCTTTACATTTATATATCATAAGATTTTAAACATTCGATTGCTGGATAACTTTGCGTACATAATCCATATCACAATAATTCAGCAAACTGCATTCTTTTTGCGCTATACGTAATAAGAGACGAAGATATTCAGCATTAACATTATATGGTGTAATGGGGGATTTCATTAGCTGCTCTATTTTTTGATTGGAGGAAAGTTCACCGATGCTGTTGTTTGAATCATTTCGGCTAATAAAAAATATATTGCCAATTGGAATTGGATCTTTAACAATCTTATCAGGCATAAATACATATCTCTCATTTGGTGGTAAAGATACTTGGGTACAGATTGGTGCTTTGCCCATATTTTTAAGTGTGTTTAAGCCGCCGTTGCGCAGATGTATTGGATTGGCGTTGGGATGAACTTTTAATGTTTCACGATCTATGAGAATGCAGTCGTCGCTCAAGTACCCAAATCCACAAGAAACAAGATACGAGGTCAGAGTTGTTTTTCCACCGGAAGTGTGGACTAAAAATAAGTATGCTTTTCCTTTCCATTCTACTGCCGCGCCGTGCAAAGCAAGAACTGATGAATCATAATCTGTATTCTCAAAAACTATACGGCTGAAGGTGGAGAGAGGAGTATTTGTAAGATAACTTGTGTTTTCAAAAATAACACGAAACTGAGTGCCTTCACTAAGGAGGGAAACTGATTTACAGTTGACTTCATCTTGAGTTTCTAACGTTATATGATCACCGTATTGTAATTTTAACGCACGTACTGTGTCAATGTCATCAGTCATTATAGAAAAAGCATTCCGAAAGGGAGCGTGATATACTAAACGGTGTACTTGTGATGTCATTATTTCCTCCGTTTAATTTAGTTTAATATCATTATATCACGTGTTATATAAAATATCAATATTTTGGCGAATATTGTTTGTGAGTTTTTGTGTTATTTTGAAGTTGCAAATTTATTTTTATCAAAGCATATTAGGCTATGCCATGTTCTTATAAGATTTTTCTCGGTAGATATGAATATTTTAAATAATATTTTCAATATATACCAAAAAAACTTTTTGGTATATATTGACATTTGTTCGTGTATATGATAGAATTGTTTTGAAAATTAGCAAAATATTTTGTGATTTTGTATTACGGAGTGCAAAAATGTTTAATATAGATAAAAATTCAACTAAGGTTCCGATAACTGCATATCAAGACCCTGCATTTTTTCTTTCTATTTTGAAAAACGAAAACGGGTATGAACGACTACTATATAGCTCATATATAAATTTTATTTGGAAGCCAAACAAAGAGTATAAATTACATATAGATATTGATTTGGGAGAACTATATAGATATTTCAATATTGAAACTATAAGTATACTTCGTGGATGGGATATTTTAAGTCAGAATAATCCTTATAAGTTTTTTGTGAATTTAATGGCATACAAGATCAGATCCGGATATTTTATTATAGGTAGATTTGATGAATATTATATTTCAAGTAAGAAAAGGTATAACACCGAACACTATAATGGCCAATTTTACTTGACAGATGTAGATATCGAAAACAAAATATTTACTGCAGTTGGTACTGATATTGATAAAACATATGGAGAATATGAGATAACTTTTGATGAATTAACTAAGTCTATTGAAGATACTACGGAAAGTGTGTTTAAAGACGATGAATATACTAATGTTATAAGTTTCATAAAAAGCAAAAAACTAAATTATGTGTTTTCATTAGACAAGGTGCACGATGCAATGCGGTTGCTTTTGAATATAGATAACGATACAAATTCGTTGCATGGATTTGCTGCTGTTGAATATTTTCTTAATAATTTCGAAGCTGAATATAAAAGAGAATATGGTGTATTAATATGTGAACATGCAAAATTGATGTATGAAAGACTCAAGTATATGGAAGAGGAGAATGCTTTGCCAAACATTTCAGAATGTGTTGATAAATATAAAATGATATCTAATAAAGCTGATGAGATTATCTTACATACAGATTGTGATTTAGCAGATATAAGGGAAAGCCTGCGTGAGATCATAACTAATGAAAGAATAATTTTGTCAGAAGTATACAGTAAACTTGAGGAGGTGACGAAATGAATTTTAAAATACCGCTTGCCGATCCTCCGATAAAATCACTTCATCATCATGCATTTAACTTGAGCGTCTTATTAAGTGATGAAAAAGAACTACCTGCTTTTTATAATAATTTTATAATGCTTCACTACACTGAAGGGTTTCATAATGGTGTTGAGATAATTCCTTCGGGTTACGACAACTTTTGTTCTATAGAGCGTAAAGGGTTTCTTTTTCGAAACTCTATTGATTTCTTTAATACGGATAATACGCTTGATTATATCGTTAATATGAATATAGAAATGCTGAAAAAAGGGTATTGTGTAGAGGGAGAATTCGATGAATTCTATATACCCGGAAAAAGTGTATACCAAAATGAACATTTTATGCACAACTATCTGTTGATTGGTGTATGTGAAGAAGGTCAGTACTTTTATTCTGTTGGATACAATATTCTTAATGGTGGTTACTCAAAATACAGCGAATTTACAATTAGTTTTGAAGATTATAAAAACGCATTGTTACTTAGAAACGCGTCATTCCCGGATTATAGCGATTTGTGGAGATATTTGTTTTATATAAAGGTTGATACGAATACAGTTGCATATGAGGTAAATACCGAAAAAATTCGGGAACAATTGTATAACTATTTGGGTGTTAAAGGGTATGAAATCAACCATTGCGAAGGAATAAATACAATTTCTTATGTAGCAGATCACTTAGACCATAGAATGGATTTAAGAAATTTGAGATTTATAATGGAGCATGCTCAAATAATGTTAAACAGAGTAAAATATTTAGATGAGAATGGTTTTATAGAGCACGATGAAGAATTAATTCGTCAGCTTGAGGGTGTTTCCGAAAGTGCCGAAAAACAATTTATGCTAGCGGTAAAATATTCTTTGACACGTAAAGATTCTATAATACTACAAATACAGGATATGCTTTATAAACTTGCAAAAGAAGAAATGACGGCTTTTAGTAGTTTAGCAGAAAAAATATGTGATCCAACGTAGAAATTGTTGTTACTCAAACTCTGGAGGTGAAAATAATGATTAAAGATACGTACATAACTAACGAAAAACATCCAGAAAAAAACATAGTTTACAAGCATGCTATTTTTGATTTTGATACTAGATTTCTGCATTAGGAAAAGAACGGCATAATGTAATGATGTCATATTTTATAGAAATATTGTTAAATATTCCCAAAGGTATTGGATTTGAAGATAAATCAGCATTGGTCTCTGAGGTGATGGAATTAATAAATTCTCAACCGGAAAGGAATGTTATTAACTATTGTTCGTGGCTAAATGAAAAGGTAATCAGTTATGGTGGATTAGCGAAAAATCCGAGAGTATATAAACAAGAGTATCTTAGACGCTTGAAAATTTGTCTTCAGGATAAGTATAAAAACCTTTCAAAAAATAGATCGGCAATTGACAAAATGCTATTGCCCGGAATTAAGGATTATTTGCATACATTGAAAAATATAGGTGTAAAACTTTACTGTGTAAGTGATTGTAAAACTATAGAATTAAAATATGTTGTAGAACTATTGGGACTTTCTGAATTCTTTGGAGAGAATTCATTTGGTGTTGAATATGAACACGATTTTATAAACACTAAGGGCTTTGTAATTGATAAAATAATCCGAGATAACTCAATAAAACCTAATAGTTATATAATGTTTAGCAATAATAGCGATGATATTGATTTGTGTAAAGAACACGGTGGATATGTTTTTTCTGTGATAAATGACAAAGAAACATATGCATTAATATAAATCCAATAAAATGATTGTTACTATCAGAAGTTGATATAATTATAAATAACTATTAAGTAATGAATACATAGTCAAATAATTATTTATTAATAATTTAACTTTTATAGGAGTGAACCCACTGCTTCTTTGTATATATTCTGAAAAATGCAAGAGCAGAAACTATGACGTTTCATTATTGAAAAATATATGTCAGCGGTTCTATATTAAATAAGATGGCTTACCAAATATTTAATAAACAGGAAATATACAATGTATACTGTCTTTCAGAAGCGAGTCCACGAGTTACAGTTCAACGTAAGATTTTTACAAAGGAAATTCTGTTGGTAAAGTTATCAAGGATGTAGAAGTTGTTATCAGAGTACGGTAACATTGTAATGAAGGGTGAACAGGGGGCGTTCATGTGAATTTACACAGTAGACTTAGCGGATATACATAAGGTGAGGTAAAGTACAAAGCTTTGTATCAATATTGAATTAATACCGGTGATGTTTGCTATTTTGATAAACACGATGAACTGCACATTGTTGTAAGAATTGACAACATGAATCGG
>CAZHZL010000111.1:0-5971 GCA_964537245.1 uncultured Oscillospiraceae bacterium
CAATCGTCCTCATTTTTCTTTAATTTTAAGCTGTTATTTTGTCACAGCCCCTTTTCGTTATATAAAAGGGGGCTGTTAAAAAAATTTTTTTAAACAACTCCTTTTTTTATACAAAGAAACACCGTTACCAAGAAAAAGGTATCGGTGTTTTTTTTCATCCTTTTTAAAAAGACTTACAAAGAAAGGATGATTTAAATGCGCAATTTCAGACCGCCACAAGTGGTAGCGGTATAGTTTATGTTATTTCACTTCCACAACTGTATAGCCAAGCTCGGTTACAGTTGATACAACAACATCTTTTTTATCCAAATCTGCAGTAATAAATGCAGTTTTTTTCTTTAAATCAACTTTAGCTGAAACTCCATCAAGCTCGTTTAATGTTTTTTCAACCTTTCCTGAGCAGTTCGGACAATGCATACCGTCAATAACTACTTTAAAATCATAGTTTTTCTTAAAAAACATTTTTTCTCCCTCCTTTTCTATAAATCCAATGAAATTATATCTTCATATGTTTCTCTTTTTACAACAAGCTTATCCTCGCCGTCCTTAACCATTACAACGGCAGGTCTCGGAATACGGTTGTAGTTTGAAGCCATGGAATAATTGTATGCTCCCGTTGCAAAAACGGCAAGTATATCGCCGACCTCTGCCTTCTGGAATTTTTCATGCTCCATTATAATGTCTCCCGATTCACAGCATTTACCTGCAATTGTGTATACATATTCAGCTTCCTTATCCGCTTTGTTTGCTATACAGCCGCTGTATTTTGCGCCGTATAAAATATATCTCGGATTATCGCCCATACCGCCGTCTACGCTGACATAGGTGCGGACTCCCGGTATTTCTTTAACACAGCCAACCTCGTAAAGAGTAATCCCTGCCGGTGCAACAAGTGACCTTCCCGGCTCCATAAGGATTTTCGGAATTTTAACCTGAAGCTTTTCGGAAAGCTTTTTAACCTCATCAGATACAGCCTTTATAAATTCAGCGTATTTAATCGGTTTATCCTCTTGTGTGTATTTAATTCCAAAGCCGCCTCCGAAATCAAGGATATCTGTCTCAAGACCTGTGACGCTCTTTATTTCTTTTATAAAATTCATCATAACATCGGCAGTTTCAATAAACGGTGCAAGCTCAAAAATCTGTGAGCCGATATGACAGTGAATACCCGTATAACTAACATTTTTTAGGCTTGAAGCTTTTTTTATAATTTCTATCGCTTCGTTTGTTTCTATGGCAAAACCAAATTTTGAATCTATCTGCCCTGTCTTTATAAAGTCGTGTGTATGCGCGTCAACACCCGGTTTAATTCTGAATATAATATCCTGCTTTTTACCAAGCTTTTCGCAGATTGAATCCAATTTAAAAAGCTCGTATTCATTATCCACAACTATATGACCGACATTATTTTCAACTGACATAAAAAGCTCGTCGTAGGTTTTATTGTTTCCGTGGAAGCATATATTTTCGCTTGGAAAGCCTGCTTTTAAGGCAGTATAAAGCTCGCCTCCCGAAACAACATCAACTCCCAAGCCTTCCTCGTTTGCAACCTTATATATATATTTGCAGGAAAACGCCTTTGAAGCATAGTGCGCCATACCGTTTCCGCCGTAATATTCATTGAGTGCTTCACGGTATTCACTCATATATTTTCTTATTAAATCTTCATCCATAACATAAAGCGGAGTCCCGTATTTTTCTTTTAAATAAACAGTATCAACGCCGCCGATTGTAAGATGTCCTTTTTCATTCACATCTAAATTCTCTGATACAAATCTCATTTTTAACTACCTCACTATTTATACTCATTATTTTGGGAAGAATAATAAACCCTTGAAACAGGCGTTTTAAGTCTTCTGAAAAAGACAATCATCAGAAGAAAACAAACAATCCCCCCAAGAAACGAAACACACGCATTTGTTATTTCGCTGTTAAAAAAACTGCAATTATAAAGAAAGACAATAACAAGTATCGGCAAAATAAAAACCGCAAACGAAAGAAAAAGCACTTTTTTGTCGTCTGACTCTATTTTAACAACATCATTTTTCTCAGCGCCGTCAAAATTTTTTGCAAGTATATACGACTTACTTCCGCAGCTGCCGCTGCACTCTCCGCATTTTCCTCCGCAGGCAGAAGCTCTTAATATTTCTACTCTTATTAAATTATCGTTCATACTTTCTGTAACTCTGCCCAATACTTCCATTTTTTATCCTTTCGTTTTATATTCTCTTGCAAGCTGTAAGGTTTCCTCGGCATTTCTTAAGGTAAGCTCAGTTACCTCAACGCCGCCCATCATTCTTGCAAGCTCTTCAGCTCTCTTTTCATCTTCGACATATCTTATTGTTGTTTCGGTTCTTCCGCTTGTTTCATCTTTCAAAACGAGCAGATGATTATCCGCCATAGAAGCAATCTGCGGAAGATGTGTAACGCATAAAATCTGATTGCTTTTTGAAAGACCGTACATTTTCTCGCCTGTTTTCTGTGCGGCTCTTCCGCTTATTCCCACATCAATTTCATCAAAAACAAATGCGCATGCAGGGTCAATATTATATAAAACTGATTTTATGGCAAGATTTACTCTCGATATTTCACCGCCCGAAGCTATCTTTGTAAGAAGCTGCGGCTCCATTCCCGCATTTGCTGAAAACAAGAAGCAAACCTCTTCCCTGCCCGCCTTTGAAAAGCTTTCTTTTTTATTTAGTGCAACAACAAATTTTGCGTTTGGCATCATAAGGTCATGAAGCTCTTTTTCTATTTTTTCCGATAAAAGAACGGCTGATTTTTCTCTTTTTTTAGAAAGTATTTCCGCTTTTTTAATAAGCTCGGCTTCAAGCTTTTTATTCTCTTTTTTAAGCTCCTCTAATCTGTAATCAAAATTTTCTATTTCCGAAAGCTCCGAAGCAGCTTCCTCATATCTTTTCAAAACTGCCTCAACGCTTCCGCCGTATTTTGTTTTCAGCTTATAAATCTCATCTAACCTTGCTTCAATTTCGTTAATGTCTGTATATTCACCCTCAAGCCCGTCGTAAACAGACTGAATTTCATCTGTTACACTTATTATTTCCTCTCTCAAATCCTTAAGCTTTTCGGAATACTCAGTCAACTCGTCAATTCTCTGTATTGCGTCCGCCGCGTCATTTATAAGTCCACAGGCGCTGTATTCACCTTCAAAAAGTGCATAAAATGCATTTTTTACGGCTCTTGACATTGATTCCGCTTCTTTTATTTTTCTTTTTTCGTCCTTAAGCTTTGTTTCTTCGTCAGGCTCTAAATTTGCATTTTCAATTTCTTTTTTCACATAGTTAAGATAATCAATTTTACCCTCGTCTGCTTTTTCTGTTTCCTCTGTTTTTTTAAGCTCCGAAAGATTATGTGTATATCTTTTATAACATTCCAGATATGCTTCATATTCCTCTTTTATGTCACCAAAGCTGTCTAAATATTTGTAGTGCAAATCCGAATTGAAAAGCACCTGATTGTCATTTTGAGAATGTATGCTTATAAGATATGGCGCAAGCTCCTTCAAAACCGCTGTGTTTGCAGGGCGTGAATTTATTTTCACCGTATTTTTTCCGTCAACCGTTATTTCGCGGGAAATAATTATAAAATCGTCACAAAGATAGTCCTTCAAAATCTCATTTTCTGCATTTTCGATATAAAAGGAAGCCTCCACAAAAACCGAGTTTTCGCCTTTTCTTATTATATCCTTAGACGCACGCGCGCCCAGTATCATAAAAAGAGCGTCAACAAGTATAGACTTTCCTGCACCCGTTTCACCTGTAAGCGCAGTAAAGCCCTCTTTAAAATCTATTCTTATTTCCTTTATAACGGCTAAATTTTTAATAAGCACACTTGTCAGCATAATTCTTCTCACCCTAAATTTGAATTAAGATATTTGAATACTTTCTCCGTTTTTTCCACTCCGTCGCAAACTATCATTATGGTATCGTCACCTGCGATAGTGCCTAAAATTTCAGATAAATGCATATCGTCTATTGCGGCGGCAACTCCCTGCGCCATTCCGATATGCGTTTTTATTACTATTATATTAAGAGACATTCTTATTGTCTTCACCAAATGCATAAGAGACGCTAAATCGGTCGTCTGCTTTATAACTCCGTTTGGCATACAATATCTTAAATTACCTGTTTCGTCAGCTGTTTTTATGATTTTTAACTCCTTGATATCTCTTGAAACAGTTGCCTGGGTTACATCGTAGCCCATTTTTGAAAGCCTGTCCGTCAGCTCCTCCTGCGTCCGTATAGCTTCATTTGTTATCAGGTTTTTTAAATCCTGCTGTCTTTTTTTCTTCATTTTTATATTTTATTCCTTTCAATATATATCAAAGCTTATCCTTCAAAACCGAATAAAAATTTCTGTTTTTAACTCTTATCAGCCTTGTTTTGTTTTTTGAAACAGTTATATTCACAGTCTGATTTCTTAAAAAAGCACTTATGTTATCACCGTCTGTTGAAACATATGAAACCTCGTCATCAAGGTAGTTTATGTGCTTTAATGTTATTTTTCTGTCCTCAGATATAATAAGCGGTCTTGATTTCAGTGTATGTGAGCAAACAGGCGTTATTTCAATAAGACGGGATTTCGGGTCAATAACGGAGCCGCCTGCACTCAGCGAATACGCGGTTGAGCCTGTCGGAGTAGAAAAAATCACACCGTCAGCCCTTAATGTATCGGTAAGCTCATCATCAACATAAATTTCCATTTCAAGCATTTTGGGCGAAATACCTCTTGATATAACGATATCATTAAGCGCCGTGCTTTTTTTCACAATTTTACCGTCGCATATAAATTCAGCGTCAATCATAATGCGCTCTTCAATTATGTAATTGTTTTTCAAAACCTCTTCAAAAACATCAGCCTCGCTCTTCTCAACATCAGTAAGAAAACCTACTCTTCCGAAATTTATGCCGAAAATCGGAATATTTTTTTCCGATGTTTTCTTTGCATACTGCAAAATCGTTCCGTCTCCGCCAAGTGAAACAAGTATCTCTGCTTTTTCGTAGAAATCGTCTTCCGAAAGCGTATTTTGTGTATTATCGGAATAATTGTCGGAAAGAAAATACAACTCACTTCCGTGTTTTTTTGCAATACTGTTCAGTTTCGGAAATGCTTTTTCCATTATTTCAGCATTTTTCGCTATAACACCAATGTTCATAACAAACACCTCTAATCGTCAAGAATATTATGTGATTCTTCTACGACTTCATCTGCTTTTTTCACAAAATCTATTGATTCAACATCTTTTTTTGTCATATATAAAAGATATTCAATATTCCCCTGCGGTCCTTTTATCGGAGAAAAATCTATATCCAGAATTGAAAGTCCTTTTTCTGTCATAGCGTTGCAGACATTTATAATTACATCCTTATGTACATTTTTGTCTCTGACAACGCCTTTTTTACCGACCAGCTCTTTTCCCGCTTCAAACTGCGGTTTTACAAGCACCATAAGATATGCGTCCTCTTTTAGTAAATCAACTGCTGTTGTAAGCGCTGTTTTTAAGGAAATAAATGCCACATCGGCAGAAAGAAAATCTGCTTTTTCAGGGATTTGTTCCTCAGATAAATATCTCGCATTTGTCCTCTCTAAAACAACAACCCTCTCGTCACTTCTTAATTTCCAGTCAAGCTGACCGTAGCCTACATCAACGCTGTAAACTCTTTTTGCGCCGTTCTGAAGCATACAGTCTGTAAAGCCTCCCGTTGACGCACCGACATCTATACAAACCTTGTCTTTTAAATCAATATTGAATACTTTTATCCCTTTATCAAGCTTAAAGCCGCCTCTTGATACAAAAGGCAGTTCTTTTTTTACTATAACCTCGCTGTTATCTTCAATCATCTCGCCTGCTTTATAGGCTTTCTGATTATTTACAAAAACATCGCCTGCCATAATAAGCGCCTTTGCTTTTTCTCTTGTTGACGCCAGATTATTCTCAACAAGATAAACA
>CAZHZL010000112.1:0-5933 GCA_964537245.1 uncultured Oscillospiraceae bacterium
TTTCTGTGGAACGGACTTTTCGTTGAAATCTCAAAGAGAAATTGAATTGTAAAGGCATTTTTATATGCATAATTGGTGGGGTTGCAAAGTTCCGCACATTATAAACAATATTAGAGATTTTATAAAATCTGTCAAAAGTTTTATAAAATCTCTTTTGCTTTTTATAAATTGATTGCCAATAATTTATAAAAGATATTCGTTTTTTTATAAATCATTGACTGACTTTTTATAAAAGTTCATTGATTATTTTATAATTTCAGTTCCGGATTTATATAATTTCTGTCCTACCCTTTTATAAATAGTTTCTAATGTTTTATAAAAGATGTCCGTACTTTTATAAAAACTGTTATAAACGCCGATTTGAGAATAACACAAATACTTTTTGTGATTTTTATCATTTATTATATAGGTGTCATTTATAAGTGTTAGGAAAAGACCGAAGATTTTCCGAACCCAATTTTTTATTGATTTTACACCCTTAAAAGCATTGTTTTTTAGAAAAATTAATAAGTATAAAGGGGTAAATGGTCAAAAGTGTTGGTTTTTCATCCTTCGGGGATATCCACCAGACGGAGATAACCCAAACAGAGCACTATGCTGAAAAATGGAATTTTACTTGAAAAATAACCTGATTTATGGTAAAATTACACTAAATATATTTGTTTGGAGCTTAAAAGTATGAAAAGTTCATTGATAGATAGTGTTTTTGAGGAAACTCTTAAATATTTAGAGCGTATGCCTAAAAGCAAACGAAAAGAAATAGGTCAGTTTTTCACATCCGTAGAAACTGCAAGATATATGGCTTCTATGTTCTCTGTTCCTATCAAATCAGAAATAACCATTTTAGATGCTGGTGCAGGTTCGGGTATTTTGACTGCTGCTGTTATAGAAAGATTACAGAGTGAACCTATTGTTAAGCATATACATATTACTTGCTATGAAACAAATGAGAATGTTCTTCCTATGTTGAAGGGTAATTTGAATTATTTACAGGAAAATTCTCAAATTCCTCTTGATTATGTAATCAAGGAGGAAAATTATATAACCTCTCAGAGTGATGATTTTAATTCAACTATATTTGCAAATAAAGCTCCTATAAAATATGATTGGATTATAGGTAATCCACCATATAAGAAGATAGCGAAGGATGCTATTGAGGCAACAAGTATGCCTGCTGTTTGTTATGGTGCGCCTAATCTATATTTCTTGTTTACTTCGATGGGTTTATTTAATCTTGATAATGAGGGCGAACAAGTATATATTATTCCTCGTTCTTGGACTTCTGGTGCATATTTCAAGAGTTTTAGAGAGTATTTGTTAGGTGTTGGTGCATTAAAGCATATTCACTTATTCGTCAGTCGTGATAAGGTGTTTGAAAAAGAGAGTGTATTACAGGAAACTATCATAATTAAAGTAGATAAATCAGGTGTTAGAGATAAAATCAAGATGACATCTTCTAATTCTAATAGTGATTTTGAAAATATTACAACATTGGAAGTACCTTATGAAACTATTGTATTTGGTGCGGAAAAGTATGTGTATTTGGTGACTTCACCAGAAGAATTACAAGTCCTGAATGTTATAGGTAAGTGGAAAGATACATTACCATCATTGAAGTTGAAGATGAAAACAGGTTTGACAGTTGATTTTCGTAGTAGAGAATATTTAAGGAATGAGCCTGATGAGAATGTTGTACCACTATTGTATTCACAACATATAAAGGATGGCAGAGTGGAATTCCCTATACAAAAGGAATATGAATATATAACCACAGAAAAATCAGGACTTATTCAAAAGAATAAGAATTATCTATTAGTAAAGCGCTTTACTTCAAAAGAAGAAAAGCGAAGATTACAATGTGGTATATATCTTTCAAAGGATTTACCAGAATACGAAGAAATCAGTACTCAAAATAAGGTGAATTTTATTGACGGTTTAACAGAGGATATGTCTGTTGAGTTGGTATATGGGCTGTATGTTCTTTTTAATTCGACAATCTATGATTTATATTATAGAATATTAAATGGTTCAACACAGGTTAATTCTACGGAAGTAAATGCAATACCTGTACCACCGTTGAATAATATAATTGATTTAGGTATTGCATTATTAAAAGAAAATGATTTATCAGTAGAAACTTGTGATGAGGTGTTGGAGGTGTTAATCAATGAGTAAAATTGAAGATGCAAGAAAAATATTATCTTCTTTAGGTATGCCAAACAAACAACAAGCAGATTTATGTTGTTATTCTCTATTGGCAATGCTTGGTATAACACCAAAGACAAAATGGAATTCAGCAACAAATGAATGGATTAGAATACATGATATTCTTCTATTTACAAAAGAAAAGTATGGAGCAGTATATGCTGAAAATAGCAGAGAAACATTTAGAAAACAGGCTATGCACCATTTTAGAAATGCAGCTATTATTGAGGATAATGGTAAAGCAACCAATTCTCCTAATTATAGATACAGAATTACAGAAGAAACATTAGACTTAATAAAAAGCTATGGTGGTTCTGAATGGAAAAGTAATTTAGCATCATTTAAGGAAAATCACGAAAGTCTTGTTGATTTGTATGCATCAAAAAAGCAGATGACTAAAATGCCTGTAAAGATAAATGGTATAGATTTTACCTTTTCAGCAGGCAAACACAACGAACTTCAAAAGGCAATCATCGAAGAATTTGCACCACGTTTTGCACCAAATAGTGAATGTCTATATGTTGGTGATACTATTGAAAAAGATTTAGTCAAGAATGTAGATAAATTGGCAGAATTAGGGTTTGAGATTACCTTACATGACAAAATGCCAGATGTTGTTCTTTATTGTGAGGATAAGGATTGGATATACTTTATTGAATCAGTAACTTCAGTTGGTCCTATGGAACCCAAAAGAATTAAAGAAATTGAGGAAATGACAGCAAAGGTTAAGAGTGGTAAGATTTATGTTACAGCCTTTCCAGACTTCAAAACTTTTAAGAAGTTTTCTGAATCACTTGCTTGGGAGACGGAAGTTTGGATTTCAGATATGTCAGAGCATATGATACATTTGAATGGCGATAAATTTATGGGGCCAAGATAAGCAAAAGAATAATTGGTGGGTATAAAATTGTAGAGCTTTAAACTTATGGTTTAAGGCTCTATTCTTTATGTAATAAAAATCAATTCCTTTGCGAAATCTCAATGAAAAAATTATTCCACAGAAAATTAAGTTATAAGAAAGAGCGATGACCGTTGACTAAATTATTTTTTTGTAGTATAATGATCAAATACATAATATAATGGTACGGAGTGGTTGATTTGAAATTTGTACTGCAAAGGGTTCTCGAAGCGAAAGTAGATGTTGACGGCAAGACCGTTGGGCAAATTGGGAAGGGATTCCTTCTCCTTGTGGGCGTTTCAAACGAAGATAATAAAGACATTGCAGATAAAATGATTGAAAAGGTTTCAAGACTCCGCATATTCAAGGACAGTGAGGGTAAGACCAACCTTTCCATAAACGATGTTGAGGGTGAAATGCTTGTGGTTTCGCAGTTTACACTCTATGCAGACTGCAGAAAGGGTAATCGCCCCAGCTTTATAGGTGTCGGCTCACCCCAGCTTGCAGAGGATCTTTATGAGTATATCCTCGCAAGATGCAGAGAACTTTTCAAAAAGACAGAGCACGGCATTTTCGGAGCAAATATGCAGGTATCACTTGTAAACGACGGTCCGTTTACAGTAGTTCTTGACAGTAAAGAAATTTTGAAATAAGGATGTGACAATGTGTCTGGTTTATTATGGAGCACACAGCTTGAACTTATAGTAAGGCTTCTTATCGCAGGTGTTTGCGGATGCCTTATAGGTTATGAAAGAAAAAACAGAAATAAGGAAGCGGGTATCCGTACTCATATTATTGTTGCGATTGCATCGTGCCTTATGATGGAAATATCAAAGTACGGTTTTTCTGATACAGGCGATTTTGACGGTGCAAGGCTTGCAGCACAGGTTGTATCGGGAATAGGCTTTTTAGGTGCGGGAATGATTTTTGTACATAAGAATTCTGTCAAAGGTCTTACAACAGCTGCAGGTGTATGGGCAATCTCGGGAATAGGTATGGCGATTGGTGCAGGAATGTATGTTATTGGTGTTGTAACCACCGTTATAATTTTTGTGTTCCAGATTTTGTTCCATAAAAAATTCAAATTTCTTTTGCATCAGAATACGGAAAATATGAGTTTTGTAGTAAGAGGTTCCTCAAATGCCTTGTCAACGATACGTGAAATAATGGAAAAGGAGAATCTTTCTTATTCTGTAGTTTCACTCAAAAAGATAAAAGATGACAGAATGCAGATTGATATTTGCGTGAGTTTTCTGGAGAATTTTGATATGCTTAAATTTGTTGAAGAGATTGCAGAAATTGAAGAAATTGAGTCTGTTTACACTGAATAAAAGATAAACTGAAAAAGCAACATTATTTTTGAGAATAGTGTTGCTTTTTTTGTTTTAAAGGAGTATAATATCAAAGGTTTGTTTTTTAATATCACAAAAAGAAGGTTATAGAAATGAGTACTTTGTTATCAGTGTCAATTGCGCTTTTGGGTGGTCTTTTAATGACAAGGCTTTTTAAGCCTCTTAGGCTTCCGAGTGTAACTGCGTATCTTATTGCCGGTGTTCTTATCGGACCTTACTGCCTTGGTAGACTTGGCATTTCAGGTCTTGGTTTTGAAAGTGGCGAAGCAGTTCAAGCACTTGGGCTTATTGCGGATGTTGCACTTGGATTTATCGCATTTTCCATTGGTAGTGAATTCCGTATGGAGGATTTGAAGAAGATAGGTAAGCAGGCTTTTGCAATAGGTGTTTTCCAGGCACTTGTTGCGACACTGTTTGTGGATATTGCTCTTTTTGCAGTGCATAAGATTATGCCCGATAAGTTGAGCCTTCCCCAGGCAATAACCCTTGGTGCCATTGCAACGGCTACTGCTCCTGCGGCAACTCTTATGGTTGTTCGTCAGTATAAGGCAAAGGGACCTCTTACTGACTTGCTTCTTCCCATTGTTGCTCTTGACGATGCGGTAGGTCTCATAGTTTTCGCAGTATCTTTTGGTATAGCAAAAACATTGGGCAGTGGAACAGTAGATATGATTTCTATTGTTATAAATCCCATTGTTGAAATTGTCGCTTCTCTCGGTCTCGGTGCGATTATGGGATGGGTACTTACACAGCTTGAGAAAATGTTCAACTCAAATACAAACCGTCTTAATATGACAACTGCGTTTGTATTTCTGACCGTGGCACTTTCTATGATTGACTTCCACGTTGGTCGCGTACACGTTCAGTTCTCATCGCTTCTTGTATGTATGATGCTTGGTACAGTATTCTGCAATATCTGTCCTCTTTCACACGACCTTATGGATATGTCTGACAAATGGACATCACCTCTTCTTGCACTGTTTTTTGTTATAAGCGGTGCAGAGCTTGAGCTTAACGTGTTTATGGATTGGGCAATCGTTGTAATCGGTATAGTTTACATCATTTTCCGTTCTCTCGGTAAATATTCGGGTACGTTCGTAAGTGCAAAGGCTACAAAGTGTTCTCCACAGATTTGTAAATACCTTGGAATTACACTTCTGCCACAGGCAGGTGTTGCCCTTGGTATGTGTGCTATTGCGGCGGCAGAGCTTCCCGGAGAGGGTGCGCTCATCAGAAATATAACACTTTTTGCGGTGCTTGTTTACGAGCTTGTTGGCCCACTTCTTACACGTATGGCACTTCAGGCAGCAGGAGATATTAAGCCTATAAGTGACGATGTTAAGATGCGCAGACAGACTAAACTTGATGCGGCAAAAAACAGATAAAGAGTTAAAAAGTTACGGCAAAATGCATTTTGCCGTAACTTTTTTGCCGTATAGGAAATTGCGTAAACGAAAAAAATGTGATATAATATAAAA
>CAZHZL010000113.1:0-5927 GCA_964537245.1 uncultured Oscillospiraceae bacterium
GAGCAAGGGACTGAAAATCCCTGTGTCACTAGTTCGATTCTAGTCGGAGGCACCAAATATGCGGGAGTGGCTCAGTGGTAGAGCGTCACCTTGCCAAGGTGAACGTCGCGAGTTCGAATCTCGTCTTCCGCTCCAAAAAAGCATCGACTTTGGTCGGTGCTTTTTTCATTTCCACCTTCCCCTTTTACCATATATTTATCATTGAATTTTTTTTAAAAATATGATATTATTTATATGGGATTTATCTGAAAGGAGAATTATGAAAAAGATTTTAATGTCGTTTATGTGTATTCTTGTCACAGCGCTTTGTTTCCCGATTGCAGATACACAGGCTGCGACTCCGTCTGTCGACATATCAGTAAACAATTACATTGTAAAAACCGACCGTGACGCATTTATAAAAGATTCGCTCACATATGTTCCTGTAAGATTTGTGAGTGAAGCGCTGGGATTTTCGGTTGAATGGGACGGAAACAGAAATGCGGCAATTATTGAAAAAGGAAACGAAAAAGCAACCTACTATGTAGGAGAAAAAAAAGCTTTGGTAAACGGTGAAGAAGAGATTATGGAAGAAAAAGCCTACAATGTCGGCTCAAGAGTATTTGTTCCCGTAAGAAATGTGTGTGAATTTTTAGACGCCTCTGTCGATTGGAACTCGGAGCTTTATATTGTGGATATAAAAAGCAGTCACAGCTTTGAAAAACATTCCTTAAAAAAAGCTTACACAAAAGACGACATATACTGGATGTCAAGAATAATTGAATCGGAAAGCGGCGGAGAGCCGTTAAAGGGAAAAATTGCGGTAGGAAATGTTGTTATAAACAGAGTAAAATCTCCTGATTTTCCAAATACTGTTTATGGAGTGATATTTGATAAAAACTACGGCGTGCAGTTTGAACCTACAATAAATGGAGAAATATACCGCACTCCGACTTATCCGAGCGTTACAGCGGCAAAACGCGCTTTAAACGGAGAGAATATCATCGGAGAATGTCTTTATTTTTTAAATCCTAGGATTGCTTCAAACTTCTGGATAGTGAATAACAGGCAGTATTTCACAAGCATCAGCAACCACGATTTTTATTTGTGATTTTTTAAAGAAATCTATTGACTTTGGAAAAAAATGTAGTATAATATATGTTACAAAATCTGAAAGGAAGTTAAAGCAAATGAAAAATGTACTGATGATTATCAATCCGAGTGCAGGAAAGCTGAAGTCTAAAACTGCTCTTTTCGATATGCTTTCAGAATTCTGCAAAGCAGGATATCAGGTAATCACTCAGATAACTCAGTATAAAGGTCATGCAACCGAGCTAGCCAAAAATGCAAAGCTGAGAAAAACAAGTCTTATTGTGTGTTGCGGCGGAGATGGAACCTTAAACGAGGTTATAACAGGAATTATGCAGTCCGGCTCCAATATTCCGCTCGGATATATTCCGACGGGAAGCACAAATGATTTTGCAAGCAGTATCGGTATTCCGCTTACTCCAAAAAAAGCGGCGCGCAATATTGTAGACGGAAAAAATACCTTTATAGATATAGGTATTTTTAATGACAGATATTTTTCTTATATAGCTTCCTTCGGAGCGTTTACTTCTGTTTCATATACTGCACCTCAGTCAACAAAAAATGTTTTAGGTCATACAGCTTATGTGCTTGAGGGTATTAAGGATTTAGCAAGTATACACCCTATAAAAGTAAAATATAAAGCCTTTGATGTAACAAAACACGGTGAATATGTATTCGGCTGTGTGGCAAACACTCTTTCAATAGGCGGTATGCTGAAGCTTGGAGAAGATGTCGTAAATATGAATGACGGACTTTTTGAGGTGCTGCTTGTGAAAGTACCAAAGACACCGGCAGAGCTTCATAAGGAAATATGGGGACTTATAAACTCTGATTTTTCCGACGATGTATTTGAATTTTTCAAAACAGATGAAATCGAATTTGAGCTTTCAGACGGAGTAAACTGGTCTTTGGACGGTGAATTTGCAAAAGGTGAAGAAAAAATCAAGATAAATGCTATAAAAGACGCTGTAATCTTAAAAACTTCCGCTTCAAAAAAGACTGATATATAAAAAGCAAGCTGACACAAATTTTTTTACATTTCGTGTCAGCTTATTTTTTTACTTATTGTCTTCCTCTTCCGCTACCGGCTCTTTTACAGATACAATTACATAATCTACTCTGTGACCGTCAATTGAATCAATTTTTATACTAAGGTTTTCAAACGAGAAGGTGTCCCCCTCCTCAGGCATTTTTTCAAGCTGTTCCATTATCCAGCCGCTCAACGATGTGCTTTCAGTTTCGTACTCAACATCAAAGAATGCACAAAAATCTTCGTTGTTTACCGAGCAGTCAACCTTATAAAGATTTTCGCTTATTTCGCTGAACATTTCGACAATTTCGTCATGCTCGTCCCATATTTCGCCGACAAGCTCTTCTAAAATATCCTCCATCGTAACAATACCCAGCGTTCCGCCGTATTCGTCAATTACAACAGCGATATGGGATTTTTCCTTCTGAAGCATTTTTAAGAGTCTGTCAATCTTTTCAGACTGATGTATAAAAAGAGGCTCTGTGATAATCTCCTTAAGGCTTCGCTCTGTTACTTTTCCGTTTATATAAAAATCCTTCTGATTGATTATACCGATTATATTGTCGATATCCTCTTCATAAACAAGAAGTCTTGAAAATTTTGTTTCAGAGAACATTCTTGCAACCTCTTGCTTATCCGTATCAATAGATACAGCCTCCAAATCAACACGGTGTGTGAGTATATCCTCAGCCTTTCTGTCTTTAAATTCGATTGCATTTCGGAGCAAATCACCGCTGTCGGTATCTATACTTCCCTCCTGCTCAACCTCATCAACAAACATAAGAAGCTCTTCCTGAGACATTTTCTTGTTTTCTTCAACTCTGAAAACTTTTGAAAGAAGCTTTTTCCACAGCGTAAACAAAAAATTAATCGGTGTGAAAATCCATATAAGAGTTCTTATTATAGGCGCAGAGAAAAGAGCAAAGCTTTCAGGCGCATCCTTTGCAATGCTTTTCGGGGAAATTTCTCCGAATATAAGGACAAAAACAGTCACAACTGCCGTCGAAACCGTTGCCCCTATATCACCGTACATTTTAACAAACATAACCGTTCCTATTGACGCAACAGATATATTTACAATATTGTTTCCAATCAATATTGTTGAAATAAGGCGGTCATAACGCTCAGATAATTCCAAAACCAAATTTGCCCTCTTATTTCCCTTCTCAGCCAATGTTTTCACCCTTGTTCTGTTAAGTGATGAAAACGCTGTTTCCGTGGCAGAAAAATATGCCGACATTAAAATTAAAATTGCCATCACTACGATATACGCGGCGACACCATCCATAATTACTTTCTCTCCTTCTTTTCTTAAAAAAATTATTTTAAATCACAAAAAGGCACACCTGAAAATAAGCTATTTTCAGGAATGCCCCACATATTACAATTTTTTATATTTTCTCATAATGCAACTGACCGCGTCAGAATCCATAAATAAAAAATACCTTTCTTTTATAATATTAAATATGATTATACCATATAAACGCACCGTTGTCAATAGATATTTACAAAATTTTTTCCATTACCGTTTTCTGCGGTAAAAGACCGCAGGCTTCATAGAATTTTTTTGCGCCTTCGTTAAGCTCCCAGACATTAAGAGTTATATTGTAACAATCGCTTTTCTTTGCGAAAGAAACGACATACTCATACAAGCTTTTTCCGATATGCTGTCCCCTTTTTTTCTCGTCAACGCAAAGGTCGTCTATATAAAGAGATTTTATATCCGTAAGTACATTATCGTTTTTATGCTCTGTAAAAATGCAAAAAGCATATCCGAGAACTTCGTCTTTTTCATCAACCGCAACAAATATCGGTCTTTCGTCGTCCGAAAAAAGCTTTATAAGCTCATCGTCCGTATATTTTTTTGAATTACTTTTAAAGATATCAGGTCTGCCGTTGTGATGAACCTCAAGCACCTGACATAAAAGCTTATTTACACCTTTTAAATCCTTTTTTTCTGCACGCCTTATTATCATTTTAATATACCTCTTATTTTCCGTCATAAAGAATATTTCTGTCTTTGTCCATAATGATTTCATTTCCGAAAAAAGCAGTCTCCGCAACCGCGCCGTCCTTATTTTGCTTCCAGAAATATCCTCTGTATCTGTGTATGTAGCCTAAAATATCCACAGCTTCAACATCAACCGAAAGCTCGTCCGTTTCCTTCATAGGATAGCTTTTTTCAAATATTATTTCAGCGCTTTGTCCGTCAGGATATTCATAATCAACCAATGGTGAGGTTATATCTCCCCAGCCTAAAAGCTCTTTCGTATAGTCCTTTCTGTCAACCTCTTCGCCGTTTATTTCTGTCACAACATCAATTTTTTTGAATAATATTTTTTTATCGTATGAAGAAGCATTATAGCCTATGTCTAAAATAAGTCTTAAATTCATTTTACCGTCTTTATATTTTGTAGTGTTAACATCTGTAACTGCGTCTGCATATATTGACGGAAGATATCTCATACATAAGTTTTTCAAATCTATACTGTCAAGATACTGCGTTTTTGTTTCGTTCCCTGTCCTTATTTCGACCAAGGGTGCTTCGTCACCTTTTGAAAAAAGCTCAACAGGAATAACAGCTTTATATTCATTATTTTCTGCTTTTTCAAATTCAGCGCTGCGACCGTCATAGCTTATTTTTACAGTCATACCGTCGGTCAGAGTTTTCGGAATAAGGCTGACATTCATAAACACAAGATTCTCAGTTTCTGAAAATTCAAAAAAATCGTGGCTCACCTTTGAAAATAAGCTTGCCTGCTCCTTAAGCTTTGCGTCAACATTGCTGTAAACAGATGAAATTTTATTCTCAAGGCGCACAAAATCGTTTGATGTTGAGCTTTCAAGCTGTACAAGACTGCTTTTAAGGTCACTCACCTGCGCAAAAAGATATACGCCTGCAATAATGATTATTGCGTAAACAGCTATGTTTTTCCATTTCATAGGTCATCAGCTCCTTTATTATATTTTATCATAAAATATAATAAATTGCAACTATAAAACCATATTTATTTTTTCTCCACCAGATTTTTTCTTAAGGTTATATATGACGCGCCGTTTTGACCGTTCATAACCGTATATTCAACCGATGAGCCGAAGCTTGTCTGCATCATAAGAGGAATATCGAGCGCATTTTTTAAAATAACAGCTGCCTCTCCCCTTCTTATATAATCGTCCGTTGCTGCTGAAAAATCTGCTAAAGCTCCAAGCTCGTCCGCCGTTTTCATATAACCGTCAGGATATCCGCCGTTTACTTCGGCTTTTTGCTTGTAGCCAAGCACATCAACAACCATTTTTACAAATTCATTGACGGACATATTTTTTTCAGGCTCAAACGATGTACCGCTGATATCGTCTATAAGTCCTGATTTTTGCATATACATTACCTCTTTATACGCCCAATGATTTTCCATATCCGTAAATTCAGCAGAAGGCTGCTCCATACTCTCTGCATTAAAGCCCTGTATTCTGAATATAAGCGCAGCCGCTTCCGCTCTTGTAAGAAATGCGTTCGTTCTCATATTTCCGTCAGGGTCTCCGTTCATAATTCCATATTTCTGAAGCTCTGAGGAAGCCTTTTCCCATTCAGAATTTCCCAACACAATAATTTTTATAACATCATTTTTTTCACCGTGGGCTTCACCTCCAACTGTTAAAAACGGATTAACCTCCACAGCTTCGCTTGCTGATACGGTTGATGTAAAAATAACTGCCGTACACCCTGCCAATGCAATAACCTTTTTTACACTTTTTCTCATTTTTGTTCTCTCCTTTATATAAAATTTGAGATTATTTTATCATACAATTTCTTGTTTGTCAATATATTTTG
>CAZHZL010000114.1:0-5824 GCA_964537245.1 uncultured Oscillospiraceae bacterium
TTTCCATACTTCTGCGGCTTTTTGTGTGCAAAAATTTAGGACTGCCTCACTTTTTAGTGAGACAGCCCCTTTTACAACAATGAACGTGATATTTCTTCTGTGATTGTATATGTATCGGTTACATAAAACTCTATTACTATTTTATCTTTGTGCAATATAATCTGCTTCACATAGCGGTCAATAATTGCCTTTTTGTTAGAGAGTATTCCTGATTCAAGCATTTTCTTAGCCTTTTTAAAGGCTTGCTTCAATACTTTTTCATCAACGGTCATTTCAGATAATTCTCGCTGTTTTTCGTGCAATGTCTGTTCGAATTTTGCTTTATCACATTCTAATTCTTTCAGCTTGTCTGTTAATGCCGCTGAACCTGTCTGCATAATTACATTTACTATATTTTCAATGCCTTTTTCCGTTTCAGCAATCTTGTCTTTAACAGCAGCAATAGATGCTATTAGCTCAGTATTCTTTGCCGCTGCAAATTCATTATATTTGTTTATAACTTCAGGCAATACACCTTCATTAAAAACTTTATTGGCTAATTTCTTTTGCACTATTGATTCAATCAAATCACGTTGAATCTCATGGTTCTTACACTTGATATTCTTGTTCCTCTTTGTACAGCGATATGAAATATATAATGAGTGGTTCGAATCAGCTCTTCTTGAGTTCCCGGCATAAGTACAACCGCATTCACCGCATATAATTCTACCGGAAAGTAAGTAATCTTGTTTTGCTTTAAATGCAGCGGTTTTCTTCTGTCTCATTTCCATCATTTGCTGTACTTTTTGAAATTCTTCTTTAGATATTATTTGAGGTACTCCTCCTTCAATTCTGATTACTTCTTCATCAGACTTCTTCTTATGTCTGTTAAATTTACCTTCTGAATTTTTTGATGCGGAAAGGTTATATGTATATACACCAGAGTATTTTTCATTTCTTAAAATCTCATATAAGCTATTTTTAACAAATTCAGCTCCTCGCTTGGTCTTATACCCTTTTTTGTTAAGTTCATTAATAATATGAGAATACCCGTACCCATCGAGATATAGTTTAAAAATTAATTTAACCGCTTCAGCTTCCCATTCGTTAATAACGAGCTTCATTGTTGTTTTATCTACATCATAACCAAGACAGGGTTTGCCACCTGTGTGTCGGCAGGAAAGAGCATTTTCTTTCAATCCTTTCATTACTTCTCGTCTGAGATTTTTACTGTAATACTCGTTATAGCCCTCAATAACAGATTGTAAAATTATTGATTCTGGACTGTCGTCAAAATTTTCCAATACTGAAATGAGCTTTACACCGTATTTTTCCAACTCTCTTCTATAAATCGCACTATCAGCTCTGTTTCTTGCAAATCTATCGTATTTATGACATATGATTGCAGATATATTATCGCTATTTCTTATATCTTCTATCATAGCCTGAAACTGCGGTCTATTATCAGTCGTACCGCTTATACCTCTGTCAGCATAGATTTTATGCAGAGTATAGCCGTTATGCTCTGCAAAACCTTTTATTGCACGAATTTGAGCTTCAATACTTTCTTCTCTCTGTAAATCGCTTGAATATCTACAATAAGCAACTGCATTTAACATTCTAGCCATACTCTGCACCTCCTTTAATTTAATATTTGTTCATATGACTATTTGTGATTCAAAACACTATAAATAGCTTCAAGGATTAAATCTATATTAGTCTTCATCTGCATCTTCCCTCATTTCTTTTATGAAATATATGTAATTTACCCGCATATCGGTTGGCGGTGTGCAGAAATCCGGTAAGATTTCTGCTGCCACCTCTTTTGCATAAACTTCGGCTTCTTCTCTTGTAGTAAACTTCTTATTGCGAAAGCCCTTTATGTACTTCTTATTTAGAGCAATTCTGCTCCAAGAACTAAAAACGCCTACGGCATTATAGCCATTTACAGCATAATAGTAATTATTCTTCATGGTTCATACCTCCTTTGTGGTTATAGTATTCTTCTGGAATATCTGTGATAGTCTCACTGTATTCTACCTCCTCATCATAAAGTTCACATATTATCGGTTTAAACTTGATACCTTTATATCCTCTGACACGAGTTTTTAAAGAATCCTTTTCAACAGACTTTGTTGTTGAATAACAAACAAAATCACGTTTAATAATTTGTGCCCATTGATTATCTGCAAGGGCAGTATAATCGTTTTCATCACAAAACTTACGATACATTTCTGTAATTTCGCTACTTGTAAGAACAGCTCCTTTTTCTGCCTCTATGTATTTGTCGGCAAACATTGAAAAGCTATCAAACATTCCACTGAAATATCTTTTACAGTCAAGCATTGCTTTACTTTCTTTAAAGGTGTAGTCATCCTCTTTCAATGCTCTTAAACCTTCTAAAGCAAAGTCTATTATTCCCGCTGTATCCTCTTTTAGTTTTTCCAAAAGGTTATTGTCCCAATCTTTTCTGTCCTTAACATTGACGAATGGGAAAAATACTACTCTCTCAAGAAATGACTGAACCTCGAGGAAATCATTGATTTTCGGGAAACAGTTACAAGCAAATACTAAAAGACAATTACTTTTAAACTGAAAATGATCTTTTCCTTTGTAACAAGCAGTAATCTTATCATTACCGGTAATAGACTTAATAATATCCAGTCGGTTTGTTGTCGCTCCGCTAACCTCGCCTGAAAGGTTAAGTCTTTTGCCGACTAGCTGTGTAATGGCAAATTCGCTACTCATTTGTGAAAAGGAAATCGAAGCACAATTGTCTGCACCGACCAAATATTCGAGCAAAGCCTGAGTGATTGTTTTGCCGGTATTAGATGGACCGTATAAAAATGACATATACTTTAAATCTCTTATATCGCTTATGCCAAGACCATAAAGTTTGGATAATTCCCTCTTTGAATGTTTGTCATTAGGGTAAATATCATGAACAAACCCCCTAAAAACACCTGTAGAGTTTTCTTTGGGGAATTCTATGTTCAAGGCATATCTGAAGTACAGTTTCTTGCGGTCTTTTTCGTACTTCTTTTTCGTATCCCAATCAATAGCACAATCTCTAAAATTAATGTACTTTGTACTTTGAAAAAATATGTTTTCGTCTTTATGAGGGGCTTCAAGTAATAGCCATTCATAAAGTTCCCCAAGACTGCTTTTACTTATGATTGTGAAAAAGGAAGTCGATACAAGCCTCCTAATCTCCCGATTGGCATTGGATTCAGGTATTAATTTCCAATAACCAAACTCTTCGTCATAAATATATAACTGTCCGTTAACCTCAATAAAGTCATGCCAGTCTAAAAGCATATTAAATACTGCTTTTAAGTCCTGCTTGTTCCTAAAATTAGCCAGAGCAGTATTTTCAGTTGCATTTCCATCATGCACTTCATCTGTAATTTCTCTCCCTTCTGTATAAACATTTAAGTTTCCGAATTCATCTAAAAGACTATGTTTTTTAGCCATAATCAATTGTAACAGGCTTTACACATCTCGAGAACTTTGTATAAAGTATGCATTGCATAAATCTGTTTACCTCCTTTAAAAATAATTTTGGAATGCGCATCTCCTATTTGTAATATACATTAAAATCCATAGATTTGCACGACAGACATTATCGGAAAAAATTCAGGGGGTTAAAGCAATGCTTCAACCCCCTATTTTAAAGGATAAAACTATATTTAAGTATATTTCTAATAGTACCTTGTCAAAGGTCTTATTTAATAAAAATCCATGTTCCTTTATAAATTTTTTTGAAAAAATCTCTTCAGGATTTTCAAAAACATATTTAAACATACTGATTATTTTTGAACACAACTCATTTGTCTGAAGTAAAAAGATTCTTTCACTCATTACTGTATCGAGCAAAAAATACATAGAAGCACTGTGCCCGTTGATTTCTCTATAATTATTTGAATTCTCTATATCTGGTAATGTATTTATTATTTCATCACATACTTCAGCATACGATATATATGATAAATAGTTATCTAGCGGAGCATCTAATGCTAACAGAACAACAGAAAATAGATAATTAGAGTTAATTTTTGCAAATTGTTCATCCAGTCGTTCTGAAACTTTTGAATTATTTGTTATATTTCCAGAGCCGTCTAATGGTATATCGTTCATAAAAGCTTTATCAATATAATAAGTAAATAACTTTGAATCAGTCTTAAAAATGTCCTGTTCAATGTTTGTTTTCTTATCTTTGATTTCAAAGTATTCACATAAATATTTCTTTATCATTCTGTAATCAGATGACATGTATCCTAAGCCTATTTGTTCGTCTTTGTTCGGATTTAGCCATTTGCTTACGAGTTTCCATTTATACTTATTTCCATTAAACAGAGAATGTATTTGCTCGATAAAAGAAACACATCTCATTTCTGTAAGTAAATTGGTAGAATCTTTTAAATGAAGTGTACCATCATATAAAGCTCTTAACAAAGTATAAAATTGTTCTTTAATACAATACTTGGAGTATTCAAAACGTTCTAAAAATATTACAATGCCCGATACTGTAATTTTACTGTTAAATAAATACGATTGCTCGTTGTTAAGGTATAATTCCACACAGCAGTCGACAATCCAGTCAAGAGCATGCATCACATCAATATTCATATGCTTCTTATAGTTTATGATTGCTCTCTGATGGCATTTTATCGGACAATCATCATTAATTGATGTTATAATTAACGCATACAAAATAATATAAAACGGCACTAAGTCTTTCGTTATTTTTGATTTATGCCAATAATGCTTTGCAAACTTTTTCAAATTTAATGGTAAGATTTCTTCTGCATCTTCATCTGTCCAGGTATAACCGTTATACTCTTCTTTTCCAATTATAAATTTGCTTTTACTAATAATATCTTTTAATAAATTAATATTTTCGCCTGTTAATTTCTTTTCTCGTATTCTTTTCCAGAAATAAATATATTCTTCTTTGAAAATTTTGTAATCAACCGTTGCTCTTTTATTATGCGAAAGCGATTGACTGTAATTTCTCAACACTTCTGACACTATACTGTCAGCGACATCATCTTTAACTTCTTTTAGTATTAATTCATCTGAATTTTTTATTTTCAAATATTCGTAAATAGCCACTTCTTTAAAGATTTCACTTGGTATATGTACTTCATCTTTACATGAAGTTTCCGTCAAATTAACAGATAACTCATATAGGTGTTTTTTTAAATTTTCCATTTAATACTCCTAATCGTATAATATATTATTTAAAACCATTAAAATGCTTAATAACGGTAACACATGTAACGCTTTATTATACTTTATATAATAGAAAAATAAATATATTAATAATTTTAGTGTAACCATAACTTTTTAATATAAGATGCGGCAAAAAATGTGTGACAAGTGTTACATCGCTGCCTAAAATTAGTGGTATTATATCATAATTTCCCAGATAACGCAAATTTATATTTACCGTCTAATTTTCTGTTATTAATTATATATTATACTTTTGAACAAGGAACATCTGCATATTTACAGATGTTCCTTGCTTATTGTTTTGAAATTAACAATGTAAATTTCATTGAAAATTACAAATGGTAATTTCAAAGAAAAAAGTCTAAAATTAATAATATAAGTAAATACAGGAGGTGAATTGTCTATGGAAGCAAAAGATTTTGCAGATATTTATGAGGAAATTGCCGTTGCAGCAGGTGCAGAAACTGCTGTTAAAATACATAAATTGTTTAAAGGTCAGCAAATTTTGTTTCCTCAGAAGTTATATAAAAAGGATTATATATATAACTACATCAGACAAAATTACAACGGCAAAAATGTTCGTGAATTATCCAAAATGTTTGGGTATTCA